>SBGO01000740.1 GCA_006226565.1 Deltaproteobacteria bacterium | reverse complement strand
CTGCGAGACCACGCGCACGCTGACCGCGGCGTGCTGCGACCCCGCCCGCAGCTTCCCCTCCCCCGCCTCCTTCGAGGCCGACCTCGGCGCCGCCTGGGCCGTCGAGGGCGAGGACGCCGGGCTCTGGCACCGCTCGAGTCGCCGCGCGCGGACCGGCGCGGCGTCGCTCCGCTTCGGCGTCCCCGGCGAGGCCGAGACAGCGCCCGCAGGCGAGAGCGCCGCCGGCGTCGTGTGGTCGCCGTCCTTCGCCGTCCCGCCCGACGCCCCGGTGTGGAGCTTCTGGGTGTGGCTCTCGACCGAGTTCGACGCCGCCCCGGATCCCGTCAATCCCGCCGGGCTCGACCTCCTCGAGGCCCTGGTGAGCGTGGACCTCGGCGCCGACGTCGAGCTCCCCGCGGCCGTCGTCTGGGACTCCCGCACGATCGGCGGCACCTCGGCCGGCGACTGGCTCCCGGTCACCGTGGACCTCGCCCCCTTCGTGGGCCGCGTCGTCCGCCTCGGCTGGCGCTTCACCACCGGCGACGCCGAGGCGAACGGCGGCGAGGGCGCGTTCATCGACGACGCCGACGCCTATCGCCAGTGTCCTGCCGAGGACCCCGGCGGCGGAGACCTCTGAGCGGCCGCTCCCCCCTGCCCCGCGACGGGACCATCGCGTGCCCATCCGCACCACCACGGGCAGAGCCGCGACCCGCGTCCGAGGCCGGCCCGCCGGGCGCCCGGAGCTGTGACATCAAGCCCTTGACCCATATCTAGGCGTGTGCTAGGTCCGACCCGCTTTCGGGGGCTCCTGCCTCCCCTGACCGGCCCACGGAGCCACTCGGATGCTGGACAACGCTCGCGCCCTCGGTGACGAACTGCTCGGCGCACGCCTCGTCGACCTCGACTGGAGCATCGTCTTCATGTTGGGGCTGTTCATCGTCTTCGCGTTCCTCCTGACGAAGCTCATCACGCGCCCGCTGATGAAATCGCAGGAGCAGCGCTACGTCAGCATGGAAGGTGCGCGGGAGGCGGCCTCCAAGGCCGAGATCGTCGCGGCCGAGACCCAGCTGGCCTACGAGAAGCAGCACACCGCTGCCCGCCAGAGCGCCGTCGAGGTGCGTGAGCAGATCCGCGACGCGGCGATCACGAGCGCCCGCAGCACGGTCGACAGCGTCCGCGCCGAGGTGAACGCGCAGATCGACACCAGCAACGACGAGCTGGTCGCGTCCGCCGCGAAGGCCCGCGCCGAGATGAAGTCGCACGTGGACGAGCTGTCCAGCGCGCTCGCCCTCAAGCTCGTGAAGGCCGGAGGAAAGGCATGACCACCGTGTTCACCCGCGCGCTCGCGGTGCTCTCCGGCGCCGCCGCCACCTTCGCCTCGGGCGCCGCGATGGCCGCCGAGGGAGGCGGGCACGGCGAGTTCGGCCTCGCCGACGGCTTCCAGATCATCAACTTCGTGGTCCTGCTCCTCGTCCTGTACTTCTGGGCGCTCCCGCGGGCCAAGGACTACCTCGTCAAGCGGCACGACCGGGCCGCCGCCGAGCTCGTCGAGGCCAAGCACCTCAAGGAAGAGGCCGACGCCAAGCTCGCCGAGTACCAGCGCCTGATGACCGGGCTCGAGGCCGAGGTCGCCAAGATCCGCGACGAGTTCCGCGCCGACGGCGAGCGCGAGCGGGCCCGCATCCTGGCCGAGGCCGAGGAGAGCGCCGCCCGGATGCGCACCGCCGCGCAGAAGCAGATTCAGCAGGAGACGGCGAAGCTCCGCCAGGAGCTCGAGCAGGAAGTCGTCGCCGAGGTCCTCGCGAGCACCGAGGCCAAGGTCCGGGCGCAGCTCAACGCCGCGACCCAGCGCGACATGGCGAACGACTACATCAAGGGCCTCGAGGGCCTCGAGAAGCTCGACCAGTTCGCCGCCTGAGCCTCGCCGGCTCCGCCGCGACCACACGCACACTCCATCGTCAGGGCCCACACCACGCGCTCTGAACGCCCTCAGCGAGGAAGGACGACAACCCCGTGAGCGAATCGCCCATCGCCCGACGTTACGCCAAGGCGCTCGTCGAGCTCTGCACCGAGACGAAGAACCACGCGGTGATCGGCAAGCAGCTCGAGTCGTTCACCCAGACGTGGGCGTCGAGCTCGGACCTCCAGGACCTGATGAAGAACCCGGTCGTGTCCCTCGACGCCAAGCGTGAGGTGCTGACCAAGATCTTCGCGCGCTTCCTGTTCGCCCCGACGACCCGCAACTTCCTGCTGGTCCTCCTCGAGAACGGCCGCATCACGCAGGTCGAGGAGATCACGCGGGCCTTCGCCGCGCAGATGGACGAGCTGTCCAACCGCACGCGCGCGACCGTGACCAGCGCGGTCCCGCTCGAGCGCAGCGACCTCGCCCGCATCCAGACGGCGCTCCAGCGCCTCACTGGCAAGACCGTCGTGCTCGATGCCCGCGTCGACCCGTCGCTCATCGGCGGCGTCGTCACGGAGATCGGCAACATCGTCCTCGACGGCAGCGTCAAGACGCAGCTCCAGTCGCTGCGCGAGCACCTGCTCGTCTGAGCGTCGGACACCCTCTACAGAGACTAGTGCCCCCGTTCGGCGTCGTCCGCATCGGGACCCCCGCAAGCATCAGCGGTCTCACGGCCCCCAAGCCCGGCAGCCCCTGCCTGAAATCGGAGCAGCTCCGTGAATCTAAGCGTCGCCGAGATCAGTTCCATCATCAAGACCCAGATCGCCGAGTACGACAAGAAGGTCGAGGTCCAGGAGACCGGCACCGTCCTGACGACCGGTGACGGCATCGCGCGCGTCCACGGCCTCGAGAACGCGATGGCGGGTGAGCTCCTGGAGTTCCCGCACGGCGTGAAGGGCATGGTCCTCAACCTCGAGGAGAACAACGTCGGCGTGGCGCTCCTCGGCAAGGCCGAGCTCATCCGCGACGGCGACGTCGCGCGCCGGACCGGCAAGATCGTCGAGGTCCCGGTCGGCAAGCCCCTCCTCGGGCGCGTCGTGAACTCGCTCGGCGAGCCCATCGACGGCAAGGGCCCCATCGTCAGCGACGACAGCCGCCGCGTCGAGCTCAAGGCCCCGGGCATCATGACCCGTAAGTCGGTCGACGAGCCGCTGATGACCGGCCTCAAGGCCATCGACTCGATGGTACCGATCGGCCGCGGCCAGCGCGAGCTCATCATCGGCGACCGCCAGACGGGCAAGACCGCCGTCGCCATCGACACCATCATCAACCAGAAGAACACCGACGTTTACTGCATCTACGTGGCCATCGGCCAGAAGCAGTCGACGGTGGCGCAGGTGGTGGCGAAGCTCGAGGCCGCGGGCGCCATGGAGTACACCACGGTCGTCAGCTCCTCGGCCTCCGAGATGGCGCCGCTCCAGTTCCTCGCGCCCTACACGGGCTGCACGATGGGCGAGTACTTCCGCGACAACGGGATGCACGCGCTCATCATCTACGATGATCTCTCGAAGCAGGCCGTCGCCTACCGCCAGATGTCGCTGCTCCTCCGCCGCCCGCCGGGCCGCGAGGCGTACCCCGGCGACGTCTTCTACATCCACTCGCGCCTCCTCGAGCGCGCGGCGAAGATGAGCGACGAGCTCGGCGGCGGCAGCCTCACGGCGCTCCCGATCATCGAGACCCAGGCCGGCGACGTCTCGGCGTACATCCCGACGAACGTCATCTCGATCACCGACGGCCAGATCTTCCTCGAGAGCGACCTCTTCTACCAGGGCGTCCGCCCCGCCATCAACGTGGGCATCTCGGTGTCCCGCGTCGGCTCGGCCGCCCAGACGAAGGTCATGAAGAAGGTCTCGGGCTCGCTGAAGCTCGACCTCGCGCAGTACCGCGAGCTCGCCGCCTTCTCGCAGTTCGCCTCGGACCTCGACGCCGCGACCCAGCGCCAGCTGGCCAAGGGCGAGCGCCTCGTCGAGATGCTGAAGCAGAACCAGTACTCGCCGCTCCCCTACGAGCGCCAGGCGCTCATCATCTTCGCGGGCACGGCCCCCGAGGCCTTCGTGATGGACTACCCGGTCCGCGACCTCAAGCGCTACGAGCGGGAGCTCTTCGCGTTCGTCGACTCGCGCTACCCCGAGTTCCTCCCCGAGGTCCGCAAGGTCGCCGCGATGACCGACGGCATCCGCGACAAGATGATCGAGATCCTCAAGGAGTTCGCCGGCATCTTCAAGCCGAGCGACAAGTAGGGCCCGACCGATGGCGAACCTCAAAGCCATTCGCAACCGGATCGGCACGGTCAAGAACACCCAGCAGATCACGAAGGCGATGAAGATGGTGGCGGCCGCGCGCCTGCGCAAGGCCCAGCAGGCCATCGAGCGGATGCGTCCGTACGCCTATCGGACGCGCGACATCATCGCGCAGCTGGCGGCCCGCGCCGACGTCTCCGACCACCCGCTGCTCGAGCAGCGGCCGCCGAAGCGGGTCGAGCTCCTCATCTTCACGAGTGACCGCGGGCTGTGCGGCGGCTTCAACGCCAACATCAACCGCACCGCCGAGCGCTACATGCAGGCGAACGACGCGGGTCACGAGCAGATCGCGATGGACGTGGTCGGCCGCAAGGGGTGGGAGTACTTCAAGCGGCGCGACGTGACGCTCAACACGTACTTCGAGGACGTGCTCCAGGACGTGACCCAGGAGCGCGCCTCGGAGATCGCCGAGCACGCGACGCTCCGCTTCAAGGAGCACGACCTCGACGCGGTCTACATCGTCTACAACGAGTTCAAGTCGGCGATCACGCAGCAGGTCGTCGTCGAGCAGCTCCTGCCGATCGTGCCGGCCGAGTTCGACGAGGGGTCCTACCGCCCCGACTTCATCTACGAGCCGTCCCAGCGGGAGATCCTGGACGCGGTGCTGCCCGGGCACCTGACCGTGCAGATCTACCGCATCCTGCTCGAGAGCGTGGCCAGCGAGATGGGCGCCCGGATGAGCGCGATGGACTCGGCGACGAAGAACGCCGGCGAGCTCATCGACCGCCTGACGCTCAGCTACAACCGCGCGCGGCAGGCCGCGATCACCACCGAGCTCATCGAGATCATCAGCGGCGCGGAAGCGCTTTGAACGTGCGCGCGACGCGCCCCTGACAAAGAACCGAGCGAGAGGTCAGAGAAGCCATGGCAGCAGCAGCGGACACCGCCCCGATGGGCACGGTCACCCAGGTCATCGGCCCCGTCGTCGACGTCGAGTTCCCGGCCGGCGGCCTCCCCAACATCCTGACGGCGCTGAGGGTCACCAACAAGGCCATCGACGACCGGGAGTACAACCTGGTCCTCGAGGTCGCGATGCACCTCGGCGACAACATGGTCCGCACCATCTCGATGGACACGACCGACGGTCTGGTCCGCGGGCTGCAGGTGCAGAACACCGGCGCGCCGATCTCGATGCCGGTCGGCGAGGGTGCGCTCGGCCGCATCCAGAACGTCGTGGGCGAGCCCGTCGACGGCTTCGGGCCGATCGAGGCGGTCCGCTACGACCCGATCCACCGGGACCCGCCGGCGCTCGTCGACCTCGACGTGAACGTCGCGGCCTTCGAAACGGGCATCAAGGTCGTCGACCTGCTCGCGCCCTACCAGCGCGGTGGCAAGATCGGCCTCTTCGGCGGCGCCGGCGTCGGCAAGACCGTCATCATCCAGGAGCTCATCAACAACCTCGCGATGGAGCACGGCGGCGTGTCGGTCTTCGCGGGTGTCGGCGAGCGTACCCGTGAGGGCAACGACCTCTATCACGAGATGAAGGAGTCGAAGCTCAAGACGGGCAACTCGGTGCTCAGCAAGACGGCGCTGGTGTACGGCCAGATGAACGAGCCGCCGGGCGCGCGCTCGCGGGTCGCGCTGTCCGCGCTGACCGTGGCGGAGTTCTTCCGCGACGAGCGTGGCCAGGACGTGCTCCTCTTCGTCGACAACATCTTCCGTTTCACCCAGGCCGGCTCCGAGGTGTCCGCGCTGCTCGGTCGTATCCCGAGCGCCGTCGGCTACCAGCCGACCCTGGCGACCGAGATGGGCGCGCTCCAGGAGCGCATCACCTCGACCAAGAAGGGCTCGATCACGTCCGTGCAGGCCATCTACGTGCCCGCCGACGACCTCACCGACCCCGCGCCGGCCACGGCCTTCGCCCACCTCGACGCCACCACGGTGCTCTCGCGCCAGCTGGCGTCCCTGGGCATCTACCCCGCCGTGGACCCGCTCGACTCGACGAGCCGCATCCTCTCGCCCGACGTCGTCGGCGAGGAGCACTACGCGGTCGCGCGTCAGGTGCAGGAGATCCTGCAGGGCTACAAGGACCTCCAGGACATCATCGCCATCCTCGGTATGGACGAGCTCTCGGAGGAGCAGCGGCTGGTCGTGGCGCGCGCCCGTAAGATCCAGCGCTTCCTGAGCCAGCCGTTCCACGTCGCCGAGGTGTTCACCGGCTTCGCCGGCAAGTACGTGAAGCTCGAGGACACCATCAAGGGGTTCAAGGGCATCTGCAACGGTGACTACGACGACATCCCCGAGCAGGCCTTCTACATGAAGGGCACGATCGAGGAAGTCGTCGCCGCCGCCAAGGAGATGTAGCCGATGCGGCTGAGCGTGGTCACGCCCGAGGGGGCGAAGGTCGAGGCCCAGGTCCAGTCGGTCACCATCCCGGGGGCCGTGGGCGAGCTGGGGATCCTGCCGGGTCACCGCCCGCTCATCACGAGCCTGTCGATCGGCAAGCTGAGCTACGTCACGAGCAATCGGACGGAGTACCTGGCGACGAACGACGGCTACATGGAGGTCCACGACGACGTCGTGACCGTCGTGACGCAGAGCGCCGAGAAGCCCGACGAGATCGACATCGCGCGCTCCAAGGCGTCGGTCGAGCGCGCCGAGCGCGAGCTCCGCGAGATCGACCGCGACGCGCGGCCGGACGCCTGGGACAAGGCGAAGCGGCGTCGGCTCCGGGCCGAGAACCGGATGCGGGTCGCCGAGATGCACGCGACCCCGGCGGCGCTCAAGCAGGTCCGTGAGCGGGGCGAGTAGCCCTCCTCGCGACAGAGATGGACACCGAGTCCCCGCATCCGGCGCTACGCGTCCCCCTTCTGGAGGACGGCGCCGGGTCGGGGACTTGGTCTTTGGTGCCCTGGACGCCGGACGGCGTGCCGATCCTGATGGCGGACGCCGAGGGCTACCTGGCGTCGGTGGGTGAGGACGCGACGGCGCCGCTGGACGCGGTGTCCTACGAGGCGCTGGCGTACCTGGCGCGGTATCTGCCGACGGTGCTCGCGCCCGAGGCGGCGCTGCGGGTGGCGGTGCGCGAGCGGCTCGCGCGCTTCGCGCCGGCGCAGGCGACCCTCGGGGTGGAGCTCGGCTGCGCGGTCGGGGCGGACCTGGCGTCGCTCCGGGCGGTGTGCGCCGAGGTGATCGGCGTCGAGGCGAGCGTGGTCGGGGCGCGGGCGGCGGCGGCCCTGGTCCGCGGCGAGGCCGTCCCGCGGCTGGTGCGCGTCGAGGGGCGGAGCTTCCAGTCGGCGCCCCCGGTCGCCGGCGAGCGCCTGACGGACGTGCACGTCGTCGTGGGCAACGCCCTCGACCCGCCGCTCCAGGCGGGCTGCGCCGACGTGGTGATGGCGCTGAACCTGCTCGACACGGTGGTCGAGCCGCTGAACCTGCTGGGGCAGCTCGACGCGGTGCTGCGGCCGGGCGGGCTCCTGCTGCTGGCGAGCCCGTTCTCGTGGCAGGACCACGTCACCCCGGCCGAGGAGCAGCTCGGCGGCGGCACGGTCCCGGCGCTGGCGGCCATGGGGAGCGCGGAGGCGGTGCAGGCCATCCTGCGCGGCGAGACCCCGCTCTTGACGCACCTCGCCTACGAGATCCTCGACACCGTCGACGACGTCCCCTGGACGCTCCGCGACCACGCCCGCTGTAGCTTCCACTACAGCTCCTGGCTCGTCGCCGCGCGCAAGCGGACCAGCTGAGAGCCGTCGGCGACCTAGGAGTCGTCGCGGTCCTCGCGGGCGCCCAAGGTCGGTGCGCGGAGGCGGTCGCGGATGGCGCGTAGCTCGAGCTCCGAGAGCTTGTCCTTTTCGCGGCCGAGGGCCTCTTTCGACGCGATGAGCTCGTCGAGCCCGAGGATCGCGCACCGCACGCCCGCGACCTCCATCTCGACAGCCGTTGGAGCCATCTCCGCAAATGTCCCGTTCGGGATGGCCCCGAGGATGTCGAGGCGCCCGAGATCGGTCACCAGGTAGAGGTTCTTGAACGTCGCCAGCTCGTCGATGGATTGATCGAGCGACGGGTGCTGAGGGTGCAGCGCAAACCGCGGATGGAGCGGGAGCAACGCAGCCAAGAGGCAAGCGATGTTGGAACGCTCGAAAGGAGCCAATACATCGAGGTCGCGCGTGAAGGTCGTGGCCCCGTGCGCGATCGCGGCGACCCCACCGACGACGATGAAGCGGACGCCGGAGTCAGCGAGGGCTCGGAGGAGCGCCGGCGTGTCCTGGAGCGGCAAGACTCTCCTCCTGCGTGTCGAAGGGCCTCAACGAGGCGATGAGGCGCGTCATCCGGTCGAGCTGCTCGATACGCTCGGCCGGCGTGAGAAGCAGATTCTCCTCGATCAGCGCGACGTCGATCCCGGCGCGGACGGCAGCGTCCCAGTCTGGTCCGTAGCTCTGCCAGCGTGCCAGCAGCTCGCGAGGGGAACCATCGAGCTCTTCACGAGTCGCCATGTTCACGACGTACCATGGCGCGGCCTCCTGCGCACGCCTCAGCCCCGTTCAGTGTTGGACATCGCGCACCGGGACAGCGCGGCCGGCGAAACGCGACTCGATGTGGCGCGACTATCGGAACATAGAGCGCCGAAAGAATCGCCTTCGGCGGCTCGAGGACACCTCGGTCGTGCTCTCTCGCTTGCCCAGTCGTCACCCCGCACGCCGCGGCGGAAACCCGCCAGGGAAGCGCGCATGCCGGCGCCGCACCGCAGCGCAACATCCGCGCCGCGGCGCGCTGCGACCCGTTGACGCAGGTTGCCGCTTCGGCCTAGTTTGGCAAGAGCGCAGGTCTGCGCATCGCAAGGAACCCGCGGTGCTCCTCTCACTCTTCAAGGCGCGCAGCTCGGCGCGACCGCAGCCGCCTCCGTCGACCCAAGAGGGACGGGACGCCCTGCTGTCAGCCGCTGAAGAGGAGCTCGCGGCGGCGCGCGCCGCGCCGACGCCGTTTGCCCGCGACGCGCACCTCGACCGCGTGACCACGCTGATGGCCCAGGGTTTCGGCGCCACGCTGTGGCGCTTCTGCGCGGCGCAGCGGGGCGTCGACGAGGCCACGGCCGAGGATCTGGCCCAGCAGTCCCTCCTCACCTTCCGCGAGGCCCTCCCCCGGTTCGAGGGCCGAAGCTCGCTCAAGACCTTCCTCTACGGCATCGCGTCGAACCTCGCGCGCTCGGGCTTCGTCACCGAGCAGCGCCGCGCACGCATCCTCACGCAGCACGAGGAGTCCGTCGCGGCGATGCTCCATCCCCCGCGCGACGTCGCGGAACGGGAAGCGCACGAGCACCGGCAACGGCTCGAGGCGCTCGCGGCGGCGCTCGAGAAGCTGGCGCCGCGCGAGGCCTTCCTCGTGCGGGCGCGCCTGGTCGAGCGCCAGGACTACGCGACGATCCTGCCACGCTTTCAGGCGCGCTTCGGCGACAGCGTGACGACCCCGGAGGGGCTGCGGACGCTGTTCTTCCACGCCAAGGGCCGGCTCGGCCGCCTGCTCACGGAGGCGCCATGACGACGCGCGACGAAGACCTCGACCCGGTCGACCCGGAGCGCTTCGAGGACGAGACCTCCCCCGCGCCGCCCGCCGGGTTCGAGCAGCGGCTGCTCGCGCGCCTGTCGTCGGCCGCCGAGGCGCGATACGACGCGGCGCTCGAGGCCGCCGCCGACGCCCTCCGCGAGGACTCGACGGCGAAGCACGAGCCGGCGCGCCGGCGCTCACCGCTGAGGGAGCCCGTCACCTGGCTCTTCGGCCTCGGGCTCGCGGCGGCCGCGGCCATCGCGACCTTCGCGCTCATCTCCCCGTCGAGCGGCGACGGCGAGACGCCCTACACCTTCGTGCGGCCGGACGAGCGCCCCACCTCCCCCACGGCCGCCGTGCAGCTCGATCCACGCGGCCGCCCGGCCGCGATCGACCCGCCCGACGGGACCGGGGAGCGCGTGCTCTTCCGGGCTGGCCGGGTGATCCGCATCGAGCACCTCCGCGACGGGCAGCTCGACGGCGTGGCGGTGGACTTCGACGCCGACGGCGGCGTCATCGCGATCCGCACGTGGAGCGCCGGCGAGGAGCGCGGGCCGTGGCTCGAGCTCGACGGCCACGGCGCGATCACGAAGCAGGGCACCCGGTGAGCCCGCGGGCGCTCGCGGCCGCGCTGGGGCTCGTGCTCTTCGTCGGCGGCGGCGCGACGGCGCGTGCCGAGTCCCCTGGCCGTCGCGCCGCGCTGGTGGTCGGGACGTCCCACTACGACGCGCCCGAGTGGCCGACGCTCGCGAACCCGACACGCGACGCCCAGGCCCTCGCCGAGGTCCTCGAGCGCCGCTATGGCTTCACCGCGACGACCCTCGTCGATCCGGACCGGGAAGGCCTCAAGGCGGCGCTCGCGCGGGCGGCGGACAGCGCGGGGGAGGCCGACGACCTGCTGATCTTCGTCGCCGGCCACGGCTACTTCGACCCCACCGACAGGGCGGGCTACCTCGTCTTGCGCGACGCCGACGAACGCTGCGGCCGCGGCTGCTACCCGCTCGACAACGTCAAGCGCGCGCTCTACGGGACGCGCGCGCGCCACGTCCTGGTGCTCGTAGACGCCTGCTATGCCGGCACCTTCGACCCCTCCGTGGCCTTCGGCGCCTCGACCGCGCAGCGGGGCCAGTCGGCCGCGACCCGCGAGGTCCTGCGCGGCTACGCGGCCACCCACAGCCGCCTCGTCGTGGCGTCGGTGGGGAAGGCGCCGACCCTCGACGGCACGCCGGGCCTCGCGCACTCGCCCTTCGTGCGGGTGCTGCTGTCCGAGCTCGAGCGCCCCGGCGCCATCGGCGTCACCTCGATCGACTACCTCACGCTCAAGATGCGCGAGGGGGCGACGCCGATCCCGGTCATCGCGCCGACCGCGTTCCCGGCCGCCCTCCCCCACGACGTCAACGGGACCTTCCTGTTCGTCGCGGAGGGCGACCTCTGCGAGGCCCTCTCGACCCTCGCGGCGGCGCGTGATCAGATCCCGGCCGGCGAGGCCGAGGCGGCCGCGTGGGGCTCGAGCGCGCCGCTCGCGCAGCTCCTCCCGGGCGCGGAGCGGTGCTTCGTCCAGGACTTCGCGACCGACGGCGCCCGCCTCGTGCGGTGTCGCTACGGCGAGTGGCCGGAGGAAGAGGCCGCGGCCCAGCGTCGGGCCCTCGACAAGCGGCTGGGGCTGTGCGCGCCGGGCGGGCCGCGCGCACGGACGGCCGTGGTGTGCAACGCGCAGAAGTGCGCGCTCTCGGTGGTCATCCCATGAAGCAGCTGCTGCTCTCCCTGTCCCTCCTCACTCCCTTCGCGCTGGGCACGGCCGCGTGTGACAGCGCGCCGTCCAAGGCGACGGACGCGGCCGTCGCGGACGGCGCCGACGCCGACACGACCGACGCGAGCGCCGAGGATGCGGCCGCCGAGGACGCCACGGTCGTCGACACGACGGCGCCGGACCCGTGCGAGGCGCTGACCTGCGACGCCCCACCGGCGTCTCACTGCGAGCTCCACCGGGCCTCGCGGATCGCGTACGAGGACGGGACCTGCGCGGTCGACGACGCCGGGACGGCGGCGTGTGAGTACGCGGCGGCTGCCGAGTCCTGCGGCGAGGGCGGCGTCTGCATCCTCGACGCGTGCGAGACGGTCCCGTCGCTCTGTGACTTCCCGTTCGGGCCGCGGATCAGCGGCCTGACCCTCTTCACCCCGGGCGGCCAGAGCACCGTGACGGACCCGGAGACCGGGGAGCCCGACGACCAGTGCTGCTTCGACCTCGACGGCGACGGCACCATCGACAACGGCCTGGGCGCCATCTTCAAGCAGCTCGAGCCGTTCGTCGGGCGGGCCGAGGACTACTTCGGGGCCATGCTGGCCCGCGATCCGATGGCCATCGACCTCCATGGCGCGGAGTCCCTCGCGGACGCGCGTGAGGTCGATCTGCTCGGCTACTTCGGCTATCCGAACAGCAACGGCACGATCACCCCACTCTCCCGCGGGTTCCAGCCCGGTACGTCGCTCCCACCGATCGCCATCGCCGGGCAGCTCGTCGACACGGTCTTCCGGGCGACGAACGGCTACTACCGCTTCATCGTCGGTATCGACGACAGCCGCGTGTTCGTCGAGCTGGTGATCGCACGCGCCGCGTTCGTCATCACCGAGGCCGACGACGGGAGCGGGCAGCTCGCGGTCGGACCGGTCGGCGAGGATCGCGGCGGCCGCGTCGGCGGATGGGTCACGGTCGCCAACCTGGTCGCCGGGCTCAACGAGTCGGCTCGCTACGACTGCGTCTGCACGGTGTTCGGCGGCACCGAGGACGCGCCGGTCATCGACCCGGTCACCTACGAGTGCATCCCCATCGTGGACCGGACCTGTGACGAGCCGTCGGACTTCTGCAAGCTCCAGACGGATCCGCTCTACTGCCAGGCCTTCGTCAACCTCATCAATCAGCCCGACGTGGACCTCGACGGCGACGGAACGCTGGACGCCATCTCCGCCGGGTTCTGGATCACCGGCGAGCCCACGTCGCTGAACACGATGCAGAACTGTCCGTGACGAGGCGGCGCCCGTAGCCGCCGCGGTGCCAGGCCCCTACTCGGGACGACACGTCGCCGTCGCCGACAGCGACAGGCTCCCATCGGGGGTCGTGTCGCAGCGGATCTCCGGCGGGTCGACCTCGTAGTGGGCCTGGCAGCGGACGCTCATCCGGCCTCCGCCCGCGCCCTTCAGATCGACCGAGAAGGCGCCGTCGGCGCAGCTGTACGGATCGCAGGGGCGGAGCTCGACGGTGACCCAGGCCTCCTCGCTCACGCCGAAGCCGTCCTCGACCCGATAGGCGAAGATCACCTCGCCGATGTCCCCCGGCTCCGCCGTGTAGACGAAGCCGCCGTCCGGGCGCAGCTCGAGCTGCCCGCGGTCGACGGGGTGGACGAGCGCGGCCACCCTGAGCGGGTCGAGGTCGAGGTCGTCATCATTGAGGAGGACCCCGGGGGGCTGGACCGTGAGCACCCGCTCCGTGGCGCGATACCGGTCGGGGCGCGCCACGGGAGCGCGGTTCGCGCGCGTTCGGAAGTGAACGCGGGCCGGCTGCCCCAGGAGCCCCGCACGACGCCACCGCGACGCCGGCTGGAGCGGCGCGTCGGCGACGGGGAACACGACGCGCCCGCGCAGCTGGTACGCGGTCGACGGCGTCAAGCCGCGAACGTTCGAGAGGCGGGTCGCGCCCACGGTCGCGATGGAGGAGACGGTCGTGCTGTGGAGCTCCTCGCCCACGGTCGCGCGCACCTCGGCCTCGAGCTCGACCGCGCCCGCGAACGGCGACGCCGGGGTCATCAGCACCTCGACGCTGTCCCGTGCGGAGATCCCGGCCCAGGGAACCGTCGGCGCGAAGGCGACGCCGTCCGTCGTGCCGGTGACCACGGTGACGGCGTGACCGCGCATTCCGTCGTTGCCCGCGAGGACGAAGACCGCGACCTGGCCGGGGCTGTCTCGCTCGGCCACGGCCAGGTCGCCGAAGCCGTCGCCGTTCCAGTCGAGCCCTGACGCGAGCGCGAGGCCGAGGTGGCCGTCCGGTCGCTCGCCCACGAGCTCCCAGCTGGCCGCGGTGTCGAGCCCCTCCGGCCCGCCGCGATAGAGCGCGATCCGACCGCGGCCGCCGCCGTGGTCCGGTGCGCCGACCACGAGGTCGGCGAAGCCGTCCCCGTCGACGTCGCCCGGCGCGGCGAGGGTCGCTCCGAAGCGCTCACCGTCGGCCCACCCCGAGATCAGCTGCGTGCGACCCAGATCGACGAAGCCTCGGGCGCCGTAGTAGACGAAGACGCTCCCCGCTCCGCTGTCCGGCGCGGCGACGGCGAGGTCGCCGTAGCCATCGTCGTCGACGTCCCCGGCGGCGACGACGGTGGCCCCGAAGTGGGCGCCGGGCCCGAGCGGTGGGTGGAGGAGGCTCAACGCCGACGCCTTGCCGTCCTCGGTCATCTGGCCATAGACCTCGACGTGGTCGGCGTCGGGCCGGGTCAGCGCGAAGTCGGCGGCGGCGTCGCCGTTCAGATCTCCGGCGGCGACGGCCGCGGTGACGGGGCTCCCGGGGGTCTCTCCGGTCCGGATCCACGTGGGCGGGACGTCGAAGATGAAGCCCCAGCGATCGTTTGGACGGCTGGCCGGGACCAGATAGGCGCGAGCCTCGCCCACGGGGTCGTTCTTCGCGCCGACACCCGGCAGGACCTCGACGAAGTCGCCCACGCCGTCACCGTTCAGGTCACCGACGAGCGCGATCGAGGCCCCCCGACGCTGGCCCTCGTCGGAGCCGGAGAAGAGCTGAGGCCACTGACCGGCGACGACGGCGAACGCCCCGACATCCGGGACCGGCTCGAGCTCGGGGCTCGGCGGCGTCGCGAACTCCGGGTCGCGCCAGTCGTTGCCCGGCATCCCGACCACGAGCACGCCCGCGCGCCACAGGAGGCCGCCCGCGACGCTGGCCCCTGCCCGCGCGCCGGGGCGCCAGTTCTGAAGGCTCGGCCAGGGGTAGGTCGCGCCGAGGACGCCGTCGAGACGCTCATCGCTCCCGAAGAGGACCGCCCAGGCGCCGCTGTCCACCCCGAAGAGGTCGGCGTCCGGAAGCCCGACGACGAGGCGCGTGCCCGTGGCCGTCGGCCAGCTGCCGTACGGCCCGAGCTCGTCGAAGCCCCCGAGGAGATCGAGCGCAAACGTCACGGTGTCGCCGCCCACGGCGGGCGTCGGATCGGCAGGCGGCCGCCAGCTCGCGACCGGCGCGCCGAAGAGGGTCCCGTGACCGCGCCAGACCGTGATTCGGCCAGCGTCGTCGAGCCACGCCAGGTCGGCGAAGCCGTCGCCATCGACGTCGCCCACGGGGGTGGCCGCCGGATCGAGCGCGACGTCGGCCAGGACGCGACGCTCGGCGGCGGACTTCGCGCCGCACACCGCACGGACGCCGCCGGGCCCACGGATGAGGACGTCCGCCACGAGGTCGCCGTCGAGGTCCCCGGCGGCGACCGCGGTCTCGCCCGCCCCGACCTCGGTCGGGGACGGACCGAGCCACCAGCTGAGCTCGGCCTGCGCGTCGGCGTCGACGTCGCCCATGGGGCCGACCGCCCAGGCGTCGTAGAGCCCACCGCCGACCCCCGTGCCGTCACGGCCGCCGTGAACGACATAGGCGACCTCGCCGTCGACGACGAGGAGGTCGGAGAAGCCGTCGCCGTCGACGTCCCACACCCGCTCGACGCGGGCGCCGACGCCCTGGAGGCCGAGGAGGACGTCGGCGGGGGCGGCCTCGGCCGTGACGGGCCCGGCGTAGACGCCGATCCAGCCGGTCGGGGCGCGGCCCGGGGCGCCGACGGCGAGCTCGCTGAGGCCGTCGCCGTCGAGGTCCGTGGCGGCGACGGTGGCGCCGAAGCGATCGCCCGGGAGCTCGCCGAGGAGCTCGACGTCGGGGACCTCGGGATCGCTCAGCAGGATCCTCACGCGGCCCGCCGGGAGGACGTCGGGCTCGCCGATGACGAGGTCGGCGCGGCCGTCTCCATCGAGGTCCCCGCCCATCGCGACGACCGCCTCCGCGGTGAGCGCCTCGGCGTCCGGCCAGAGCATGGTCCCGTTCGGGGCCGCGCCCGAGTAGAGGCGGAGCGCGGCGCCGTCTCTTACCAGGAGGTCGCTCTTGCCGTCGCCGTCGACGTCGCCGGCCGGGAGGAGGGACGCCGCCCCGGCCGCGGGACCGGTCGCCGCGAGGACGAGGGCCGCGATCACCCCGACGGCGGGACGCCTTCTCATGGCTTGATCGCCTCGCAGGCGGGAGCGCTGTCGAGCACGAGCGCGCCGCTGTCGTCGGTGTCGCAGCGGAGCGCGTCCCCCTCGCGCCAGCAGTGACCGGCGAGGAGAGCCCCGTCGGCGCGGGTGAAGGTGAAGCTGAAACGCCCGGCACGGCACGGGGGCTCCGTGTGGTCACGGCAGAGGCCCGTGGGATTGACCGTCATGGCCACCTCGGCCTCGCTGCTGCCCCCGGCGCCGACCACGCGATAGCGAAAGCGGTCGCCGCCCCAGTAGCCCGGGTGGGGCGTGTAGTCGAAGGCGCCGCCGCCATAGAGGGTCACGTCGCCGTGGACCGGCGGCGTGACGAGCTCGACGGTCAGGGCCTCTCCGGGAAGCCCACGATCGTTGGTGAGCAGCCCCGGCGCCGGGAAGAAGCGGCGGTACCACTGGTCGCACTCGAAGGCGTCGGGCTCGGCGACCGGCGGCGCGAGCGGGCGCGTGACGAGGACGCCACGCGGCACGCCTGGGAGGACCTGAAGCCACGGGGTCGTGCGGTGAATGGGGGCGCTCGCGAGCGGGTAGCGGACCCGGGCGCGCACGCGGTGGGCGACGCCGTCGTCGAGGCCCGTGACGGCTTCGACGAGCCGTCCGGGGACGTCCGGGGCGGCGGTCCCGTCGTCGGAGATGATGTCGGCGAAGGGGGCACCCACGGGCGCGACCGCGATCTCGAGGGCGCCCGTGTCGAGGGCGCCGCCGAAGGGGCCGACCGGCCGCGCGTCGACGGCGAAGGCGCCGCGCGTGAGGGTCGCGACGTCGGACGCGAGGACGCGGCTCCCGTCGAGCTCACGGGCGCGGAGGCCGGCGGCGAGGTGGCCGGACCGAACGAAGGTATAGACGGCGACGGTGTCGCCGCGGGCGAGCAGGAGATCCGCGGCGCCGTCGCCGTTGACGTCGCCGGCGGGCGCGGCGCGGGTGATGTCGAACGCGAAGGGCGCGTCGGCGACCGGGCCCGCCGCCGAGCCCCAGAGGACCAGGGCGCCCGCGCTGCCGAGCGCGACGAGGTCGTCGTGGCCGTCGCGATCGAGATCGCCGACGCCGACGACGTTCGCGTGCGCGAGGGCGAGCGGGAGGCGCAAGCCGGTGGCGGCGCCCCGCAGCAGCTCGGCGTGGTCGGCGCGGACGAGCAGGACGTCTTCGAAGCCGTCGCCGTCGAC
>SBGO01000469.1 GCA_006226565.1 Deltaproteobacteria bacterium | reverse complement strand
GGTGGCGCGCGTCCGCGAGGAGCCGCACCGCCGCCGCCGCCAGGTCCTCGGCGCTCCAGCCGGTCACCTCGAGCAGCTCGCGGGTCGCCTGCTGCACCGCGTCGAACCCGTGCGCCTCGATGGCGCGCGTCAGGTCGGCGCGGATCGCGTCGCGCTTGCGGTCCGCGATCGCGGCGTCGGAGGGGACCTCCATGCGCGCGATCTGCACGCGCAGCGCCCGCTCCAGCTCGCGCACGCGGTGCTGCTCGCGCGGCGTGACGAAGCTGATGGCGGCCCCGTCGCGGCCGGCGCGGCCGGTCCGCCCGATGCGGTGGACGTAGGTCTCGGTGTCGTGGGGCAGGTCGAGGTTGATGACGTGGGTCAGGTGCTCGACGTCGATGCCGCGCGCCGCGACGTCGGTCGCGACCACGAGGTCGAGGAGCCCGGCCCGGAGGCGCCCGACGACGCGCTCGCGCGCCGACTGGTCGAGGTCGCCCGAGAGCGCCTCGACGGCGAACCCGCGGGCGAGCAGGGCGTCGGTGACCTCGCCGCAGCCGGCGCGGGTCTTGGCGAAGACCAGGGTGGTCCCGCGCGGCTCGCCGCGCAGGACGCGCTCGAGGGCGTCGAGCTTGAAGCGGTGGGGCACGGCGAGCCAGCGCTGGGCGATGTGATCGACCGTGAGCGCGCGCTCCTCGACCTGGGCCTCCTCCGGATCGCGCAGGTACGCCGAGGCGATCTCGCGGATCGGCGGCGGCATCGTCGCCGAGAAGAGCGCCACCTGGCGCGTCGGCGGTGCCGCGGCGAGGAGCCGCTCGACGTCCTCGACGAAGCCCATGCGGAGCATCTCGTCGGCCTCGTCGATCACGACGAGCTCGACCGCGGACAGGTCGAGGGTGCCGCGATCGAGGTGATCGAGGAGGCGCCCGGGGGTGCCGACCACGACCGGCACGCCGTTGCGCAGCGCGTCGAGCTGGCGGCCGTAGGGGGCGCCGCCGTACACCGTCAGGATGTTGACCGGCAGCGCGCGCGCGTAGGTCTCGAGGGCGGCCGTGACCTGGAGCGCGAGCTCGCGGGTCGGGGCGAGGACCAGCGCCCGGACGCCACCGCCCGGCGCGCGCCCGGACTTGACCCGCTCGAGGAGCGGCAGCCCGAAGGCGGCGGTCTTGCCGGAGCCCGTCCGGGCCCGGCCGATCAGGTCGCGGCCGGCGAGCAGCAACGGGATCGCGCGCGCCTGGATGGGGGTCGGCGTGGTGAAGCCGAGCGAGGACACCGCTTCGCGGAGGCGCGAGTCGAGCGCGAAGGTGTCGAAGGCGGCCTCGGGGCCGCTGGGGATCGTATCGTTGGGTGCGTCGGTCATGGGCGCGCCGCAATGCCAGGGCGACGAGGGTATGTCAATCAAAGGGCGTGGTGAATCGCGATGTTGCGATGCAGCAAGCGGGCGGCGTGACGGCGCCCCGAGGGCGGGGTAGCGTGGGGGCCATGGACGCTCCAGCCCAGCTCGTCATCCTCGGCGCGAGCGGTGATCTGACCCTCCGCAAGCTCCTCCCCGCGCTGACCTCGCTCGCCGCGGCGGGGCGGCTCGGCGCGGGCTTCTCGGTCATCGGCGTCTCGCGCAGCCCGCTCAGCGACGACGCCTTCCGCGCGCGCGTCCGCGACCACATCCCGCCCGAGCTGCGCGAGGCCTTCGACGCCTTCGCGCCCCAGGTCGGCTACCAGGCGGCGGACGTCGGCGACCTCGACAGCCTGCGCGCCCTCGGCGAGCGGCTCGACAGCCTCCCCGGCGGGGCGGACGCCGGCCGCGTCTTCTACCTCGCGCTCAAGCCCGGCCTCTTCGCGCCGACCGTGCGCCAGCTCTCGGAGGCCGGCCTGGTCACGATGCGCGTGGGCGTGATGCCGGCCTTCCGGCGGGTGGTCATCGAGAAGCCCTTCGGGCACGACCTCGCCAGCGCCAAGGCGCTCAACTCCGAGCTCCACGGCCTGCTGCGCGAGGACCAGATCTATCGGATCGACCACTACCTCGGGAAGGAGACCGTCCAGAACCTGCTGGGCTTCCGCTTCCACAACGCCATCTTCGAGCCGCTCTGGAACCGCCACCACGTGGAGCTCGTGCAGATCACCGTCGCCGAGGACCTCGGGATGGAGAACGGCCGCGCCGGCTACTACGACACCACCGGCGCCCTCCGCGACATGCTGCAGAACCACATGCTGCAGGTGCTCTCGCTCGTCGCCATGGAGCCGCCGGTCTCGCTCGAGCCCGAGGCCATCCGCGACCAGAAGGTCCAGGTGCTGCGGGCGCTGCACGGGCCCGAGCCGGACGAGGTCGCGCGGGACGCGGTGCGGGCCCGCTACGCGCGCGGCGTCGTCGCCGGCCGCGAGGTGCCCGGCTATCTGGAGGAGGACGGCGTCCCCGCCGACTCGCAGACCGAGACCTACGTCGCCATCCGCGCGGAGATCGACACCTGGCGCTGGCGCGGCGTGCCCTTCATGCTCCGCCACGGCAAGCGCCTGCCGAAGAAGTTCACCGAGGTCCAGGTGCAGTTCCGGACCCCGCCGCTGCAGCTCTTCAACCGGCCCGAGGGGATGACGCCGACCGCGTTCCGGCGCGCGCTGCAGGACGGCACGCTGTGCCAGATCCGCCCGAACGTGCTGACCCTGAGCATCCAGCCGCGCGAGGCCATCAGCCTGTCCTTCGGGGTCAAGCGCCCGGGGACGGCGATGGTGATGTCGCCGGCGCACCTGAGCTTCGACTACCGCGACGCCTTCGACACGCCCAGCGCGCCCGCCTACGAGCGGCTGCTGCTCGACGCCATCCAGGGGGACGCGACGCTCTTCCTGCGGGCCGACGAGATCGAGGCCAGCTGGCGCTTCGCCGACGACATCCTGCGCGGCTGGGAGGTCGGCGGCGAGCCGCTGCGCGAGTATCCCGCGGGCAGCTGGGGCCCCGAGCGCGCGGACGCGCTCTTCCACGACTGCGAGGGCGGCTGGTCGCGTGGCTGAGCCCGTCCGCCTGGTGGTCGCGGCCGATCCGGTCGCGCGCGCCGCGCCGCTGCTCGCGGCCTCGATCGTG
>SBGO01000074.1 GCA_006226565.1 Deltaproteobacteria bacterium | reverse complement strand
CCAATCAGATGACCGACGCCCACCCGAAGCGCGCGCTCAAGATCGCCCTCGGGAAGCAGGCCGACGAGCGCTTCGAGCGCGACGACAACGGCAACTGGCGCCTCCTCGGCGACACGGCCGAGGCGGCCGCGACCAGCACCGCCGCCCGCAAGCGCGGTGGCCGGGCGAGCGGCGCGGCGAAGGGGGGCCGGCGGCCGCGCGCCAAGGCCGCCAGCGCCGACGACGCCGGGGAGCCTGGCCCAGCCGAGGCCGAGGCCGAGGCCGAGGTTGAGCTCGAGCTCGAAGGCGAGGATGACGAGAACAGCAGGACGGTGCTCGTGAAGCGAGGACAGGACCGGAAGTCCGCCAGCCTCCCGCCGGGAGAGCTCGAGGCGCGCCAGGCGGCGTCCGAGGCGGTGGAGAGCCGGCGCACCAAGCGCTGGCCGTCGCTCAAGCAGGCGGAGCTCGACCGCGCGAAGAAGAACCTCTTCGGGCTCGAGAGCGGTCCGAAGGAGTGACGTCCCCCGCGCCGCGCGCCGGAGCCGACGGATGACGCGAGAGGCCACCCACCCGGGTGGCCTCTTCGTTTTTGGGGCACTCCGTCGCCCGAGAGAGCGCGCGAAATTGGTGCACACGCCGCGCGTCACTTCCCGACGGCTATTCGCCCCCGGTCCCCGACGAGGCGGCCCGGTCCTCGGGCGCGGCCGGGAGCAGCTTGACCGGGTAGATGGCGGCGTCGACCACCCACCCCGCGTCGAGGTGCATGACGAGCACGGCCTGCCGCGCGTTCGGTGCGACGTAGAGCTCGGCGGCGTAGTCGAGGTAGATGGTGTCGAAGGTGCGCCGCGTCAGCAGGCGGCCCTCGGCGCGGAGCTCCCACCCGACCCGCTGGCCGACGAGGAGCGTCAGGGTGTACTCGCGGCCCGCGACCCGGAAGGCCGTGGTCCTCGCGTCGCTGCGCGTGCGCGGCGCGGGGTCGACGACGTAGCCGCGGTCGAGGGCCCACGTCTCGACGT
This sequence comes from Deltaproteobacteria bacterium, assembly GCA_006226565.1. Taxonomy (GTDB): domain Bacteria; phylum Myxococcota_A; class UBA9042; order PHBI01; family PHBI01; genus PHBI01. Next base: position 16,281 of record SBGO01000074.1, on the reverse strand, counting down.
CGCCGCCGACCATCTTGCCGAAGCCGTCGAACTTCCCGTCCGTCACGTGGCGGTGCATCCGCTGGACGTCGTCGATGGGCTTGGCCTTGCGGCCCACGCCCGGGCGATGACGCGCCCGGCTGTAGGCGATGTATTCGGAGTCCTTCGACCAACCGTGGAAGCGGAGCTCCGACCCGAAGCGCGCCCCGCTCGGCTCCGGCCCGGTCGCCGCATGCGCCGCTCCCCCGGTCGCGACGGCGACGACGAGGGCGGCGAGCAGGCCGAGCGTCATCCCGATTTGCCGGAGTCGCCGCCGCTGCCGCTGCCGAGGAAGAGCCAGGCCGCGAGCACCACCGCCACGGCGACGAGCCCCCAGGTCAGGATGCTCGAGATGACGCCGAAGACGAACTTCAGCACGAGGAACGCCGCGATCACCACCGCGACCGTCCCCACGACCTTCGTCAACGAACCGGAGCTCTTGCTGTCCTTCGGCATGGTCTCCCTCGCGGAGGCCGCCCTGCGGACCGGGCGGGTGTGGGGCGTTGGGGGGCATCGGCCGCCTCGCGGCGCGGCACGTCGAAATGGTTCTCACCACCGGAGGGTTGACAAGGCTCCGCGTGGGTGGGTATCGCCGTCCGCCGTCGGAGCCCATCATGCGGGATCGCGACCCCTCGTCAAGAACTCACCAGGAGCGCGCCCTGAACGCCCCCCTCGCCCGCCCCCGTCCCCGCTGGCTCACCGCGCTCGTCGTCGCGCTCGCCGTGGCGACCGTCGCGCCCCAGGCGCTCGCCCAGAGCCGCGAGGACGGCGCGCCCGCCGAGACCCTCGGCACCGGCGACAACGCCTACGCCTCGGTGTGGGGCCCCGCCTCCATGTTCTTCAACCCGGCGGCCATGAGCCGGGCCCGCGCGGTCATCGTCGAGGGCGGCTACTCCTACCTCGAGGGGCGGTCGGGCCACGGCTTCACCGCCGCCGCCAGCGACTCCCTCACCAATCAATATCTGGCGATGGGCCTCGCCTACACCTATCTGACGGGCGCCCCCAACGGCGTCGACCGCGACGGCCACCAGCTCCGCGGCGCGCTGTCGACCGCCTACATCACCCCGGACGTCGGCCTCTTCGCCGGCGTCGGCGCGCGCTACCTCGGCCTCACCGTGGGCCAGGACGACGGGCAGAGCGGCGAGAGCGACGACGTCGACGCCTGGACCGTCGACATCGGGCTCCTCCTCGACATCGCGAGCCGCATCCGGCTCGGCGTGACCGGCGCCAACCTCATCGACACGAAGAGCGGCGAGGCCCCGCGCCGCCTCGGCCTCGGCCTGGGGATCCTCTTCGATCCCCTCGAGGTGACCGCCTCCCTCGACGTGGATCTCACGGGCCACGACGGGGCGAAGACCATCCCGCGCTTCGGCTTCGGCGCCGAGTACACCTTCGCGCGGGCGTTCCACGCCCGGGTCGGCTACGTCGAGGACCAGCTCCTCGGCCAGCAGCGCGTGAGCGCGGGCTTCGGCTACGTCAGCGCGCAGGTCGCCTTCGATCTCGGCTACTCCTCGGCCGTCAGCGGCGACACCGACATGCTCTTCGCCGTCTCGGTCCGCTACATGCCGCCCGTCCGCAACCCCTGATCGGGGGACCCGCGACGACCCATCCAAGGCGGGCCTCTCCGCGTCCTTGACGCCGGGATTCCGCCGCTGTAGGAAAGCTGCCCTCATCTCGACGGGGACCCCTGCCGGTCCCCCGCTGCCCCTGGAGAATCCATGGCGCTCAAGGACTTCGTCTTCACCTCCGAGTCCGTCAGCGAAGGTCACCCCGACAAGGTCGCCGACCAGGTCTCGGACGCGATCCTCGACGCCTGCCTCGCGGTCGATCCGATGTCTCGCGTGGCCTGCGAGACCTTCACGACCACCGGTCTCGTGATGATCGGCGGTGAGATCACCACCAAGGCGTACGTCGACATGCCGCAGGTCGTCCGCGACACCCTGCGCCGCATCGGCTACACCGACCCGGGCATCGGCTTCGACGCCGACAGCTGCGCCGTGCTGACCACGATCGACCGGCAGTCGCCGGACATCGCCCAGGGCGTCAACGAGGGTGAGGGGCTCCACGCGGAGCAGGGCGCCGGCGACCAGGGGCTGATGTTCGGCTTCGCCTGCGACGAGACCCCCGAGCTCATGCCGCTGCCGATCCAGATGGCCCACAAGCTCGTTCACGAGCTGGCCGAGGTCCGCCGCCGCGGCGAGGTCGACTTCCTCCGCCCGGACAGCAAGAGCCAGGTCACTGTCAACTACGTTGACGGTCGCCCGGTCAGCATCGGCACCATCGTCGTCTCGACGCAGCACGCCGAGTCGGCGACCCACGCGCAGATCACCCAGGCGATCCGCGAGCTGGTCATCGACAAGGTCGTCCCGCGCGAGCTCGTCAACGACCAGACCATCTACCACGTGAACCCGACCGGCCGCTTCGTGGTCGGCGGGCCCGTCGGCGACGCCGGCCTCACCGGCCGCAAGATCATCGTCGACACCTACGGCGGCTACGCCCGCCACGGCGGCGGCGCCTTCTCGGGCAAGGACGCCACCAAGGTCGACCGCTCGGCCGCCTACTACACCCGCTACGTCGCGAAGAACATCGTGGCCGCCGGCCTCGCCTCGAAGTGCGAGGTCCAGGTCGCGTACGCGATCGGCGTCGCCCGCCCGGTGAGCGTCCTCGTCGACACCTTCGGGACCGAGACGGTCGACACCAAGAAGATCGAGGCCGCCGTCCGCGAGGTCTTCGACTTCCGCCCGGCCGCCATGATCGCGCAGCTCGATCTGCGTCGCCCGATCTTCACCCCGACGGCGGCCTACGGCCACTTCGGGCGCAGCGGCGACGGCTTCACCTGGGAGCGCACCGATCGCGCTGAGGCGCTCCGCGCCGCGATCTGAGCGTGACGCTCGAGCCGCCCGCTCGGGCGGCTCGGGCCCTCCCCCTTTTGCGTTGACACCGAGGCGCGCCGCCTCTATAGAATCCCGGCTCCGCGCCCTGGGGGCGCCTTGCATCGTGTGCGTGACACACGGTGCGCCCCGCTGGCGGATGCGTCGCGCCGGACCACGTGTGAGACGTCCAGGACTGAGACGATGAAAACCGAAAGCTTCAACCCCGAGACGATCGAGCGCCAGTGGCACCTGGTGGACCTCGATGGTCAGACCCTCGGTCGCGCCGCCGCCCGTATCGCGCAGGTCCTGCGTGGCAAGCACAAGCCGACTTACACGCCCCATGCCGATTGCGGTGACTTCGTGGTCGTCGTCAACGCCGACCGGGTCGTGCTGACCGGCAACAAGCTCGACAAGAAGGTGTACTACCGGCACTCCGGGTACATGGGTGGCCTCCGTGAGACCACCGCCGCCGAGCTCCTCGCCAAGGACAGCCGCCTCGTGATCGAGAAGGCCGTCAAGGGCATGCTCCCGCGCGGGCCGCTCGGGCGCCACATGTTCAAGAAGATGAAGGTCTACGCCGGCGCCGATCACCCGCACGCCGCGCAGAAGCCCGCCCCGATCGATCTGACCCGCGTTTGAGGCTCCAGATGGCTACGACGAAGCTCGCCAAGGAAAACCGTACCTACGCCACCGGCCGCCGCAAGGAGGCCAGCGCGCGCGTCTTCATGGCGCCGGGTAACGGTCAGATCACGATCAACCGCCGTGAGGCGCCGGAGTACTTCCGCCGCGCCACGCTGCTCATGATCGTCAACCAGCCCTTCGAGATCACCGAGACCGAGGGCAAGTACGACGTGTGGGCGACCGTCCGCGGTGGCGGCCTCAGCGGTCAGGCGGACGCGGTCAAGCACGGCATCAGCCGCTGCCTCGCGAACCTCGACCAGGAGAGCTTCCGTCCCCCGCTCAAGCGTTCGGGCTTCCTGACCCGCGACGCCCGCGAGGTCGAGCGCAAGAAGTACGGCCAGCCCGGCGCCCGCAAGCGCTTCCAGTTCTCCAAGCGCTAGTCCCCTCTTGTCCGTCGTTCCGGACACCATGGAGGCGGAGGCCGTCCCCGAGCGGACGGCTTCCACCCCCGACGATGGGCCTCCGGTCATCCTGGAGACGGACGAGGCCGGCGAGGGTCGCTCCCTGCCTATTCTGGCGAGCGACCCCACCAGCCTCCGCACCTGGGAGCCGCCCCGGCACGAGCGCCGGTGGCGGCTCTTCGTGTTTCTCGGCGCCTGCTTGGTGTTCCTGCCGAACCTGGGCGCGTTCGGCCTGTGGGATCCGTGGGAGACGCACTACGGTGCGGTCACCACGGAGATGCTCGACACCTACGATTGGGTGAGCCCGTGGTGGGGCTACCGCGAGAAGATCGGCGACAAGCAGCAAGGCGCCTACTTCTACTCGAAGCCGATCTTCATCTTCTGGACCGAGGCCGTCGCCGCGCGGGTGATTGGCCGGGGTGAGTGGGCGGTGCGCCTGCCGGTGGCGATCCTCGCCATCCTGAGCGTGTACCTCGCCTTCATCGTGCTCTCGAAGGTGTGGTCACGCCGGATCGGCCTCCTGGCCGCGGGGATCATGGCGACCTCACCCGAGTTCTTCATGATCAGTCGCCAGGCCCAGACCGACATGCCGGTCGTCGGGACCATGGTGATCGCGATGTTATGCATCGTCATGGCCTTCTTCGGACCTCGCGAGCCGATGTCCGACAAGAAGTTCATGCGATGGACAGGGCTGTCGATAGGCCTCCTGCTGCTCAACACGCTGCCGCAGTACGGCGTGCTGTTGACGGACATCGATCACGGCTGGGCGCACGCCCTCGGCTACCTCGTGGTGCTGGGGCTGTGGCTCGGGTGGATGGCCCGACGCTGGTTCCGCGAGAAGCGCGAGAACGGCCTCGACGACGCCTTCAAGGACCGCTGGCTACGCCGCTTCTACCTGATCACGGCGTTCGTCTTCTTCGGCCAGAGCTTCTACGCGAAGGGGCTCTTCGGCTTCATGCTGCCCGGCCTCATCATCCTCGTCTGGCTGATGGTGACGCGCACGTGGGCCGTCCTGAAGCGGGCGGAGCTCCTCAGCGGGACCCTCGCGTTCCTGCTCGTGAGCCTGCCGTGGTACGTGGCGATGCTCGTGGTCCACGGCAAGCCCTACTACAACCGCTTCTTCATCCACGACCACTTCAAGCGCCTCGGTGAGGGCGTCCACCAGATCGACAGCGGCACCTTCGAGCACTTCATGAAGTGGCTCGGGATCGGCACCTTCCCCTGGGTCGCCTTCGTGCCGCTCGCGCTCCTGTGGCTCGTCCGCCTGCGCGGCCGCGACCCGAACCCGAAGAACCAGGCCAAGGTCTTCATGGCGATCTGGTTCATGGTGGCCTTCGCGTTCTTCACCGGCTCGTCGACGAAGTTCCACCACTACATCTTCCCGGCGTTCCCGGCGCTCGCGGTGATCGTCGCGCTCTTCATCGACCGCCTCCTCGACGAGGGGGCGTGGATGGCCCGGCTGTCGGCGCTGTTCGGGATCGTGATGGTGGTCGCGGTCGGCTGGGACCTCCACGAGGATCCGCAGCACCTCCGCAACCTCATGACCTACAAGTACGATCGGCCGCTCGCCCAGCAGCTGCCGATCGACGAGGACGGCAAGGTCTCGCCGACGGCGACGGAGACCTGGAAGGACAGCCTCTTCTTCAAGGAGATCTCGCCGACGCTGCGCGGGATCCTGACGACGAAGGCGTTCGAGTACAAGACGTTCATCACGCTCATCACCCTCCTCGGGGTGCTGGCGCTCGCGCTCTTCTTCGTCGCCAAGACGCGGATGGCGGGCCTCGTCGGGCTCGGCCTCACGGCGTCCATGCTCGCAGCGTGGTCGCTCAGCTACTACATGCCGAGCCTGACCCCCGGCTGGTCCCAGAAGTACCTGTTCGACTCGTACTACCGGACCTGCACCAAGCTGCCGCTCACCCAGGACGTTATCGACGCCTACGAGCCGTTCAGCGTGAAGCTCGGCCTCGACTCCCTCGACGAGAGCTCGCCGGGCGCGTGGACGACGAGCCTCTTCCGCGGTCAGTACAAGACCGTCTGCGAAGAGGACGTCATCGGGTGGCTCATCACCTGGCGCGGCGAGACGTACTACAGCTGGAACGAGCTCAAGCCCATCGAGAAGAAGGACGAGCAGTTCGAGCCGTACCTGCGGGACTTCAACGGCGGCAAGAAGTTCTACATCCTGATCGAGCGCGGCAAGACTGCGAGCTTCAAGAGCTCGCTCGTCGCCGTGTCGAACAAGCTGAAGAAAGAGGGCCTCAAGGGCTGGACCGACATCCGCGACTGGGACGTCAAGGTCGAGAACGACGAGAACCTCTACTTCCAGATGGCCAGCGCCACGCCGCAGCGCTGAGCACGTCTGCGCCGGCGTGACAGGGCCGGCGCAGACGCTCGCCGACGGTCACACCACGCGCCACCGCGCTCGGGACGAGCGCAGGCCAAGCGGCCCGCGGACCTCCCGTCCGCTGTGGCTTCGGTCAAGGCAGCCGCCCGCGACGCGCGTCGGTGGCGTGCCTCCGAGGCGGCTGTCTCCGTGTCCTCCGTGTCCTCTGTGGTTCGAGAAGCGGAGGCCGGTTCGCGGCGCTTGCGCGGCGGCCGGCGAGCCGCAATCGGGATAGGGGCGGCGGGTGATCCCCGCCGGTCCCCTCCCACACCACCCGGCATGCGGGTCCGCACCGGGCGGTTCGAGAGGTTGAGGTTACGCGGCGAGCCGGGGCAATCCCAACTCGTCGAACATGCGGTTCGGAAGGGCGTGATGAATCGCCATCGCGCTGTTCCTCCACCAGCGGCGGGTGTTTGCGGCCACCTCGGCGGCCGTTCGAGGGCGAACGCCGCGAGCCACCAGCTCGCGGTAAGTCGTCCGACCCCGCTTCCACTGCTTGAGTTGGATCGCGCGGAGGCGGTGGCGGATCCATCCATCGAGGTCCGCGAAGACCCCGGGCGTCTCGGCGATGCCGTAGTACGCCCGCCAGCCGTTGAGGTACGGCCGGAGGTCCTCGACGACCTGTTGGAGGCTCTGCCCGCAGGAGCGCCGTGTCAGGCGGCGCACCCGCTCCTTCATCGCAGCAAGGGACTTGCTCGACACGCGGCGTCGGATCGTCCGTCCCCGGGCCACCCAGAAGGTGAAGCCGAGGAACTTCCGCTCCCACGCGCGCGCCACCGCGCTCTTCGCCTCGTTGACGCGCAGCCGGAGCTTGCCGAAAAGCCGACGCATGTGCGCCATGACGCGCTCGCCCGCTCGCCTCGACCGCACATACACGTTGCAGTCGTCGGCGTAGCGCACGAAGGCGTGCCCTCGCTTCTCCAGCTCCTTGTCGACTTCGTCGAGGAGCAGGTTGGCCAGCAGCGGCGACAGCGGCCCGCCCTGAGGCGTCCCGCGGTGCCGCTCCATCACCACCCCGTCGGCCATCATCCCGGCCTGGAGGTAGCGACGGATAAGCCTCAGCGCCGTCTTGTCCGCGATTCGCGCGGCCAGCTTCCCCATCAGGACGTCGTGGTTGACGCGGTCGAAGAACCGCTCCAGGTCCACGTCGACGACCCAGCGGCGGCCCTCCTGGACGTAGCCTTGCGCGCGACGGATGGCGTCGTGCGCTCGGCGGCCCGGGCGGAAGCCGTAGCTGTGGTCGGAGAAACCGGGGTCGAACTGCGGCTGCAGGACCTGGAGCAGGGCCTGCTGGATGAGGCGGTCCAGCACGGTCGGGATACCCAGCTCACGCTGGCCTCCGCCCGGCTTCGGGATGAGCTGCCGCTTGACTGGCTGCGGCTGGTAGCGGCCCGCGAGGAGTTCCTCGCGCACCCGCGGCCAGTGCTCCTTCAGCCAATCCGGCAGCTCGTCCACCGTCATCCCGTCGATGCCGGGACCTCCCTTGTTCTTCCTCACTCGCATGAGCGCGGCGAACAGGTTCGAGCGACTCAGCGCTCGCCCCATGACACCGCTCGCTCCTGGGCCTTCCGCTTCCGCGGGCGCCGGCGACGCTTCCACGCTCCGCTCTACCTTCGGGGCTTCACCCCTGTCCTCGAACGGCAGCTCCAACTGGGTGGACTTCTGTGACATGGCGTCTTCGAGCCCGTGGGCTTCGTGCTCTCCCTCTCGTTCGGCCCTTCACCGACATCGCCGGCTACTACGACCTCGGCTGACTTCTCGCTCCACGCCTGACTGCGCGTCCCCCTTTCAGAGGCAAGGCGAGATCTCCCCGGGTAAGAACGCTGGCCTTCACCGCACGACCGCCGGATTTACGACCCTTCCCCTTGGCCACTGGAGCTTCGCGGTCACTTGCCCGCTCGCCCCGGTCCGGGTCGCCTCGTATCCGGTTCTTGTCCATCGGCCCGCGGCTTCGCTACGCGCTTCCTCCAAACGGTCGGTCGCCCTTCCGCCCTTGCGCTTCGCTTGCCTCGCAATGGCCTGCTCGGCGGAGGACTTCCACCTCCAAGTCAGCGCCCATGCCGGGCACACAAGACGACGAAGCCGCGCCAGCATCGCCGGCGCGGCTCCTATCGCGATCGTGCTCGAGCTGCGGCTCCGGAGGAGCGCGTCGCTCAGCTGACGCCGATCAGGAACGCCTTGAGGTAGCGCCCCTCGGGGGCCACGGACAGCACCGGGTGATCCTCGGGCTGGCTCCACTGGCCGTAGATCTGCACGGTCTTGCGGAGCCGGTGGCCGGCCTCGGTCAGCATGCGCGCGAAGTCCGACTCCGAGACGTGGCGGCTGCAGGAGCAGGTCAGCATCAGCCCACCCGGGGCGAGCGCGCCCATCGCGAGGGTGTTGATGCGGGCGTACTTCTTGAGCGCCTCGTCGACGTGCCCGCGCCCCTGCGCCAGCTTCGGCGGGTCGCACACGATGCGGTCCCACTGCTGCCCGCGCGCCTGGGCGTCCTTGAGGAAGTTCACGGCGTCGACGGTGATCGCCTCGACGCGATCGTCGACGGCGTTCAGCTCGGCGTTCTGCTGCGCCTGGCTGATGGCCGACTTGGAGCTGTCGACCTGCGTCACCCGGGAGGCGCCGGCGAGGGCGGCCGAGATCCCGAAGCCCCCGACGTAGCAGTAGGCGTCGAGCACGCGCTGCCCGCCGCACAGCTCGGCGAAGCGCTTCCGGTTCTCGCGCTGATCGACGTAGAAGCCGGTCTTCTGCGAGGTCTCGAGGTTCACGCGGTAGCGCACCCCGTGCTCGACCACGTCGACCGACGCGTTCTTCACGAGCTCGCCGCGGGTGCCGTAGGTCTCACCCATCACCGGGATGGCCTCGAGCCGCGAGGCGGTCTCGGTCACCGTCAGCGAGACGAGATCGGCGCCCGTCACCGCGCGCACCTCGCGCGCCACGAGGTCGCGCTGCTCGTACATCGCGCGGGCGTTGAGCTGCACGCTCGCCACCGGCCCGAGCACGTCCACGATCAGCCCCGGGAGCAGGTCGCCCTCGGCGTTGACGAGCCGGTAGGCGTCGGTGCCCTCGCCGGGGAACCCCAGCATGGCCCGGCGCGCCATCGCGGCCTCGAGGCGCTCGCGCAGCAGCACCGGGAACGGGCGCGGCTCGTACACCAGGTCGGTCGACCTGCGGTGCTCGAGCATCCGCACGGAGATGCGCCCGTGGGGGTTGTAGAAGCCGCTGCCGAGCGCGTTGCCGCGCTCGTCCACGACCAGGCACGGGCCGCCGGTGTCGCCGACGTCCCCCTTCACGCGGTGGATGGCGCCACTGAACACCCACGGGTGCCCAAGCCAGAGCGGCTTGGACTTCCCGCGCGCGAGCTCGACGGTCAGATGGGGTTGGGTCACGCCTCGGTCTCCCCGGGAGTGTCGGCTGGCCCGTCCTCTCCCTCCATGGACGCGTCGGTCTCCTCGACCTCGACGTCGATCATCTCGTCGTTCTCCGCCATCCCCTCGCTCTCCTCCGCGTCGTCGTCCTCGGAGGAGGGCACGGCGTGGATGGACACGACGTTCTCGTCGCGCAGGTGGATGATGCGGACGCCCTTGGCGGCGCGGCTGTACACGCGGATCTCCGCGACCGCCAGGCGAATGATGGTCCCGCCGTCGGTGACGAGCATCAGGTCGTCGTCGCCCTTCACCTGGCTCATCGCTACCAGCGAGCCGTTGCGCTTGGTGTAGGGCAGCGCGCGCAGGCCGAGCCCGCCGCGCCGCTGGACGCGGAACTGGGTGAGCGGCGTGCGCTTGCCGTAGCCGTTCTCGGTGACGAGCACGATGGTCGGCGTCCAGTCGTCGACGCTCTCCTCGCCGCCGTCCTCGTCTCCCTCGTCGACCTCGGCCTCGAGCTCGGCGACCGCCTCGTCGGCGTCGTCGCCGTCCTCGATCTCGAGCTCGTCGGGGTCCTCCTCGGGCTTGTCGAGGCTGACGACGTCCATCGCCACGACCTCGTCGTCCTTGCGGAGCTTGATGCCGCGGACGCCGCTCGAGGCGCGGCCGGTGGCCCGCACGTCGCTCACCGGGAAGATGATGGCCTGGCCCTTGGCGGTGACCAGCATCAGGAAGCCGTCCTCGCTCGCCAGCCGGACATCGATGATGTCGTCGTCGTCCGCCAGGTTGATGGCGCGGATGCCCTTCGAGCGCACGTTCTTGTACTGGTCGAGGGCGGTCCGCTTGATGCCGCCGCGGTGGGTCGCGAAGACGAGGAAGAGGTTGGGGTCGTCGAGGCTCTCGACCGGGACGATCGACCGGATCTGCTCGCCGTCCTCGAGGGGGATGAGGTTCACGATGGCCTTGCCGGCCGACGCGATGCCGCCCTGGGGCAGCTCCCAGACCTTGAGGGGGTAGACCTGCCCGGTGTTCGTGAAGATGAGCAGCAGCGTGTGCGCGGAGGCGACGAAGAGGTTCGTCACGTCGTCCGCGTCCTTGGTGTTCATCCCCGTGCGGCCCTTGCCGCCGCGGCGCTGGGTCCGGTACTCGCTCAGCGGAGTGCGCTTGATGTAGCCGGTGGTGGTGGTCGTGACGACCATCTCCTCGTCGGCGATCAGGTCCTCCATGTCGAGCTCGCCGGAGGCGTCGACGATCTGCGTCCGGCGCGCGTCCGAGTAGCGCTCGTCGATGGACTTGAGCTCGTCGACGATGAGCGCCATGAGCTTCTTGTCGTCGGCCAGGATCGCCTTGAGCTCGCCGATGCGCGCCATCACCTCGGCGTACTCGGTCTCGATCTTCTCGCGCTCGAGGCCGGTCAGGCGCTGGAGCCGCATGTCGAGGATGCTCTGCGCCTGGATCTCCGAGAGCCCGAAGCGGGCGATCAAGGCCAGGCGCGCGTCGGCGGGGGTCGGGCTCGCCTTGATGAGGGCGATGATCTCGTCGATGTTGTCGAGGGCGATGAGGTAGCCCTCGAGGATGTGGGCGCGCTCCTCGGCCTTGCGCAGCTCGTAGCGCGTGCGCCGCGTCACCACGTCACGGCGGTGGTTGACGAAGTGGCTCAGCAGGTCCTTGACCGGCAGGACCTGCGGCTGGCCGCGCACGATGGCGAGGTTGATGATGCCGAAGGTCGTCTGCATCGCCGTCATGGCGAAGAGCTTGTTCAGCACGATCTGCCCGAGGGCGCCGCGCTTGAGCTCGATGAAGATGCGCATCCCGTTGCGGTCGCTCTCGTCCCGCAGGTCCCGGATGCCGTCGATCTTCTTGTCCCGCACGAGGCCGGCGATGACCTCGAGCAGCTTCGCCTTGTTCACCTGGTAGGGCAGCTCGGTGACGATGATGGCGCGCTCGTCGCCCTTGTCGTCGAGCTCGATGTCGGCCTTGGCGCGGACCTTGATCTTGCCGCGCCCGGTCGTGTAGGCGTCGACGATGCCGCGGCGCCCGAAGATGTAGCCGCCGGTCGGGAAGTCCGGCCCGGGCATCAGCCCCATCAGGTCGGGGACCGAGATGTGCGGGTCCTCGATGAGGGCGATGGTCGCCTGGATGACCTCGTGGAGGTTGTGCGGCGGCATGTTCGTCGCCATGCCGACCGCGATGCCGCCCGAGCCGTTCACCAGCAGGTTCGGGTAGGCGGCGGGCAGGACCGTCGGCTCCTGCTCGGAGCCGTCGTAGTTCTCCTGCCAGTCGACGGTCTCCTTCTCGATGTCCGCGAGGAGCTCGCCCGCGAGGCGCGTCATCCGCACCTCGGTGTAACGCATGGCGGCGGCCGGGTCGCCGTCGACCGAGCCGAAGTTGCCCTGCCCGTCCACGAGCAGGTAGCGCATGGCGAACGGCTGCGCCATGCGGACCATCGTGTCGTAGACCGCGGAGTCGCCGTGCGGGTGGTACTTGCCGATGACGTCGCCGACGATGCGGGCGGACTTCTTGTAGGCGGTGTTCCAGGTGTTGCGCTGCTCGTGCATCGCGTAGAGCACGCGGCGGTGCACGGGCTTGAGCCCGTCACGAACATCGGGGAGCGCGCGTCCGATGATGACGCTCATCGCGTAGGCCAGGTACGACCCACGCATCTCCTCTTCGATGTTGACTGGAATCCGGCGGCCGTCCGAGGGCGGCGAGGTCATGTCCATGGGCGCCCCGAGTAACTGCTGGGCGCGTGCTGAAGGCGGCGCCCGAGGGAGCCGGACCATATCGCGCGGCCCCCCGGGTGTCAACCGCGTATTTGGACCCTAACCCATTGAAACAAAAGACATTTCCACACCCTTCCGGGCGCCGGGCCGGGTCACAGACCGAAGGAGACCTGGCCGAAGAAGCTCATGCCGGGCTTGGGCTGCGGGCGGCTGAGGACGCGGGCGTCGTTGAAGAGGTCCGGCTCGTAGTAGCGGGCGTCGAGGACGTTGTGGACGAAGATGGCCACGGTCAGGTCCCGCCAGATGTTCTTGAAGCGGACGCCGAGGTCGAGGAGCAGCACGGGCTCGAGGGTCTCGCGCACCGAGGCCCCCGACATCACCCACACCCCCTGCTGGAGGCTGGGGAAGCTGCACACGGCGGCCAGCGGGTTGTCGGTGCTCGTCCCGGCGGCGAGCAGGTCGGCGCAGCTCACCGAGTAGTCCGGGCGGCTCGGGTCGACCAGCGGCGGGCGGTTCGGGTCGACCATCGACCCCTTCCAGGTCAGGAGCCCGGTGAGCTCGATGTGGTCGTCGAGGAAGCCCACCTTGCCGCCGAAGTTGGCCATGTGGCGCGCGATGTTCTGGAGCTCGCCGCCCTCGGCGGCGTCGTCGAGGACCTTGGTGAAGCTGTAGTTCGCCCAGAGCTCGTGCCCCCGCTGGAAGCGCAGGCGGGCGAAGCCCTCGGCGGCCCAGATGCGCTGCTCGCCGGAGTTCGCGAAGCGCCCGCCGGAGTTCACGATGACGTTGCGCATCTGCGTGAGCGAGCCGTTGGCGCGCAGGTAGAGGTCGCGGACCACGCCGCTGTCCCGGAGCAGCGTCGTGTTGGCCTCCACCTCGATGGAGCGCGAGGTCTCGGCGTCGAGGGCGGGGTTGGCGTCGAAGCTGATGGCCGCCGTGGTGTTGAGCACGTGGGTCGAGAGGATCCCCGGCGGCCGGAGACCGGAGGCGGCGAAGAGCTTGAAGTGGGTGTCGGCGGTCGGTCCCCAGACGACGCCGCCGCTCCACAGGAGCGCCGGGTCGAACTGGCTCGACGCCTGGAGGCGCAGGCCGGCGCTGAGCGCCAGCTCGGGCAGGACGCGCCAGTCGGCCTGCACGAAGCCGCCGCCGATGGAGCGCGTGACGTCCTCGACCAGGGGGTCGTCGATGTGGCACGGCAGGTGGATGTCGGTCGCGTCGTAGACGAAGCCCTCGGGGCACGTGCCGAGGGTGTCGGTCGTCCAGCTGCGCTGCTTGATCCCCGAGGAGATGTCGAAGGCGAGGTCGAGGCCGGCGAGGAGGGTGAGCGTCTCGCTCGGGTGGATGTCGAAGTCGACCGAGGCGCCCGGCCGGAGCAGCACGTCGGACTTGAGCGTGAGCCGGAGATCCTCGGAGTAGCCGAGGTTGGCGAGCACGATCGGGCTCGACGGGTAGACGCCGAAGGGGTCGTCGTCGACCTCCCACTGCGTGACGTGGGCGCGGGCGAGGACGCCGACCGCGCCGTCGGCGAAGCGGTCCGCCCAGCTGAGCTGCACGACGCGCACGGCGTCGGCGCTGGCGCTGGCGGTGCCGGAGCGGGACGGGTCGATGAAGTCGGTGACCAGCGGCGCGCCGCCGGTGGCGAGGGCGCGGTGGGTCTTGGTGAAGGGGAGCATCCAGTCGAGGGCGACGGGGCCGAGCTCCAGGCGACCGGCGAAGTTGAAGAAGTAGTCGCGCTCGCCGCTCGAGAAGGTCCCCTGCTCGGGGATGTAGAAGGTCGGCGAGTCGTCGGCCGGGGCCGGCAGGGAGCCGAGCACCTTCTGGGCGTCGAGGGTCAGCTCGGGGCCGTTGGAGGTGAAGAAGCTGACGTGGGCGAAGAGCGCGATGTCCTCGCTGAGCTCCTCGTCGATGCCGAGGGCGACCTTGGTGGCGAGGCGGTCGCCGGGCCCGTCGCCCGCGCCGGCGAGGAGCTGCACGCCGTGCCCGTCGGGGCGCCGCGTGACGATGTTGACGATGCCGAGGAGCGCGTTGGAGCCCCAGAGGACGCCGCCCGGGCCGCTCGTCACCTCGACGCGGTCGACGATCTCGAGGGGGATCTTGCGGTCGAGGGAGACGAAGCTCCGGAGGGGCTCGTCGATGTTCACGCCGTTGAGGAGCACCAGCACGCCGCGCGGGATGCCGCGGGCGAAGCTCTCCTTCTGCCAGCCGTTGCCCTCCCAGCGGTCGCCCTCGAAGCCCGGCACGGTGCGCAGCACCTCGTTGAGCGTGCGGTAGCCGCGCTCCTGGATCTGCCGGCGGGTGATGACGTAGATGATCGACGGCGCCTCCTGCACCGTCGTGCGCCGCTTCTGGGCGGCGAGGACGAGGTCTTCGTCGGACGGCCCCGAGGCCGTGAGGTCCACCGAGCCGAAGCCGAGGTCGTCGGTGACCGTCGGGTCGTCGGCGTCGAGGACGTCCGGCGTGGGCATGCCGTCGGCGCTGGCGCCCCCTCCGGTCGAGAGGACCAGCAGCGCCGTCAGCACGGGCGCGAGCGCCCACCGCGCGACGCGGCTCACTCGAGCAGGCTCAGGACGCGGCCGTCGCTCCGGAGCTGCGCCCGGAGCCGTCGGCCGAGGGTGTTCGTCGCCTGGGTCAGCATCTGGCTGATGCGACTCTCGGACACGCCCAGGATCTTGCCGATCTCCTTGAGGGTCATCCCGTCGTAGTAGTAGAAGCGGACGACGAGGCGCTCGCGGTCCTTGAGGCCGTCGAGCGTGGAGGCGACGAGCTCGCGGACCTTCTTCACGTGGAGGGCGGTCTGCGGGTCGCGGGCGTTGGGGTCGGCGAGGAATTGCAGCGGATCTCGGGACTTGTCCTCGGTGAGGTCGTCGAAGCTGACCACCAGCACGGGCTTCAGCTTGTTCATGAGCGCGTGGTAGCCCTTGAGGTCCATGCCGAGGTGCTCGGCCGTCTCCTCGGCGGTGGCGCGGCGCCCGAGGTCGTCCTGGAGCTTGCGGACCGCCTGGTTGAGCTCCGAGGACTGGCGCCGGACCGTGCGGCTCACGTGGTCCATCGCCCGCAGCTCGTCGAGGATCGCGCCCTTGATGCGGATCTCCGCGTACTTCTTGAAGTTCGTCGACTTGGCCTGATCGAACTTGTCCACGGCGTCGAGGAGGCCGATCATCCCCGAGCCGATGAGGTCGTCGAGCTCGACGTTCGGCGGCAGGCGGGTGGCGATCTTGGCCGCGACCTGCTTCACCAACCGCATGTGCTCCTTGACCAGCGCGTCGCGGTCGAGAGGGGCCGTCAAGGGCTCGAGGGACTCGTCGGTCATGCGATGGGCCGGGGGCCGGGGTGGACGAAAGCCGTGAAAGACCAGTTTAGCCGAGGCGCTCGACCCGTCCAGGGCCGGCGACACGGGGCCGGAGGCGAGAGCGGCCTCAGCGGACGAGCCGGATGTTAACCTCGCCGCCGAGAGATGCCAACGACCGCCGGCCGTGGCGGGCGGCCGCCATCACGGGTGGCGCGGCCGCCCTCGCGCTGGTCGCCCTGCACCTGCTGACGCGCGCCCAGGCCGGCGGCGAGCTCGATCTGGACGCCCTCGTCCGCATGGGCGCCAAGGTCGACGCGCGGGTCGCGGACGGCGAGTGGTGGCGCCTGGTGGTCTCGGTCTACCTGCACGCCGGCTGGGTCCACGTCGCCCTCAACGCCGCGTGGCTCGCCCTCTTCCTGACGGCCGTCGCGACCCTCCTCGGGCCGGCGCGCGCGCTGGCGACCGCCCTGGCCACGGCCTACCTCGGCCAGCTCGCCTCCTTCGCGCTCGCCGTCGGGCCGAGCGTCGGCGCCTCGGGCGCGGTCTACGGGCTCGCGGCG
>SBGO01000609.1 GCA_006226565.1 Deltaproteobacteria bacterium | reverse complement strand
AGCTCCGCCGCGATCTTGCGCAGGGCGTCCGCCGCCTCGGCCACGTCCGCCCAGCGCCCCCGCAGCAGCAAGGTCGCGTCGCGTGGGCCCTGGGTCCACGCCAGGCACGCCTCGCCGCCGGGGAGGCTGAGCGCCGCGCGCTCGACGTGCTCGAGCACCGGGCCGCTCCGGCGGCCCTCGTCGTCGTCCACGACGCGCAGGCTGACGTGGAGCCCCACGGTCGCACCGACCTCGGCCTTGCCCGCGGTCCACCCGAGCTTCACCGTGGGGGGCAGCTCCGGCGAGATCGCCGCGAGGATCGCCTCGTGGGTCACCTCCGGGCCGTGGATGGCGAGGCCGACGGCGGGCTTGCCGTCGAGGCGCAGCACGCCGGCGCCCCGAGCGTGGTCGACGGCGATGGTCGCGACGTCCCGGAGCCGCACCGGCGCGTCCTGGCCGCCGATGACGACCATGCCCAGCGCCTCGAGGCCCGATCGGGGGGGGACGCCCTGCGGCACCTCGGCCGGGTGCTGGATCGCCGCGGCGACCGCCTCCGGCTCGATCCCGAACGCCGCCAGCTTGGCGGGGTCGACGGTCACCTTCACCTCGCTCAGGCCGAAGGTCGCGGCGCCGAGGAGGTCCACGCCGCCGACGCCGTCGAGGGCGCCGAGCTTGTCCTGGAGCGTGGCGGCGAGGCGCGCGACCTCGGCCATCGGGAGCTGGTCGGAGGTCAACACCACGAGCTGGTCGGGCGGCGCCGTCGGATCTCCGCGCAGCGCCACGATCTCGGCCTCCGCCGGCAGCCGCGTGGACACGCGGCGGAGCGCCCCGTCGCGGGTCACCGCGACCTCCGGGGATCGGATGGTCTTCGACAGCGTGATGACGGCGAGCGCCTCGTTCTCGCGCGAGGTCACCTCGATGTCATCGATGTTCTCGAAGCCCTTCAGGCTGGCGACCATCGGCTGGGCGACCAGCTTGTCGACGTCCACGGCGCGGGCGCCGGCCCAGCGGACGCGGATGGAGAAGCGCTGCCGGGCCACGGCCGGCTCGGCCTCGGCGCTGGCGTCGCTCGCCGTGGTGGGGCCGTCGTCCTTGCACTGCGGCAGCGCGAGCACGAGGGCGGTGGCGACGAGCGCGCCGCGCAGGCCCGACCGAAGCCGCCCGGCGCCGTCAGCGAGCGGGGTTGGAGTCGTCATCATAGAATCCCCAGCGGGCGCCCAGGGCCGGGTGGCCGGGCAGCGGTCCGCGCAGGCCGAGGCGGACCTGGTGGTGAATGAGCCAGGCCTCGACCCGCGCTCGAAAGTCGGGGTGGTGCGCGTCCGCCCGGTGGACCGAGCGCACGTTGAAGTCCTCCACCACGTCCATGGTGTGGAAGAACTGGAGGTGGCGGAGCGCGTCGACGGCCCCGTCCAGATCCGGCTTGCTCAGGAGGTCGATGAAGTCGTCATCGCGCGGATCTGCAAAGGGTCGGTCCATCGCTGCCTCGTCGAGCGCCGGTTGCGTCGGCGCGGAATGTTGGCACCGGCCGCGGGCGTTGACCAGGCATTGCGGTTCGCCAGGAGGGGAACACCATGCTCGGACCGGCGCGTCGACTCGCGAGGAAGCTGCTCCCCATCGCCATCGGCGCCCTGATCGTGCTGACCGTGCGCTCCTCCTTCGCCGATCACTACCAGGTGCCGACCGGCTCGATGGAGCCGACGGTGCAGGTCGGCGACCGCATCTTCGTGGCCAAGGCCGCCTACGGCCTGCGCCTGCCCCTGACCGACGCCTGGGTCGCGCGCTTCGACGGGCCGAGCCGCGGCGACGTCGTCGTCCTCACCTCGCCGAAGGACGACGAGACCCTGCTCAAGCGCGTCCTGGGGCTGCCCGGCGAGACCGTCGCCGTGCGCGGCGGCCGCGTCATCGTCGACGGCGTGCCGCTCACGACCGAGGAGGTCGGCGGCGCCGTGGTCGAGCGGACCGGCGCCGCGTCGCACGCGCTCGATCTCACCGACGGCGGGGGGCCCGACTGGGGCCCGTTCACGATCCCCGCCGACCGCTACCTGGTCCTCGGCGACCACCGCGGCAACAGCGAAGACGGCCGCTACTTCGGGCTCGTCGAGCGGGACACCATCCTGGGGCGGGCGGTCGCGGTCTTCGTGCGCGACGGCGGCCTCACCTGGGAGCCGCTCTGAGGCGCGTCGGGGCCGGCGGGCCGCTGCGGGCTACATCAGGTGCGTGTTGGGGCGCGCGCAACGCCGCGACCGCTTGTCCTCGTACATCGCCAGGTCCGCGGCGCCCACGAGCACGCGCGCCTGGTCGCACTCCGGGCCCCAGGTCGAGGTGCCGAGGCTGAGCGACACGCGGCCCCACGGGCCGACGGCGGCGGCGCCGGCGAGGCGCTGGCGGATGCGCTCGATCAGGCGCTGCGCGCCCGCGGCGTCGGCGCTCGGCAGGATGATCATGAACTCGTCGCCGCCGGTGCGGCACACGACGTCGTGCTCGCGAGCGCTCGCGCTCAGGAAGCGGGCGACCCAGCGCAGGATCTCGTCGCCGGCCAGGTGCCCGTGGGTGTCGTTGATGGTCTTGAAGTGGTCGACGTCGACGACGATGACGCTGAGCGGGGTGGCGTGGCGGGTCGCGCGGTCGACCTCGGCCTCGAGGCGCTCGTCGAAGTAGCGGCGGTTCTTGAGCCCGGTCAGCGCGTCCTCGAAGCTCAGGGCGCGGATCTCGGCCAGCTGCGCCTTGAGGCGCGCGTTCTCGCGGAGGAGGCGCTCGAGGAGCTCCTGGCTCGGCTGCGTGGCGTTGGTCTGCATCCCTGCTCCGTGGTCCGGTCCGCGGCCCCGATTCTCGTTCGAGATGGAGACCCGTCCAGTTTCCTTCTCGTTATCTGGCATGCGCGGGCGTCGCCGCGGGCGGGCCGAAGGGCGGGTGAGCGGCCGCGTGAGCGGCTGCGGGGCATGCCGATGGGGGCTGGATCCCACGGCGATCAGTGGGCGGTCGGGACGAAGACGGCGGGCAGCTCGCGGTCCGACGCCACCTCGCGCGCGGTGCCGCCGCCGGCCACGACGGCGGAGGGGGCGGGCACGCGGACCTCCA
>SBGO01000157.1 GCA_006226565.1 Deltaproteobacteria bacterium | reverse complement strand
CGCCGCCTACGACGCGCTGGCGCCCGCGACGCGTGCCCATCGGCTCGACGTGATGAGCGCCGACGAGTGCCTGGCCGTCCTCGAGGCCATCGAGCGCGGGGACGGCGACGGCCTCCCCGCGTTCGTGCGCGACCTGGGTGAGGCGGCCGCGCAAGCGGACGCCGTGGCGGGTTCGTCCCCGCCCGACGACGGCGCCGCGGCCGCGCACGACAGCTAGACCGACCGGGCCAATCGCGGGCTAGCGACCCGCGCGCGATTCGGTATAGTCTGTCCTCTATGCCGGATCACGCTACGAAGGCCATCGAGCGCGAGCGGGATTTGCTCTTGAGCATCCTCGAGCTCTCGCGTCACGACGCCGTCGCGTCCTTCCTGGACGAGGCGCTCGCGCTCATCGTCGAGGTCAGCGGCGCGCGAATCGGCTACATCGAGCTCCGCGCCGGACGCTCCCGGGACGGCGAGCCCGAGTGGTCGCGCGCCCACGGCGCCGACGGCGAGGCGGTCAACGCCATCCGGCGCTCGCTCTCGACCGGCATCATCGCCGACGCGCTGGCGCAGGAGAAGACGGTCGAGACCGCCTCGGCGTCCAGCGACCAGCGCTTCGCGATGCTGGCGTCGGTGCGCCGCCTGAGCATCCAGGCCGTCCTGTGCGTGCCCATCGGCCGCGGCCCGGCCTTCGGCGTGCTCTACCTCCAGGGCGCACCCAACGGCGGGCCGTTCCCCCAGGAGGTCCGCCGCCACGCCGAGCTCTTTGCGCACCACGTCGCGCCGGCGGCCGGGCGGCTGCTGCAGGAGGAGGCCTCGCGGCTGATCGATCCGACGCTCCCGTGGCGGGCCAAGCTCGGCGGCGCCGCCGAGGTCGTCGGCCGCTCCGGGGCCATCGCCGAGGTGCTGAAGACGGCGTCGCTGGTGGCGCCGCTCGATCTCCCCCTGCTCATCACCGGCCCGACCGGCTCGGGCAAGACGCGCCTCGCCAAGCTCATCGCGTCGCAGGGGCCCCGCGGCCAGCGCCCGTTCGTCGCCGTCAACTGCGCCAACCTCCCCGAGAACCTCGTCGAGAGCGAGCTCTTCGGCGCGCTGCCCGGCGCCCACTCGACGGCGACCCGCAAGATCCCCGGCAAGGTCGTGGCGGCCGAGGGGGGCACGCTCTTCCTCGACGAGATCAGCGAGCTGACGCCGGCGGCCCAGGCCAAGCTGCTCTACCTCGTCCAGACCGGCGAGTACATGCCGCTGGGCGGCACCCAGAGCGTGCGCGCCAACGTCCGCATCATCGCGGCCACCCACGCGGACCTGACGGCGGGCCTCCAGTCGGGGCGCTTCCGCGAGGACCTCTACTACCGCCTGCGCGTGATGCCCATCGACATCCCCGGGCTCGATCAGCGCCGCGAGGACATCGCGCCGCTCGCGGCGTTCTTCTGCGGGCACGCCGCCGCGCGCCACGGCATGGTCCAGATGACGCTGACCGCCGCCGCCGTGCGCGCCCTCGAGTTCGCGAGCTGGCCGGGGCACGTGCGCGAGCTCGAGAACGCGGTCGAGGCCGCCGTCATCCGCGCCTACGGCGACGGCGCGACCAACGTCACCGCGCACCACGTCTTCCCCAACCGGGACCACGGCGAGAAGAAGCTCGGCTTCTACGACTCGACCCGCGCGTTCCAGCGTCAGCTCCTCGCCGACGCGCTCCGGACCCACGGCTGGAACGTCCCCGCGGCCGCCGAAGCCCTCGGCGTCGCGCGCTCCCACGCCTACGCGATGGTCCGCGACATGAACCTGCGCCGGCCCGACCCCGAGGGCTGAGCCCTCCGTCGGCACGCCGCGCGCACCGCGGCCCCCCCGGTCAGACGCCGTAGCGGGCGAAGGCGCAGAGCGCCTCGACGTCGGCGAGGTCGGCCGCGTCGACGAGGCGCAGGTCCTCGTTGACGAAGTGCACGACGGCGCGCTGCGCGAGGAACGCCTCGAGCAGGCGCCGCCGCTCCTCCGGCGCCTCCGGCAGGGCGAAGACCGAGTACATCACGACGTTCGCCGCCAGCGTCGTCGCCGCGTGCCACAGGGTCGGGAGGTGCTTCATGGCGTCGAGCTCGAAGAGCTCGAAGTCGACCGTGATCCCGCGCGCGGCGCAGTACTCGGCCAGCATGTAGCGCTGCAGGTGCACCGGCGCGCCCGCCGTGGCCGGCGTCGCGTTGTGCAGGTAGGACACGGTCGGCAGGGCGTTCGTCGGCGCGCGCTCCGGCCGCGGTCCGCCGCGGTCCATCAGCGCGAAGTAGCCCCCCACCGGCTTGTGCGCCAGGCGGTCGCCGAAGCGCGCCTCGGCGATCCGGAAGTCGACGCTCACCCGCGTCTTCCCCGTGCGGTTCACCACGTTCCCGTGGAGGTTCTCCTGGCTGAAGAGGACGACCTCGCCGGGACCCGCGCGGAGCGGCCGGCTCTCGCGGCCGAAGCGCTCCGTCATCTCCGCGACGCTCAGCCGCTCGCGGACGGCCTGCTGCACGAGCGCTCGCGACCGCTCGAGGCCGATGATGTACATCGACGCGGTCTCGTCGCGCGCCGCGCGGAGGTCGGTCAGCGGCATCCAGACGCTCCGCGACCCCGGGCCGTGCCCGTAGAGGAGCCCCGTGTGGAAGGGGAAGACCGCCTGGGGGCGGTCCGGCAGCATGATGCGCACGTTCAGCGCCCGCTGCACGGCGAGCGGCGGCTCCAGCTCGCCGGCGGGAGCGATCACCTCGCGGACCAGGTCCTCGACCAGGCCGCGGAGCGCCGGGTCCCGGGTGTCGGCGCAGAGCGCCTTGGTCAGCCCGTACACCGCGTCGAGCGGGACGTCCCGGTGGATCGTCGTGAGGTCCTCGACCTCCCAGCCGCGCGCCCGGACGCGCTCGAGCGCCCAGCGCGCGAAGGGGAAGCGCGCCTCGTCGTAGCGCGCGAGGTGTCCGTCCCACGCGCTCCGGAGGCTCGCCTCGAGCGCCCGGTCCAGCTCCGCTCGCGCCGTGTCCGTCACCGTCGCGTCAGGCCTCCGACGACTCGCCCGGGCCGGCCGCCTCGGTCGGCGCCGCGGCGCTCGCGGCCGCCTGCGCCGCGTCCAGC
>SBGO01000362.1 GCA_006226565.1 Deltaproteobacteria bacterium | reverse complement strand
TCCGCGAGCCGCTGCGCCCGGCCTCCTTCAACGAGGCGCCGGACGACGACCGCCGCGAGGAGCCGGTGGTCACGGCGCCGACGCGGGTCGAGCGCGTCGTCGCCCCCGCGGCCTTCGACGCCCTGGCGGCGACCGACCCCGACGCGGACTCCGACGGGGTGGCCCTGCCCGGCGACCAGTGCCCGAACGAGCCGGAGGACCGCGACGGCTACCTCGACAGCGACGGCTGCCCCGACCCCGACAACGACGGCGACGGCGTGATCGACGCCGACGACAAGTGCCCGGACGAGCAAGAGGTCATCAACGGCGTCGACGACGGCGACGGCTGCCCCGACGAGGGCGCGCCGCTGGTCAGCCAGGTCGGGCCGCAGATCACGATCTCCGAGCGGATCCAGTTCAAGTCCGGCGGCGCCGAGCTGACGGACCGCAGCAAGAGCGTGCTCGACCAGGTCGCGGCGGTGCTCCAGGCCCACGCCGAGATCGACCGCGTGCGCATCGAGGGGCACACCGACAGCTTCGGCGACCGCGAGTTCAACGTCGACCTCGCCGAGCGCCGGGCGTGGTCGGTGCGGGCGTACCTCATCGAGCGCGGCGTGGCCGAGAAGCGCCTGTTCGCCAAGGGGTTCGGCCCCACGCGCCCGGTGGCGACCAACCGGACCGAGGCCGGACGCGCCGAGAACCGCCGGGTCGAGTTCCACGTGGTAGCGCCTGGCGAGCCCATCGAGGGGGAGGTGCGGCGATGAGCGCCCGCTGGTCGCTGCTCTGGGCGTGCGTCGTCGCGGTGTCGCTGACGGCGTCGCCGGCGTGGGCGAAGCCCAAGGTGCGCACGTACACCGTGCAGCCCGGAGACTCGATCTGGAGCATCGCCGAGACGTTCTACGGGAGCGGCTCGAAGTACCAGATCATCTACAAGCACAACAAGTTCATCGGCGCGCCGCCGTACATCCTGAAGCCGGGGCAGGTGCTGACGCTCCCGGTCGGGGAGCTCACGCCCGAGGCGCAGGTCGAGTGGCTGCAGCGCCAGGTGAAGGCCAAGCCGCCGCGGAGCCTCGACTGGCTGACGGCGAGCCGCGAGATGAACCTGTGGAAGCTCTACAAGGTCTCGACCGGCGACGAGTCCGCGGTCCACATCGTCTTCGAGGACGACTCCGACCTCCGCCTCGGTGACAACGCCCTCCTCGTCATCTACGGCGGCAGCAAGGGCAAGGCGCAGGCGCAGCGACGCGAGAAGACACACGTCCTGCTCGAGGAGGGGACGGCGCGCGGGGGGCTGGCGGCTCTCGACGCCGGCGGCAAGAAGGCCGAGCCGATGCTGGTCGAGACGCCGTCGGGGATGGTCGAGCTCGCCTCGCAGATGGCGCAGATCCAGGCCTCGGCGGTGGCCTCGGCGGTCTCGGTCTACCAGGGCGAGGCGAAGGTGAAATCCCAGGGCGCCGCCGTCGCCGTGAAGTCGGGCTTCGGCACCGTCGTGAAGAAGGGCAAGCCGCCCGAGAAGCCGCGCCCGCTGCCCGCGCCGCCGGACTGGGAGATCTCCGGCGGGGCCGCCGTCGCGGTGGTGCCCGCGGGCGGAAGCGCCAGCTTCGAGGCCGCCTGGAAGAAGGTGAGCGGGGCGCACACCTACCGCGTCGAGCTGGCCCACGACGAGGCCTTCAAGCGCGTCCCGGTCAACGTCGTGGTCGACGCCACCACGACGCGCTTCAACCTCGAGAACGTCCCGGTGGGACGCTACTTCGCGCGCATCTCGGCGCGCGACGCGAGCGGCCTGGAGGGGCGGCCGTCGACGGCGCTGGCGGTCGACGTGGTGGGGCTGCGCTCGTCACGCCGCCCCGCGCGCGGACCCGACGGCGGGTGGGAGGTGGTCGGCTTCAGCCGCCTCGACCTCGGGGACGCTGCCGAGGGGCTGGAGTGGGCGCTGGACGACGGCGACTTCGCCCCGGGCGCCGAGCCCGCGCGGGTCCAGGGAGCCGGCGAGCATCGCATCCGCGTGCGACGCCAGGGCGAGAGCCTGGAGACGGTGTTCGCGCTGCGCGTCCTCGGGGTCACGGCGACCCTGGAGCTGGCCTCGACCGACCCGCTGCCCGCGGGCGGAGAGCCGCGCGACATCACCCTCACGGCGGTCGACGAGCGCGGCGAGCCCGCGGCGCTCCCGGACGTGAAGCTCGAGGTCGATCCGGGCGAGGCGGTGGCCTTCGAGCCGACGAGCCCCGGGCGCTGGATCGCCCACCTGCCCGCGCCGGCGCCGCCGGGGCCACCGCGCCTGGCGCTCCGGGCCAGCTGGCCGGGGGGCGAGCTCGCGTCGGCCGCGCTGACCGTGAAGCAGCGCTTCCCGGACGAGCCTTATCGCTACAGCTGGCGCCCCGGGCTGGGCGGGCTCGTGTGGGACCGCCGCGGCGCCCCCACCGGCATGCCCGGCGTGACGCCCATCGACCGGATGACGCTCCGGACGGCGGTGACGTCGGGGACCGACGGCGAGCGCGTCGGGCTGGCGCTCGGCGGCGAGCTGGCGCTCCTCGACGGCGCGCTCGGGCTCGACGCGTCGTGGACGCTGCTGAACCCCTCGCTGAGCCAGGACGAGCTGGCGACGGTGGAGCTCGGCGACGCCGAGCTCGGCGCGCGCTACCTCGCCTATCGCGGCGAGCGCGCCCTGGTCGCGGCTTCCCTCCGCGCTCGACTCCCGGTGGCGCGCCGCGACGGGCGTGCGTGGGGGCTCGAGCCGTCCGCGCTGGCCCGCTATCGCGCCGCGCGAGACCTGTGGCTCGACACCCGCCAGGGCGTGCTGGCCACCCTCGCCGGCGACGGCGACGAGGTCGCCTACATCGGGGACTACGCGGCCATCTGGCGGCTGAGCGACCTCGTCCGGCTCACGGCGCAGCTCGACACGGCGCTCGTCCTCTCGGGCCCCGCCGAGGGCGGCGTGCCGAGCGGCCTCGCCGGGGGGCTGGGCGCGCAGCTGCACCTCGACCGGCTCCGCGTCGGCCTGACGCTCGGCTTCGGGCTCGGGAGCGGTGGCCAGCAGCGCTTCGGCGACGTCTTCGGCGCCATCACCCTCGACTTCGGCCAGGGCACCCCGCGCCGCGCCGACCTGTGACGACCGGGTCGCGGGCGCGTCGATAGGACGGCCGCCTGATGCGTTGAACCACGGAGAACACGAAGGACACGGAGAGAGCCACCTCTGTGTCCTCCGTGACCTCCGTGGTCCAATCGCTCCCCCGCGCTGGCCGGACAGCCTGGACGCGCCTTTGCGACGGTCGCGACACCTCACCGCGACCCCACCGAGCCGGTGTTGTCGCACCAGGCCGGCAACCCCGGAACCGCGAGCGTCCCCGCACGCACGAGCGCCTGCCCCAAGAGACGGCCCGTCTCCTGCCTCCGCCTGCCCTTCCCCGCGAGAGTCGTCGCGGGAGCGGCGTGGCCGCCCCCGCGCGGAGGTCAGCCGGCGACCGGGCCGTTGTAGCGGAGGGCGACGACCGTGACGTCGTCGGCCTGATCGGCGTCCCCCTGGAAGGCCCAGACGTCGTCGAGGACGACCTTCACGGCGCCGTTGGCGTCGGTCCACTGCTTGGCCTCGAGCAGGCGCGCGAGCCGCTCCTCGGAGTAGAGGTCCTTGTTGGCGTTCATCGCCTCGTTGACGCCGTCGGTGTACATGATGAGCGTGTCGCCAGGCGCCAGCGCGACATCGGCGCTGCCGTAGGGGACGTCCTCCATCGCGGCGATGACCGGCCCGTGGAGCTTGTCGAGGCGGATCATCTCGCCGCTCTTGCGCTTGATGTACGACGGGTTGTGGCCGGCGTTCGTGAAGCGCATCGCGCCCGTCTTCAGGTCGACGAGCGCGAGGAAGACCGTGACGAACATGCACTCGTCGTTGCCCTCGGCGAGCTCGTCGTTGACCTCGGAGAGGATCTCGTCGGTCGAGGCCTCGGCGCTCGCGTGCGCCTTCACCATCGTCCGGGTGACGGCCATGAAGAGCGCCGCCGGGACGCCCTTGCCCGAGACGTCCGCGACCACGACGCAGAGCGTGTCGTCGTCGACGAGGAAGAAGTCGTAGAAGTCGCCGCCGACCTCGTAGGCCGGCTCGAGCGCCGCGTGGATGTCGAACTCGCGCCGCTCCGGGAAGGCCGGGAAGTCGCGCGGCACCATGCTCATCTGGATGTCGCGGCCGATGTCGAGCTCGGTCTGCATCCGCTCCTTGGCGCGGGTCGTCTCCTGCAGCTGCGCGATGGTGTCGGTGAGCTGCTCCGCCATGCTGTTGAACGAGCCGGCGAGCGCGCCCACCTCGTCCTTCGTCTTGACCGGCACGCGCACCTCGAAGTCGCCCCCGGCGATGCGCCCGGCCGCCTGGCTGAGCCCCACGATCGGCGCGCTCAGGCGGCGCCCGGCGAGGGTCCCGAGGATCAGCGCCGCCAGCGCGAAGAGCGCGCCGACGAGCAGCGCGCTCGACCAGACGCGCCCCACCGCCGCGTAGACCACGTCGCGCGGCTGCTCGACGATGACGCCCCAGCCGAGGTCCACGAAGGGCACGATGGCGCCGATCCGCTCCTCGCCCGCGGCGGTCGTGAACTCGACCGTGTGGGCGAGGTCCTTGGCGAAGATCCCGCCGTCGTTGACCCCGGAGAGCGGCCCCGTCCCGGCGAGGGACTTGCCGAGCATCGAGGCGTTCGCCGTGGCGATGACCCGCAGCTGCCGGTCGACCAGGCTCACGAAGTCGCTGCCCGAGCCGAAGCGCCGCTCCGAGAGCTCCGACACCATGGCGGACAGGTTCGCCAGCGGGACGGCGCTCCAGCCGAAGGCGTAGAGCTCGCCGTCGGGCTTGGGGATGCGCACGGTCAGCGGCAGATAGAGCGCGCCCTTGGCGTCGGTGATCACCTCCGAGAACGCCACGCCCTTGTCCATCGCGACCTTCCGGACCGCCTCGGGCAGGGACTCGGGCGACGGCACGTCGACCGCCGTGTCCTCCCCCTCGGTGGCGCCGGCCGCCTTCATCGGGAAGACCAGCTCGCCCTCGGGGCTGTAGACGACGTAGTTCTCGAGCCGCTGCGCGCCGGTCAGCAGCGCCCGCGCCGCGCGCAGGCGGTCGTCCATCGAGGCCGCCGGCTGGGCGAGCGCCGCCCCCAGGGTGCGCGCCTCGGCGGTCGCCGTCTCGACCAGGGCGCGCACCGCGCCCAGCGCCACGTCCGCGGTCGCCGTGTGGTACTCGCGCGCGCTCTCCGCGACCTCGGTGGCGCCGCTACCGGCGATCTGCCAGGCCGCGACGGCGACGGGCAGCACGGCCGCGATGAAGAGCGCGAGGGCGTACTTGTGCCAGAGCTTCATGAGTCGTCCCTTCCACGGAGGTTGGCGGCCGCCGCTGGCGCCGACGTCGGACGACGGCGCCACGGCGGCCCGGACGCCGGGCGCTCTCGCGGTTCGTCAGCCCGCGGCCAGCGCGTCGGCCTGGGTGTCGAGGATCTTGAAGATGCCGCTGAAGCCGGAGATGTCGAAGACCTCACGCACCGTCGGGTTCATCCCGCACAGGAACATCTTCCCCTTGCTCTTCTTCAGCCGCTTCATCGTCGAGAGCAGCACGCGCAGCCCGGAGCTGGCGATGTAGTCGACCTCGCTGAAGTCGACCACGAGGTGGTTGCGCCCCTGGTCGAGGATCGCGCCGATCGCCGTCTCGGCCGCCGGCGCGGTCTTGGTGTCGAGGCTCCCGCTGATCGCGACGACCAGCGCGCTGCCCTTTTCCTGCGTTTCAATCTGCATCGTCTTTCGCTTCCTGGAGGTCGGGTTGTGCGCCGGGCGCTCCACGCCAGCGCTTGGCGATGACCATGACGTTCTTGTCGTCGTCACGCTCGTAGGTCGCGCGGTCCATCATCTTCGTCACGAGGTGGATCCCGAGGCCGCCGATGGCCCGGTCCTCGAGCGACAGCTCGGTGTCCGGGGCGGCCCGCGCGAACGGATCGAACGCGACCGCGTCGTCGACGATGACCACCTCGAGCTCGTCCCCGACGAGGCGGATGTCGACGGCGATCCAGCGCTCCGCGCCCTCGGCGTAGCCGTAGGAGATGATGTTGTTCAGCAGCTCGTCGAACGCGATGTCGAACGTCCGGCGCACCGCGTCGGGGATGCCGTGCCCGGCGGCGAAGGCGTTGAAGCGCTCGATCACCCCATCGATCTCGTCGAGATCGTTGGAGATGCGTATCGCCAACTGAACGTCGTTGGGGCTCAGCGGAACCTCTCGCTCACCGTCACGGGGATTGGACAAGGGCAGAGTACGCTGCTCCGGATCGGCGCGCGCGCGACACCCATGGATCTTGTAACCGAGCCACCGCTCCTCTGACAAACGGCGCCGCGCGCGAGCTACGATGTGCGCCGGGTGTGGTACGTTCGTCGCGTCCCATCGAGACCTGGGCAGAGCACACCGCGGAGAGCACGGCATGGACAAGAAGGCCCCGAAGATCTCGGCGCGCGGCCGGCGGGCGAACGCGACCATCATCTACGACCCGGACGCCGATCTCGACGCGGTCGCCGCGGCGGCCGACAACGGCTCCCCCGAGGGCAAGCGCTACGGCGAGTACAAGGTCACGACGCTCCTCGGCGAGGGCGGGATGGGGGTCGTCTACAAGGCGACCGACCCCGAGGGACGCCCCGTCGCCGTCAAGGTGATGGGCGAGCAGCACACCGCCAAGCCCCACCTCGTCCGGCGCTTCGCCCGCGAGTTCGCGATCTGCGAGATGCTCGACCACCCGAACATCGCCCGCGCCCTCGGGGCCGGCCGCGAGGGGGCCGAGTTCTACTTCGCGATGGAGTTCGTGCCCGGGCGCAGCCTCGACGACCTCATCGAGGAGGGCCACCTCGCCCTCGGCGACAGCCTCGACGTCGTGCGCCAGACCTGCCTCGGCCTCCAGCACGCCCACGAGCAGGGGGTCGTGCACCGCGACATCAAGCCCGGCAACATCATCGTCCAGCGGGACGGCGTGGCGCGCATCATCGACTTCGGCATCGCGCAGAAGGAGATCATGGGGACCCGCGGCGTCACCGTGGACGGCTGCGTCATGGGCACGCCCTATTACATGAGCCCGGAGCAGTCGAAGGACCTCGCCGAGACGGACCACCGCACCGACATCTACGCGGTCGGCATCTGCCTCTACGAGATGATCTCCGGGCGCACGCCGTCGGGCCTCCTCAGCCCCGACGCCGTCCCCGAGGGGCTCGGCCACATCATCGGGCGGGCGACGGCCTACGATCGCGACAAGCGCTACGGCACGATGGCCGAGCTGGTCGCCGACATCGACGCCTACCTGTCCGAAGGTCGGATGGAGTCCGACAAGCAGGCGCTCCTCGCCGTCGCCGACGGCGTCAAGCTGCGCGAGACGATGATGGAGGTGCTGTACCCGAAGGAGGCGCCCGACATCCCGGGCTTCGACTTCGCCTACATGTACCTGCCCGCGGCGGGCGTCGGCGGGAACTACTTCGACTTCATCGACGTCGACGGCAAGTCCGTGGGGCTGCTCGTCGGCAACCTCGGGCAGCGCCCGAACGCCGAGACGTCCCTCTTCCTCGCCATGGTGCGCTCGGCCTTCCGGCTCTGCGCGCGGGGCGTCGACGACCCGGCGGTGGCGCTGGCGCTCACCAACGACTTCATCGCGCGCGAGGAGCTCGACTGCTTCGCGGTCTTCTCCTACGCGATCGTCAACCCCGAGGACATGACGGTGAACGTCGCGACGGCGGGCTTCCGCCCCTCGGGCATCCTGCGCGCCGACAGCACGGCCTTCGACGTCATCGAGAACCCCGGCCTGGGGCTCGGCATCATCGAGGGAGCGGACTACGAGAGCGTCATCGTCGAGGCCGACCCCGGTGACATCCTGGTCTTCACCTCGATGGGCGTCGTCAAGACGCAGGATCGGAGCGGCGAGCCCCTCGGCCAGGAGCGCTTCGAGGACACCGTCCGCGCCCACCGCGGGGAGAGCGCCCAGGAGATCGTCGACGCCGTGAAGCAGCGCATCCTGCGGTACTCCGGCGGCGTGGCCCAGGCCGACGACATGACCGTCTTCGTCCTCAAGGTGCCCCCGGAGGCCGACCACACCCACTGAGCGCCGCCCGGGGCCGGCGCACTGCGCCGCACAGGACCAATTCCCACAATAGTTACCAGGGCCCACGCCACATCACGCCCGCATCGAACGCAGCGCATCACATTTAGATATTGATGTGATAACCGTACAGCGTTCCCGTGCGAGAGCGCCCTTCGGGGCCTGGTGAGCGTGGAGGTGGGCCGTGGGTGCGAGGTCCTTTGCGTACGCGGCGCTGGCGAGCGCGGTGGGGGTGCTGGGCTGTGGCGGCGGCGAGGCTGACTCCGCGGGGCGGGGTACGCTCGCGATCGCGGTCGCGCCGCTCGAGCTGCCCGGGATCACCGACGCCGACTACGTCCTGACGGTGACCAACGGCGCCGCGGGCGGCGGCGACGTCGTGTGGACGCGCGCCCTCACCTCGACGAGCCACGGCGACGGCGCGGGCTCGCTGAGCTACGTCGGCCCCTGTGACGCGGACACCGGCGTCAACACGGTGCGGCTCGAGCTGCTCGCGCTCCACGACGCGAACGGCGTCGTGGCGCCGGAGACCTACCTCAACCCGACGCCCGTCGAGCGCGAGGCGGTCTGCGTCCCCAACGGCGACGTCGCGGTCACCTTCGACCTCACCCTCGCCCGGCGCGCCGAGCAGGGCTTCTTCGACGTCGCCGTCGAGCTCGACGACCTCTTCTGCTCGGCCAAGCTCGACTGCGAGGACGACGCCGGCAACGACCTCGAGCTCCTCCACGACGCCTCCGGCGCGCGCGCCATGACCGTCGTCCTCGGCCTCGCCTGCACCGGGCGCGTCGCCGGCTCCACGCCGACGTGGCTCTACATGGACGACCCGATCATCGCCTGCGACGGGCTCGTCGGGGACGTGCGCGTCTCGGCCGCGGGCCTCGGCAACGTCGACCTGACGACCGCGCCCAGCGCCAACCCCGGCGACTACCTCTTCGGCGCGGCCGTCTACCGCGGCGTCGAGGGCCTCGCCAACAAGGCCTACTGGAACATCTCCTTCGGGCTCGACGCCGCGCACATCGACGACTTCGGCGCGTGCCGCCTCCGCGGCCGCGCGACCGCCTCCGCCGACCCCTTCCCCCAGGAGGCCCTCGGCTTCCCGCTCCCCGAGGGCAGCGTCTACCCGGTCATCGACTGGGACGTCCTGGTCTCCGACGGCGGCGGCCGCCAGTGCCACCGCCACGAGGTGAACGTCACCGACAGCGGCGTCGCGACCACCTACCTCGGCTACCTGCCGCTCTTCGCCGGGTTCACCTGGGGCACCTCGCCCATCTACCTGCAGCATCGCCTCGACGGCACGACCGGGACCGTGCTGAGCGCCGGGGGCCCGATCTGCAACCCGAGCTGCGCCCACGGCGTCTGCACCGCGACCGACACCTGCGACTGCGCCGGCACGGGCTACACCGGCGCCCTCTGCGAGACGCCGGTGTGCACCACGGCGTGCGACAACGGCGGGAGCTGCGTCGCGCCGGACACCTGCCTGTGCCTGAACGGCTTCTGGGGGACCAGCTGCCAGAATGCCTGCACGGCGGTCGCGAACTGCGCCGTGCCGCCCACCTGCACCGACGCCAGCGACTCGGTCTGCGGCGCCTGCGACGAGGGCTTCTTCCCCGACGGGAGCGGCGGCTGCGTCGCGTGCCTCGACGCCTCCGACTGCGCCGACGACGCCGACCCGTGCACCGTCAAGACCTGCACCGCCGGGGTCTGCGGCCAGGAGCCCGGCAACGCCGGCGCCGAGTGTCGCGCCGCCGTCGACGCCTGCGACGTCGCCGAGAGCTGCGACGGCCTCTCCGCCGGCTGCCCGGTCGACGCTTTCGCCGGCGCGGGGACCGCCTGCGGCGACGCCACCGAGACGACCTGCGACCACGCCGACACCTGCGACGGCGCCGGCGCCTGCCTCGACAACCTCGAGCCCGACACCACCGTCTGCCGCGCCGACGCCGGCGATTGCGACGTCGCCGAGACCTGCGACGGCCTCGGCGCCTGCCCCGCCGACGCCTTCGAGCCCGGCGGGACCGCCTGCGGCGACGCCACCGAGACGACCTGCGACCACGCCGACACCTGCGACGGCGCCGGGGCCTGCCTCGACAACCTCGCGCCCAACACCACCGTCTGCCGCGCCGACGCCGGCAGCTGCGACGTCGCCGAGACCTGCGACGGCCTCGGCGCCTGCCCCGCCGACGCCTTCGAGCCCAACGGGACGCCCTGCCCCAACGGGAGCTTCTGCGACGGCGCCGAGACCTGCGCCGGCGGCGTGTGCACGGACCAGGCGGACCCGTGCACCGCCGGCGTCTCCGTGTGCGACGAGGGCGCCGACCGCTGCGACGTCATCTACACGAGCTGCGTCGAGGCCCTCGAGAGCGGTGAGACCGCGAACGCCCTCTACTACATCGACCCGGACGGCGCCGGCACCGCCCCGATGATCAGCGCCTGGTGCGACCTGACGACCGCCGGCGGCGGCTGGATGCTGATGGCGAAGTTCACCCAGCACACCACGGTCGACCAGGTGCCGCTCGCGACCTACGAGGCCTACTTCGGATCGACCGGTGGCGACCTGTGGATCGAGGGCCAGGCGATGGCCGTGCCGACCTCCACGAGCTACGTCGACGACAACGCCTTCCACTTCGAGAGCGTCGACTGGCGCGACCACCTGACCACGAACGGCCGCTACGAGCTCCGCCAGGAGTTCTTCAAGGCGACCGGCGCCGACCACTTCGACGCGCGCTTCCGCTTCACCTACAACGGCCACGTGACCCAGGGCAGCGCCTCGAACGAGTGGCAGCGCGCCTGGCAGCTCCTCGACCGGCAGGTCATCGCGGACACGACGGGCATCACCTGGGACGTCGACGCGAGCCACGAGCTCTTCTGGCTCCCCTTCAAGTCGACGGCGACCGGCACGCTCTACACCGCGTGCGGCGGCTACATGTTCGACACCGGCGGCTGCTACAAGTCCGACCCCGCCCAGCGCCGCTTCGGCAACGCCGGCGTCATGGGGCTCGCCTACGACAGCAACGACCCGGCCGGCGCATGGGCGCCCCACCTCAACGCCAACTCGACCCACGACATCGTCTACGTCCACCAGGCGTCCACCACCAAGTACGGCAAGACCGGCCAGAAGATGGCGCTCCTCTTCTGGGTCCGCGAGGAGCGCTGCGCCTCGCACGCCGACTGCGACAGCGGCTACTGCGACCCCGGGAGCGACCGCTGCGCGGCCTACCAGCCGAGCTGCCTGGCGCTCTACCAGCTCGGGCAGACGAGCGACGGGACCTACGTCATCGACCCCGACGGCACCAGCGGCAGCGGCGTCCCCTACGCGGCGCTGTGCGACATGCAGAACGGCGGCTGGACGCGCGTCGCGAGCGAGGACTTCGAGACCGGCACGACCAGCGGCTGGAGCGGCGCCAACACGGTGACGACCTGCGGCGGGTTCGGGAAGATCTACGGCGGCTACAACGTGCTGGCCGGGGGCGCCTCGTTCAAGAGCTACACCTGGGCCCCGGTCGTCGCCCACACCCAGGCGCGGCTCGACGTCGACTTCATCCAGATCGACTCGTGGGACGCCGAGCACGCGTACATCAACTTCACCGAGCCGGCGACCAACCCCGACCCGGCGACCGGGACCTACTGGACCGCGACGCTGACGCCGTCCGGCGGCACCGAGGTCTGCGGCGCGACGAACGCGGGCTGGGTCGAGAACAAGGTGCCGGTGACGCTGACGATCGGCCACACCACCCAGCAGGCCGTCGTGCGCGGCTACACCGACCTCAGCTCGGCGCCGACGGACGAGTCGTGGGGGCTCGACAACATCGAGATCTGGGTGCGGTGACGGCGCCGCGGCGCGCCGCCCGTCACAGGCAATCGTACCAGCCCTGGGTCGCGTCCCACGCGCATGTCTTGCCCTCGTCCGAGCAGGGCAAGTAGTAAAGCTGATTGTTGTCGCAGACGTACAGAACGTTGTCCTGACACACGCCGACCTCGGTCACCCCCTGACAAGGGTCGGTCTGTCCGTTGTCGAGACACCCGTAATACGCGTTCTGCTCGTCGTAGCCGCACACCCAGCCGTCGGCTTCGCAATCCTGGACCTGGAGTTCACCGTTCTCGCACCAGTAGACGACGTCACCGTCGCAGACGCCCACCTCGTCGACGCCGCCGCAGCCCGCCGCCGGCTCGAGCAACCCGGAGACGTAGTCGGAGTTGCCGGCGAAGTCGGTCACGGTGATGTCGACGTAGACGAGCGCTCCCTCCGCGAGGTTCCCGAAGAGGTCCACGAACTGGACGTCGACCGGACTCGCCGCGTCGAAGGCGGCATCGCTGGCGAACACCCACTCGAAGGATGTGTCGGTCACGTCAGGGATGATAGGCGTCAGCAGCGATCCCGGTGCGGGGGTCAGCTGGGCGATGCCGGTGTCCGTGTAGAGGTAGTAGGCTGAGCCGTAACCCGCACCGCTCGAAACCGAGAAGGTGTAGCGAAGCTCGACGTAGCTGGGTTCCGCGCTCGGGGTGAGCTGGTAGGCGAAGGGGATGCTCATCACGCCGAGGTCGCCCGTGTCGTCGTAGCGAATCTCGGTGTAGGCGTACGACGAGAGGCTACCCTGGACGATCGCCGCGACCGTCCCATCCCAGGCTGCCTCGAGGACGCCGGCCGACGGGGACCACGCGGGCTCCATGTAGTAGAGGTACGTGTCGACCCCGTTCGCGGCGAGGACCCCGTAGTACGCCTCGGCGACGGTGATCTGATTCCAGGTCGCCGATGGGACGTTGACATCGATGGTGGCGACGTCGTCGACCCACCGCACGGTCGTGCTCGCGGCGTCGTGGGGCAGCGTGATCGGCGCCGTCACGAGGCTGGCGGCTTGGAAGTAGCTACGGAGGAAATTGCGCCAGGGCCCCAACTCGACCAGCCCGTCGTAGGCGGGATCGTAGAGGCCGCTGTGCGGCGGGAAGTAGACCGACATCCCGGTCGCCGCGGCCGCGGCCGGGCCGGTGCGGTTCGTCAGCACGACGTCGTCGAGGAGCGTCCGCAGCGCCACGCTTTCTTGCGTGGCGCTCGGAGGCCCACCCTCGTTCAGCGCGGCCGCGAGGTCTCCGAGGTCGAGGAGGTGGTACTCCTGCTCCTCTTGCGCGGCGCGGCCGAAGCGCAGGGTGGCGGCACGGCTCCGCCCGACGTCCGGCGCCTGCGCCGGGAGCGCCTGCGTCAACCGGCTCGCGAGGGCGTCCACCGCCGCCTTCACCTCGCCGAGCCGCGTCAGGTCCGCGACCGACAAGGTCACGTCCTTGTCGGTCTTGGCCGCCACCGCCTGCGCGAGGAACCCGTCGACCACGGCCGACAGGAGCGGCACGGTCCCGATGGTCGGGTGCTGACGCGCGGCGGCGAAGGCGCGATAGTCCCAGCCGTGCCCCGGCTCGAGCTCCTCGGACGCGAGGAGATACTCGGCGAAGGGGCGCAGCACGGTCGCCGTCTCGTAGTTCGCCATCAGGCACGCGTCGAAGCCGATGGCGTCGAAGCGCGCGACGCCGGCCGCCTGCAGCCCCAGGCTGAGCCCCTGCTTCAGCTTCGGCAGACTCAGGAGCGGATGCCCGGGAGTCCCGTCGTCGACGCCGAAGCCGGTCCAACCTGCGCCGTGGTCCCAGAACACGATCATGCGCCGGTCCGCCGGGTACGTCGCCAGGCCCCAGGCGATGAAGTCCGCGAGCACGGCCGGGTTCGCCATGTCGACCTCGCCCAGATCGGCGACCTCGTCGAAGGCGCTCCCCTGAAGGACGAGCCGCTTGGCGCTGGTCCAGTCGCCGATCCCCGGCACCCGCGCGGTGCTGTGCCCACTCGAGCGGTCGACCTGCACGACGAAGCGGAAGCCCGCGTCCCCGCCGACCGCGAGCATCTCGGACAGATCATCGACCGCGAATTCCTCGAGGTCGTTGTCGCCGACGAGGTAGACGAGCACCACCCAGCTCGCCCCCGCGCCGGGCTCGTGGGTGGTGTTGCCGCCGTCGTGGACGCAGGCGCCGTTCACGCAGCTGTAGTCGGCCTCGCACGCCGGCTCACAGCCCCCCTGCCCGCCCGGGACCACGCACGCCCCGGCGACACAGGTGAGCCCGGCGCCGCACTCGGGGATGCAGACGTCGGCCAGCGGGTCCGCGGGGACGCACTGCCCCTCGACGCAGACGTCGGTCGCCCCACACGGAGGGGAGCAGTCGGGGGCGGTCGTCGTGTCTGGGACGCACGCGCCAGCTTGGCAGCGCTGGCCGGCCCCGCAGGCCGGGTCGCAGCCCGTCTCCGGGTCCTTCGGCACGCACGCGCTCTCGACGCACGTCTGGTCACTCGCGCACGCCGGGTCGCAGCCCGTCGCCACCGAATCCGGGACGCACGCCCCGGCCTGGCAGACGAAGCCCGCCTCGCAGCCCGACGGGCAATCGCCGGGCAAAGCCGACTTGGACGCGCCGCCGTCGCCGCAGCCCGCCAAGGCCACCAGCGCACCCGCGAAGAGGAACGACCGTAGCGGCCATTGGAGCGTCCGAGAGCTGTCGTCGGCCGTCTTTTCACACCTGCGAATCATATCGAAGCTCCTCTCGCGCGACGCGGGCTGCGTCTGCCCCGGAACTCACGAGAAACGCGACATCTCCGGGGCAGCGGGCGAGCGCATGGGCGCACCACCCTGCACCCTAGCCGCGACCGCGAGGCGCCGGCAATGGGGGCGCCGCGGGGCGTGGCGATGAGACGATCAGCGTGCTCTCGTGCGGTTCATCGCGGGTTTCGCGCAGGCGGGCCTGACGGATTTCGCAACCGGCTGTCGCAGCGCATCCATGAGGCGCCATCGACACACCTGCACATCTGACTGACCTATCCGGGAGCCACCTGCGGCAACGCAACATACCTCCACATTCGTCTCGACGCCCCCCAAGCCTGGCTTCGTGGGGTGAAGGACTGCCGCACGCCGCGATCAGGTTCGCTCAAACCGGCTCGGGTCGCGCGCGACGGTTGAACCCACCCCGGCGATGGCGTAAGGGTGGGCCCTTCCGCCAGCGGCCGTCGTTGGGTCGGTGGCACGACACCCGAGGAACCCATGCACGAGATGAACGAAGCCAGCGAGCAGCTCTATCGGATCCGCCACAGCCTGTCGCACGTCATGGCGCAGGCCGTTCTGGAGCTGCGGCCCGGCACGACCCTGGGCTTCGGCCCCCCGATCGCCGATGGCTTCTACTACGACTTCGTCCTGAGCGCCCCGATCACCGAGGAGGACTTCCCGGAGATCGAGAAGAAGATGAAGCACATCATCAAGCAGCGGCAGGAGTTCACCCGGGAGGAGCTCGACAAGGACGCCGCCTTCGCCCGCCTCGACGCCATGGGCGAGCCCTACAAGCGCGAGTACGCCGAGGAGCTCTTCGAGAAGAAGAGCCTCGACAGCCTCACCTTCTACACGAACGGCCCGTTCCTCGACATGTGCGACGGCCCGCACGTCGAGAACACGCGCGACCTGGGCAAGGCCGGCTTCAAGATCCGCAGCGTCGCCGGCGCGTACTGGCGCGGCAACTCCGACAACCAGATGATGACGCGCCTCTACGCGTGGGCCTTCGAGACCCGCCAGGAGCTCGACGCGCACGTCAAGGCGTGGAAGGACGCGCAGGCGCGCGACCACAAGAAGCTCGGCAAGGAGCTCGACCTCTTCGTCATCGACGACGAGATCGGCAAGGGCCTGCCGCTGTGGATGCCGAACGGGACCGTCATCCGCGACGAGCTCGAGAAGCTCGCCAAGGAGCTCGAGTTCAAGGCCGGCTACGTGCGCGTCGCGACGCCGCACATCGCGAAGACCTCGCTCTACTACAAGACGGGACACCTGCCGTACTACGCGACGCACATGTACCCGTTCATGGAGCTGAAGGAGACGCGCGAGACGGAGAGCGGCACCGAGGAGGAGATCCGCGAGACCTACTGCCTCAAGCCGATGAACTGCCCCCACCACCACAAGATCTTCGCGGCGCGCCCGCGGAGCTACCGCGACCTGCCGCTGCGGCTCGCGGAGTACGGGGACGTCTACCGCTTCGAGGACTCGGGCGCGCTCTCGGGCCTGCTGCGCGTGCGCGGCATGTCGATGAACGACGCGCACATCTACTGCACCGAGGACCAGATCAAGGACGAGTTCCTCGCGGTCATGAAGATGCACCAGGAGGTCTACGACATCCTGGGCCTGCACGATTACTACTTCCGCTTCTCGACCTGGGATCCCGAGGACCCCAAGGGCAAGCAGAAGTACGTCGACGACCCGGCGGCGTGGGAGAAGAGCCAGCAGCTCGTCCACGAGGCGATGGTCGAGAGCGGCGCCAAGTTCGTCATCGGCAAGGGCGAGGCGGCGTTCTACGGGCCCAAGATCGACGTGCAGTTCCGGACGGTGACCGGGCGCGAGGAGACGGCGAGCACCAACCAGCTCGACTTCGCGGTGCCGGCGCGCCTCGACCTCGAGTACGTCGGGCCGGACAACAAGATGCACCGGCCGTACATCATCCACCGCGCGCCGCTCGGGACGCACGAGCGCTTCGTCGCGTTCCTCATCGAGCACTACGGCGGGGCGTTCCCGACGTGGCTGGCGCCGGTGCAGGTGCGCGTCGTGACGGTGGGCGAGCGCTTCGACGAGTACGCCGAGAAGGTCGTGCAGCAGCTGCGCAACGTCTTCGTGCGCGCCGAGCGCGACAAGAGCTCGGACACGATGGGCAAGAAGATCCGCAACGCCGTGACCGCCAAGATCCCGAACATCCTCATCGTGGGTGAGCGGGAGGCCGAGGAGGGCACGGTGACGCTGCGGCGCTACGGCCAGGAGGCCCAGCGCACCATGTCGGCGGCCGAGTTCGAGGCCGACGTGCTCAAGCGCATCGCCGCCCGCAAGGACGACTGAGCGCCCTCGCCGCCGCGAACGAGGTGACGAAGACCCGGGTCCTGCCGGGTCTTCGTCGTTTCGGGGCGCCGCCACGTGCGGTCCCGAGCCCCCCGGAAGAACTCGCCCCGCGCGACCGCGGTCGTGCTACAATGCCGCGTTCTCAGCGGGGTTCGCGTTCGGATTCGGACGTCGTGCACGACGGTCGCGCCTGTGCGGAGGCGACGCGTCGGGCGACGGGGTGGACCTCGTGGCGGTGAAGGCCGTGTGATGCTCGCACAACACCCGAAAGACCGGCGCGTGGGCCGCCGGGCCCCGCGCGCGTCGGGGTCGAGCCACCGACGGCCACGCCCCGCCGCGCCCATCGCCGCGCTCGGCCCCCTGCCCGTCGCCCAGGCGGGC
>SBGO01000728.1 GCA_006226565.1 Deltaproteobacteria bacterium | reverse complement strand
CCTCCGCGGTCGGCGCCGTCTCGCCGCCGCCGCTCGACCCGCCGCGGCATCCCCAGGCGCCGAGGGCCAGCGCCCCGACCACCACGAGCGCGAGACCCGCGCCCACCTTCGACCTCATCGCCCGTCGCTCCATCGGCCCACCTCGCGCTTCGCGGTGCATCCGTCGTGACCGCGCGTCTCGATCGCGCCCGCCGATGATGCCCGCTCGCCGGACCATGGCAACCCCACCACGGGACTCGCCGCGCTCAACCGCGGGCGTCACGCGCCGCGCGCGCGGCCGGCACCACGGCCCGCGGGTCGTCGGTCATGATCCCGTCCGCGCCGGCGGCGACCAGCTGCGTCGCGATCTCGGGGTCGTTGACCGTCCAGAAGTCGACCCGGATCCCGACCGCGTGGCATCGCGAGATGAGCCACTCACGGCCGAGCGAGCGCCCGCGCACCGCGTGGGGGATCTGGAGCGCGTCCCCCGGCGGCCGCCGCCACCGGACCAGCGGCGTCGGGGTCGCCATCAGCCGCACGGCACCGCTGCCCCCGATCCCGGTCGGCCCGGTGTAGCCCGTCCGCCGGACCTGCCGCACGACGCGGTCGTTGGAGCTCGTCAGCAGCACCCGCGGGGCGGCGTTCGCCCGCATCACCGTGTTGACGACCTGCCGCACCGCGTCGAGGCGGTGGGCCTTGATGTCGATGTTCAGCCGCGTCTCGGGGAAGCGCTCGAGCACCTCGAGCAGCGTCGGGACCCGAACCCCGCGCCCGGCGAACGGCCGCGTGCCGTCCGCCGCGACGAAGCCCTCGCCGGCGTCCCAGGCGCGCACCGTCGCGAGGTCCGTCGCCGCGATCGCCTCGGGGCGACCACAGGTCCGGGCGCCGCTCGCGTCGTGGAAGATCACGACGTGCCCGTCGCGCGTGACGTGGACGTCCGTCTCGAGCGCGTCGGCGCCGAGCTCGAGGGCGAGCGCGAACGCCTCGATCGTGTTCTCGGGCCGCTCGGCGGACGCTCCCCGGTGGCCGTAGACCCAGAACGGCGCCGGCTCGCGGTGGTGCCGCGCCGGGCGGTGGTGTCCTTTGAATCGCTGGAGCATGGATGTCACGCCGCCTGCGTCCGGGACGCGGCTCGATCAGTCGACCTCGTCGGCGTGCTCGCGCACCCACTTCACGGCGTCGGCCTCGGACAAGCCGCCGCCGAGCGTCAGGAAGCGAACCCGCTCGCGCCCCGCGATGGTAAACGGAAGGAACGCGGCCACAAAGCTCCCGCCGTGCTCCCGCATCCAGGTGGCGGCGTCCTCGATCTCCTCGGCGACCTGCCCGAGCGCGCGTGCGTGCGCGCTGGCGACGGGGGCGTCGGTGTCGCGCCCGGCGCACCAGGCGTCGGCGTCGAACGCCGGGTACCAGCGCGTGTTGCGCGGCTGGAAGAGGCGCGACGGGTTGTCGTCGACGATGACGACGCGCTCGAGGGAGGCGTCGAAGAGGCGCAGGTCCTTCGACGCCTCCATCACCGGGTGGCCCTTGCGCGGGTTCGCGCGGCCCGGTCCCTCGTGCTTGGACTGGCGGACGAGGTAGCTGTTGGTCAGCACCGCCGCGATGAGCCCCTCCTTCTCGAGGAGCGGCGTCCCGTCGACCGTCCAGCTCCCGAGCGCCGCCAGCGTCGGGTCGTCGAGGTTCGCCGAGAAGAGCACCACCTCGCCGCCGAGCGCGCGCACCCGCTCCATGGCCGCGCGCCAGCCCGGCGTCAGCTGGATGTGCCGCGTCTTGCCCTTCGCGTCCGTCAGCGCGAGGTCGTGGCACCCGTCGAAGCTCTTGATGTGCTGGTCCCAGAGGGTCTCGTCGAGGTCGAAGACCACGATGAACGGCGCCTTGGCGAGCCGCTCCTCGACCCCCTGGCCGCACTCGAAGTGGCCGGCGCGGACCTCGTTCAGCGCGGTCTCGAACCAGACCGCCGGGCCGCCCTCGGCCGCGGCGCGGCTCAGGTCGCGATAGTGGTTCTGCAGCTCGACCGCGGCGAGCCGGCTCAGCCCGTAGCGCTCCATGAGCAGGCCGATCTCGAAGAAGCGCATGTCACCGGGGTTGGAGCCGGCGTAGCGGTCGGTCCAGTCCGGCAGCGGCGGCAGCGTCACCTCGGCGAGCGGGTCGGCCGCCGGGGTGTCGGTCGGGGCCGGCGTCGGCGTGGTGGCGCACGCGAGGAGCGGCAGGGCGAGCAGGAACGCGCCGAGGAGCGACACACGGGCCATCGGGGATCTCCAGCGTCACGGTGGGGCTCCCGCGGGGCCGCCGCGCGCGACCTCTCCAGGGAGCGTCACCGTTTTCGACCAAGCCGTGGCCCCTGTCCAGGGGCGTCGGATCAGGCGGGCCGTCCCAGGATGTGGCGCAGCGCGGCCTCGATCTCGGGGTGCGCGAAGGTGAAGCCGCGCTCGTCGAGCCGCTTGGGCGCGACCCGGGTGCTGGCGAGGATCGTCTCCCGCCCCATGTCGCCGAACGCGCCGCGGATCGCCCAGCGCGGCACCGGGACGAACGCCGGTCGCCGCAGCACGCGGGCCAGCGCCTCGGTCAGCGCGCGGTTGGTCACCGGGTTCGGCGCCACCAGGTTCGCGACGCCGGAGAGGCCGTCGTCCACGAGGGCGTGGGCGAAAGCGCGCACGACGTCGTCGAGGGCGACCCAGCTCATCCACTGTCCGCCATCGCCGACGCGGCCCCCGACGCCGAGCTTGAACGGGGTGAGGAGCTTCGGGAGCGCGCCCCCGTCGCGGCTCAAGACCACCCCGAGGCGGAGCTTCACCGTGCGGATCCCGGCGGCCTCGGCGGGCGCGGCCGCCTCCTCCCACTCCCGCACGACCTCGGCGAGGAAGCCCGTGCCGGGGGCGCTGTCCTCGTCG
This sequence comes from Deltaproteobacteria bacterium, assembly GCA_006226565.1. Taxonomy (GTDB): domain Bacteria; phylum Myxococcota_A; class UBA9042; order PHBI01; family PHBI01; genus PHBI01. The sequence continues at coordinate 211 of SBGO01000728.1, read as the reverse complement.
AGCAGCGCGTCACCGCGGTCGCCGTAGAAGCCGATGGCGCTCGCCATCACCAAAACCCTGGGGCGACGCTCCAGCCCGGCGAGGGCCTCGGCCAGGAGCCGCGTGCCGTCGACCCGGCTCGAGCGGATGAGCGCGCGGCGCGCGTCGGTCCAGCGGCCGTCGGCGAGGTTGGCGCCGGCGAGGTGGACGACCGCGTCGACGCCCTCGAGCG
>SBGO01000060.1 GCA_006226565.1 Deltaproteobacteria bacterium | reverse complement strand
CGACGGCGGCCAGGACGGCGTCCTCGGCGAAGCTCCCGGGCGGCCCGTCGTGGAGCGCGGGGTAGCCCTCGAGCGTCGCCGGCGGCGTGGTGAAGCCGAGGCCGACGCTGACCCGCGGGAGGCGGCCCCGGGCGGCGAGCAGGAGGGTGGGCGCGTGATCGGCGACGACGACGGCGGGGCGGGCGAGCGCGAGGAGCGCGTCCCAGCTCTTCATCAGGGCGCCGACCACCGCCGGGTCGACCCAGCCGCAGGCGCCGAGGATGTCGGCGAAGCTGCGGGTGGACACGCCGGCCGGCACCACCCCGCCCGCCGGGACGTAGACGGGGGCGGGAAGAACGAGGTCGTCGGGACGCAGGACGGGCCGCGCCAAGACCGGGTCGGCGAGGGCGAAGAGGCAGCGGAGCCCTCGCTCCTCCAGCGCGCGGGCGATGGCGGCGAGGAGGCGGGCGTGCCAGAGCCCCATCCCGAGCTCCTGCGCCAGGAGCACCGTCGGGGCGGCGCTCACCCGACGCTGTGCAGGAGCCTGAAGTCCTCGAGCTCGGCGGTCGACTCGGCGACCATTTGGCTCGTCTCCTGGGTCGACGGCAGGTCGGGCACGTCGGCCACCGCCGCGATGCCGGCCAGCTCGTGGTAGATCTCGGCCATGCCGAGCTTGGCCGAGAGCATCAGGTCGACCAGCTCGGTCTGGCTCGCGGTGCCCTCGACCGCGGCGCCGAGGCTCTCGACGGTCGCGACGAGGAGCTTGAAGGCGGCCAGCCCCGAGGCGAAACGCTGCTGCTGGAGGTCGAGGAGGTCCGCGAGGAGCTCCGCCGCCGCGTCGACCTCGAGGCCGAGCGCGCGCCACCGCTGGATGCGGTCGCGGTAGGCCTCGCGGCACATGGCGCTCGCCGCGCCGTGGCGGCCCGCGACGCCGACCCAGACCGCCTCCTCGAACGCGATATCGCCTCTGCTCGCTGTGTCGACCATGCGCTGACTCCGGAGCGAAGCCCTGGGCGACGCGGCCCAGCCCGGCTAGGTGATGGGAGGATGGTGGCACAGCGACGGGACGCGTGTCACCTCGGGCGGAGGCCACGCGCCCCGGGGCCGGTCGTCGCCCGGGAGGAGCGGGGCCCGACGCCGGGGCCGGCTTGTCGCAACGCACACAGATCGACCCCCGACGGCCTCACTGCTGGCACTCCGCGAGTGTGCCACGCATGAAGCGCGAGCCGCGAAATAACGGCGGACTGGACGGTTTCAGACCGCGCGCGTCGACGGGATCGGCGTCGCCGGGAAATGGTCGATACGACTGAAATCAAAGATGTAACCCGGGCCGCAACGTGGTGGCTCTCTATTGACTCGTTGTGGCGAGTGCCAGAGTATGGCTGCATCGGGGGTCCCAAAGACTATTGGTGTGTTCACATGTCGACACCCACACAGACGACTGCGCCCGCCGTTCAGAAGCGGGAAGAGCAAGGCCAGAGCACCCCTTCCGGTAGCGGCGGCTCCTCCTCGCGCTACGCGGCGCCCGGTGTCTCGCGCGACTTCCTGCGCGGCGCGTCGTACGACGCGGCGGCGACGAGCCTCACCCCCGAGGGCGGCGCCGGCCTGAAGTACGAGCGCAGCCTCGCGCCCGGGAGCGGCGCGCCGGTGCAGCTCGAAGAGGCGCCCGGGACGAGCCCGGCGGAGAAGCTGACCGCCTGGCAGCAGCTGACCCAGGGGGCCAAGGGCTACGACGTCACCGGCAAGGGTGCGCACGGCTACGAGAAGCACACCGAGGACGCCAAGGACGGCTCCTACAAGAAGGGCGACTACAAGACCGACGCCAGCGGTCAGAAGGTCCTCGGGGGCAACTACGGCTACGTCAAGGGGACCGGCGCCGGCTGGGGCAACCGCAAGGGCGATCTGCCCCAGTGGAAGGACGCCAAGGACCACTCGAAGGGCAAGGCGGACGCGGCCAACGAGAAGGTCAGCCTCTCCGACGTCACCGGCATCCCCGAGCCGGATCTCAAGCACATCAAGAGCGTCGCCAAGAACGAGGTGAAGGGCGCCTACGGCACCTACGCCGGCTACGACGTCAAGTACGGCAGCGCCAGCGAGGCGAAGAACGACTGGGGCGTCGGCCTGAACCTCGGCAAGCACGACACCAGCAAGAAGATCGACCCCGGCAAGCTCTACAAGGTCGACGGGCCGAACGGCTACTACCAGGCGGGCGCCCGGGCGGACGCCTACGCCGGCATCAAGGGGAAGGTCGAGGGCGCGTACGGCGAGGCCTCGGCGGGCGCGAAGGCCAACGCCTACGGCTACGCGGGGCTGTCCGGCAAGTACGGCATCAACCAGGACGGGGCGTCGGCGCAGGGGGCCATCGGGGCCGGCGTCGGGGTCGGCGTCAGCGCGGACGCGGACGCCAAGACCAAGGGCCTCAAGATCGCCGGGGTCACCGACCCGCTGACGGCGGGCGTGGGCGTCCACGGCGAGGCCAACGCCTGGGCGAAGGCCGGCGCGGGCGGCGGGGCCTACCTCACCAAGGACAAAATCGGGCTCGTCGGGCGGGCCGGCATCGGCGCGGTGGCCGAGGCCAAGGCCAACATCCACGGGCACGTCGGCCCGGTCTCCGGCACCTACGAGGTCGGCGTCCTGGCGGGCGCCGGCGCCGGCATCGAGGGCGGCATCCTCTTCGAGAACGGCAAGCTCGTCATCGGGGCGCGCGCCTACGCGGCCCTCGGCTACGGCGTGTCGACCGGCGGCAAGATCGTCATCGACCTCAAGCAGTCCTACGAGATCGGCGTGGCGCTCCTGAAGAAGGCGCGCGACCTCGGGATCGAGGGCGCGCGCCGGGCCTTCGCGGCGGCGGACGCCGACAACGACGGCAAGCTCTCGCTCAACGACGCGGCGACCCACGGGTCGAACGCGATGAAGGGCGGCGCCAACGTCATCGCCAGCGGCATCCGGGGCGGCATCCGGGCGCTCGACGGCGACGGCGACGGGAAGTTCGACTTCCGCAAAGACATGGGCGCCCACGCGGAGAACGCCGGCAAGGCCATCCACCAGGCCGGCAAGGACATCTACAAGCGCGGCGAGCAGCTCGTCGACAGCGCCGTCAAGTCCGGGCGGAAGGCGCTCCAGAACGCGCGCGACGCGGTCGACGTGGACGGCGACGGCAAGATCACCTTCAAGGACGCCGGGGCGGCCTACGACAAGGTCGCGGCGCGCGTCGAGAGGACCGTGGACGCCGCGTCGAAGGCGGTCGACCACGCCGTCGACGAGGCCCACCAGTGGGGCAAGGACCGCCTCAACGACGCGCACGACGCGGTGAAGGCGGCGCACAAGTTCGCCGACCGGACCGGCGACGGCAAGCTCGGCCTCGACGACGCGATGCTCGCCGGCAAGGAGATCTACGCCGGCGGGCGCGACCTCGCCCAGCGGGGCGTCAAGGCGGCCGGCGAGATGGTCGACTCCGGCGTCAAGCGGGCCGGCGAGCTCTACGACGCGGGCGTCAAGCGCGGCGGCGAGCTGGTCGACGCCGGCGTCAAGCGCGCCGGCGAGCTCTACAAGTCCGGGTCCCAGGCGGTGCACAACGCCGGCAAGGCGGCGCACAAGGCGCTCGATCGCGACGGCGACGGGCAGCTCGGCATCGGCGACGCCATCGCCGGCGCCCAGCAGGCGGGCCAGGCGATCCAGGACGTCGCCAACCGCACCGGCAAGGCCATCGAGGACGGCTACAACCGGGCGGTCAAGGCCGCCCAGGGCGCGCAGAAGGCGGTCTTCACCGCGGCCGACGTGAACAAGGACGGCAAGGTCGACGCGGCGGACGCGGCGGCGGCGGCGCGGCAGGCCCAGCAGGCGGCCGAGCGGGCGCGGCAGCGCGCGGCGGCGTGGGCGGCCGAGCAGAAGCGGCGGGCTTCGGAGGCGCTCAAGACGGCGCAGAAGCGCGCCACCGAGATCGCCCACCAGGCCCACAAGGCCATCGACCGCACCGGCGACGGCAAGATCGGGCTCGACGACGTGGCCCAGGGTGGGCGCGAGCTGCGCGACGCGGCCGTCAAGCAGTTCAACCAGACCCGCAAGGCCGTCGTCCAGCGGGCCACCCAGGCCTACACCTCCGCCCGCGAGAGCATCACGCAGGCCGGCACCACCCTCCGCGACGGGTACAACTCGGCGCGCGAGACCGTCGGCAGCGCGCTCCACGAGGCGCGGGAGTTCTTCGGCACCCCGCCCTGGTAGCCGATCCGAGCACGGCACGCTCGCGTGGCCCCCGTCGCGGGGGGCCCGCGGGCGCGCTCGTCCATGGGCCGAGACATTGAATCCCGGCACGATCGTTGCTAATTGAGGCGGCCTCGGGGTTCCCCGACCCCGGCGCACGCCCTCCCCCCAACGGCTCAAGGATCGCGCCATGACCACGCTTCGGTCGCTCGCCCTCTGCACGACCCTCCTCGCGGCGCTCGCGGGCTGCAGCGACAGCACCACGCCTGGGGTCGACGGCCCCCACCCGCTCAACCCCGAGGCCGGCAAGAGCGACAACTACATCAGCACCAACGCGCGCGAGTTCGTGCTGACCGGCCACGCCCTGGCGACCGCGCCGAGCGACCTCGCCACCCTCGAGGGGGACGCCCGCGACGCGGCCCTGACGCGCGCCGCCGAGGGCCGCCTCCCGGCCGTGGTGCGGGCGATCAAGCAGCACATCGAGGGCGTCGTGTCGGGGCTCAACGGGGACAAGCGCGGCGACGACGCCGAGTGGTTCGTCTACGTGCGCCGCGACGCGAGCAACCTCGCCGACGTCGCCATCGTCGACGACAACGGCACCCCCAAGGTCCAGTTCGGGTTCGAGCTGGAGCTGGTCGGCAACGTCACGCTCATGAGCAAGCTCAGCCCCGAGGACGGCGGCGGCGACCGGACCTTCGAGGTCGTGGTGAAGGACTACTGGGCCGACACCGACGGCGAGCACGTCACCGTGACCATGGCGGGCAGCGAGAGCCGCGACGCCTTCCCGCGCTACGACGCGATGTTCGCGGACGGCGTCCTGCGCGTCGCCATCCACTTCGGCGGCGACTACAACAGCGAGCGCTTCGACCTCGACACCGCCCGCTGGCTGGTCGGCGTGCTGCTCGAGCAGGGCTTCACCAACACCGCGGTCACGGGCTTCGACGACCTGAAGCTCGACAGCCCGCCGTTCACACGCTCGCTCACCGTCGAGGGGCGGCCGCTCGAGGTGCAGGTCAAGGTCGTCCACTCGGACATGGTCCCCGCGACCGAGGAGTCGCTGCTGTCGGACAGCTTCAAGCAGAGCCTCCTCGACGCCGACATCATCGTGTACTCCGGCCACGCCGGTGAGAACGCGGGCTTCATCCTCGACTACCAGCCGCGCCTCGAGATCCGCCCGAGCGAGATCGCCACCCTGCCGATGAGCGACGGCTACCAGATCTTCTTCCTCGACGGCTGCCAGACCTACCGGACCTACGTCGACGACCTGCTCGCCAACCCGCACCGCAGCTCGGCGAACACCGACATCGTCACGACCATCAACACGACGCCCTTCTCGGTCGGCTACCAGGTGCTGTGGGAGGTGCTCTTCTGGATGACGCTGACCGACGACGACGGCGACCACTTCCCGCTGTCGTGGAAGACGATCCTGCGCGGCATCAACACCGAGCAGTTCGACAGCGTCCACTACGGCGTCCACGGGGTCGACGACGACCCGCAGCTGAACCCGCACCACAGCGAGGGCGTGGCCTGCACGCCGTGCGCGACCGACGCGGACTGCGCGGCGGGCGGCAACCTCTGCCTCGGCTACCCCGGGGGCGGCCGCTGCGGCGTCGCCTGCACGACCGACACGGCGTGCGGCGAGGGCTACCGCTGCGCCCGCATCACCGACGACGAGGACCTCTTCTACATCCCCAAGCAGTGCGTGCGGCGCGACCTCAGCTGCGCCGCGCCCTGAGGGGCGTCAGCTGCCGCCGAGGGTGAGCGCGACCTGGAAGAGGGCGCGCTCCGGGAGGCGGTCGAGGAAGGAGCCGGGGCCGCCGGGGTCGAGGGCGAGGACGCGGCGCGTCGTGGCGACGACGTGGCGCGGGGCGCTCGCGACGAGCTTGCCGCTCGTGTGGGGCAGGCCCTGGCGCGCCGCGAGGCCGATGGCGCCGACCCACGGCGAGATGCCGAGGAAGCGCGCGAGCGCGCGGACCTCGGCCCCGGTCGGCAGCGGCGCCCCCTCGAGGAAGATGAGCGCCTCGGCCGCGGTGGCGTCGAGGACCGGGCGCCACATCTGCTCGACCGGGAGCGTGGGCGGGACCCGCAGGGTGCTCACGCGCGGGTCGTCGGGGAGCGCGCCGGGCGGCACGTAGATGTAGCTCGCGACGAGCAGATCGGCGTGGTCGCCGAGGACGTCGAGGAGCCGCGGCACGGTGTCGAAGTCCCAGCTGCCGGCGACGGTGTGGACGACCGTCGGGCGCTCGACCGCCGCCGCACGCTCGGCCAGCGCGTCGGGGTCGAAGCCCCAGATGGCGCCGGCGATGCCCTTCATGCGCGCGACCGTGTTGACCGCCACGATCAGGTCGTCCAGCTCGTCGAGCGCCTCCGGGGCCACGTCCGCGCCGCCGTCGAGGGCATGCTCGAGGGCGACGACGCGGTCCCGGTGCGGATCGTGCTGGTGCAGGAGGCCGGCGAGGCACTGCCGCGCCAGCTCCTCGGTCGGCTCGTCCGCGCCACCCAGGATGGGGAAGGCCGCGCCGCCGTGCTTCTTCGCGAAGCGGACCCACTCGTGGCCGAACCACTCGGCGTGGCGCACCCAGGCGCGCACGGCGTAGGCGTGGTCGTGCCCGCAGCCGATGTCGGGGTCGTAGTGGACGGGGACGCCGGCGCGCTCGAGCCGATAGCCGAGCTCCACGTCCTCCCACAGCGCCCGGGCGAAGGACTCGTCGAAGCCGCCGACCGCGCGGACCGCCGCCGCCGGGACGCTGAAGTTGCCGGTCCAGCAGCCCCAGAAGGGGACGTCGGCGTGGGGCTCCAACCGCTCGAAGGGGAACATGATGCCGAGGCGCGCCAGCGCGCGGACGAGCGGCGTGTCGTGCTCGGGGAGCCAGTCGAAGCGGCCCACGACGGCGCGGGCCGGGGCGTCGGGCGCGTGGTGGTCGAGGTGCCGGGCGAGGGCGTCGGGGGCGAGGACGCCGTCGGCGTTGACGAGCACCAGGACGCGCCCCCGGGCGTGGCGGAGCGCCATGTTGCGGGCCGCCGCCGGGCCGGCGTGGCGCTGCCGGATGAGCTTCACGCCGGCCGCGAGGTCCTCGGGCGCGAGGGCGAGGGCCGGCTCGTCGCCGTCGTCGACGACGATCACCTCGAAGCGCGCAGGCTCCAGGGTCTGCGCGCGGAGGCTCGCGAGGAGGCGCCCGAGCTTGTCGCGGTCGCGGTAGCTCGGCGCGATGACGCTCAGCTCGGGGACGCTCACGAGGCCGCGCCCTCGTCCCGCGGCGCCGCGTCCTCGGGGACGATGGGCGCGCCGACGAAGCCCTTGACGGCGTCCTCCCAGACCATCTCCTTGAGCCGCAGCAGCCGGTCGCGCGCGCGCTCGTAGTGCGGGTCGAGCTCGATGGCGCGGGCGTAGCAGCTGTGCGCCGTGGCGTAGCGCCCGTGGTAGGCGTGGAGGACGCCCATGTTCGTCAGCGTCACCGGGTGCTCGCTGCGGGCGTGGGACTCGCGGTACCAGGCGAGGGCGTCGTCGTGGCGCCCGGCCAGGGAGTAGGCGCGGCCGAGCTGGAAGTCGAAGTCGAAGCGCTTCTCCACGTCGAGGGCGTAGCCGCGCTCGAGGTGCTCGATGGCGACGGCGTAGAGCGCGGCGTCGAGGGCGGTGGAGCCGGCGTTGTAGCGCAGCTCCGGGTCGTCGGGGTCGAGGTCCACGCAGCGCAGGTAGAAGCGGAGGGCGCGCGTGTACTCCTTCTTCTGGATGTAGGTCCGCGCGGCCGCGTTGTAGTCGAGGAGGTCGTCCGAGGGGCGGCGCTGGTGGTAGTGGGTGGCGAAGAGCGCGCGCGCGGCCGGGCCGAAGCCGTGGGCGCAGACGGCGGCGGCGTGGACCGAGTCGAGCTCGGAGGCGGTCCGCAGCACCTCCCAGCCGAGCACCGGCGGGAGCCCGTCGTAGACGGTGAAGTTGATGTCCTGGGCGAGGCTGTTGCCGTACATCTGCGGGCGGCGCTCGAAGCGGCCCTCGATGCGGTCGCGCGAGACGCTGCCGTAGTCGTTGGTGAGGACGACGCCGCCCTCGAGCATCAGCGGCTGGAGCTCGCGCAGGAAGTCGAAGAAGCCGTAGGGGTAGCCGACGGTGGCCTCCTCGGCGTCGCCGACGATGGCGCGCACGACGTCGGCGTGGCTCCCGTGGTCGAAGAGCGCGTCGAGGTCGACCTCGCCCCAGTCGAAGTGGAGCTCGAGGTTCTTGAGGAGGTTGTAGCGGGTCGCGTCGGCGACGAGGTCGCTGATGAAGCGCTCTGTGGCCCCCTCGGGGCGGTCGACGTCGGCGCGGATCTCGACGAGGAGCTCGTGCCAGCTGCCGTCGGCGCGCTTCTGGATGTGCTTCATCGGCAGCACGCAGCTGACGTAGCTCGACACGAAGAAGGCGAGCGCGTGGGTCAGGGTGCCGCCGTCGCGCAGGCGGACCCGCTGCGGGTCGTTCATGTCGTAGAGCGCGGGCACCATGACGCCGCGCGCGATCCACGGCGCGACGTGCGGCTGGTCGACCACCTCGCCGAGGTTCTTCTCGGAGTAGTCGCTGATGAGGTAGCGGGTGCGCTCGAGCAGCGCGGGGTCGAGGAGCTCGAGGGCGCGCAGGAAGTTCGCGGCGAAGCGGCCGTTGCCGCAGCCCCCCTCGAGGAGCCAGACCAGGTCCCCGGGGGCCAGGGCGCCGCGCGCCTCGAGGTCGGCGACGACGGCGTGGAAGAGCTGGGCGTGCTGGCGGGCCGTCGGGAAGTTCGAGGTCGACAGCCACGGCACCTCGCCGCTGCTCCAGGCGTCGACGCCCCGCTGGGCCCAGTAGGCGTGATGGAGCTTCCACTGGATGCTGCGATCGAACGGAGTGGGCTTCTCGATCGTCACGTGCACGCGGACCTCCACGGATGGGGACGATCTTCTTGTGTCCTCGCGGCGTTCGGACGTCAAGCCGGCCACGGGCGGTGGGCCGCTCGCGCGAGGAATGCGACCGACCGCGGCGGCGATGGTAGATTCCGGCCGCCCGTCGCGCGCCCACGCCGCCGACGTCCACTGGAGAGCCCCATGAAGCGCATCCTCGTCTGGGACCTGCCGACCCGTCTCTTCCACTGGCTGCTCGCGATCGGCTTCGTCGTCGCGTTCGTCATCGCCAGCACCGTGCGGCACAAAGACGCGTCGTTCCCGACCCACATGCTGATCGGCTTCGTCATGGCGTTCATGGTGCTCCTGCGCGTCGTGTGGGGCTTCGCGGGGACCCGCTACGCGCGCTTCGGCAGCTTCCTCTTCGGCCCGCGGGCGGTGCTCGGCTACCTGAAGGGCGCGCTCGGCGGCCGCGGCGACCGCCACGTCGGCCACAACCCGGGGTCGAGCGTGGCGATCTGGGGCATCCTCCTGTCGACGCTCGCGCTGGTCGTGACGGGGGTGCTGAAGGTCACCGGCACCCGCGCCGCCGGGGACATCCACGGCGTCTTCGCCTACCTCTTCCTCGCGGCCGTCATCGCGCACGTCCTCGGGCTCGCCCTCCACACCGTGCGCCACCGCGAGAACATCGCGCTGAGCATGATCAGCGGGAAGAAGGACGGCGAGCCGGCGGCCGCCGTCGCGTCTCCCCGGCCCGTCGTGGCGCTGGTCTTCCTCGTCCTCGTGGGCCTCTGGGGGTGGCGGCTGAGCGCCGGCTACGACAGCGCGACGCGGCGGCTCGTCCTGCCCGTGGTGGGCGCCGAGCTACAGCTCGGCCGCGCGCCGGGCGCGGCTCGCCCGGCGAGCGCCCATGACGACGACCACGACGACCACGACGACCACGACGACCACGACGACCACGACGACCACGACTGAGGCGGGCCTCAGAGGGACAGCGGCGTGAGCTCCGCCGAGAGCCGGCGGGCGACCTGCTCCTTGATGTGGCCGGTGCCGAGCAGCCAGCGCAGGGTGGCGCGCAGGACGGCGCCGCCGTCGGCGGGCTCGAAGCCGAGCTCGCGCCGGGCCTTGCCGCTGTCGAACCAGATGAACCGGTCGAGGCCGTCGGCGATCACCGCGCGGCTCAGCGCGGGCGGCTTGCCGGTGACCCGCGCGGCGAGCTCGAGGACCGCGCCGATGGCGGTGAGGGGGCGCCGCCCGAGGCGCAGCACCTTCGGCCGCCGGCCGGTCAGGGCGGCGACGTGGTCGGCCACCTCGGACCAGGTGAGGTTGTCGCCGCCGACGAGGTAGCGCTCGCCGGGGCGGCCCCGCTCGGCGGCGAGGACGTGGGCGCGGGCGACGTCGCGCGCGTCGACGAGGTTGACGCCGCCGGCGGCGAAGACCGGGGCGGCGCCGTTGAAGAGCCCGACGGCGTGGGCGGTGGTGGGGGTGATGCGGTGGTCGCCGGGCCCCATGATGCCGGTCGGGTTGAGGGCGACGAGGTCGACGCCGAGGCGGGCGGCGGTCTCGAAGGCGGCCCGCTCGGCCGCGATCTTCGCCTTCACGTAGGGCACGCGGTAGGCGGCCGGGTCCGCGTGGTCGGCCTCGCTGAGCGGGGTCGGGCCCCGCGAGAAGCCGATCGTGTTGGAGGAGCTCGTGTAGACGACCCGGCGGACGCCGGCGGCGGCGGCGGCCTCGACGGCGTTGCGGGTGCCCTCGACGGCGGGGGCGAGGATCTCCCGCGCCGGGTCGCGCGACCACGTCTTGTGGGCGGCGGCGGCGTGGAAGAGGACGTCACAGCCCTCCGCGGCCGCGCGGAGGCTGGCCGGGTCGAGGATGTCGCCGCGGCGGACCTCAACGTCGACGCCGTCGAGACCGCGCAGATCCGAGGTCGGCCGCACCAAGGCGACGACGGCATAGCCGGCGTCGCGCGCGGCGCGCACCAGGTTCACGCCGACGTGGCCGTTGGCCCCCGTCACGAGCGCACGCTGCCCGTGGACGTCCGCCATCACGCACCTCTCACCGCGATGTTGCCTGAGTCGCGGTCGAGCATAGCAGGGGCGCGGGGCGAAGTACCCGAGGCAGATCAGATCCGGGCGACCGGGCCGGCCACGCCCGCACGCCACGGTGCGGAGCGGTGCGTCGCAAAAGGCACGGTGCCGCGGTCCCCCCAGAGGTGCCGCAGCACCGTGCGCGCGCGGCGGGGAGGGCGTGGCCGGACGCCCTCCCCGCGTTCACACGAAGCGCTAGAAGCTGGCGCTGAAGTCGAGGCCGCCGACGACGGCGAGCCCGTCGCCGAAGTCGCCGCCCTCGATGTTGGTCCACGCCGTCGCGAGGCCGGGCGTGATCGTGTAGCGGTCGCCGAGGGAGATCGGCAGCCGCGCCGCCAGCAGGAGGTCGTGGACGTTGCTCATCCCGTCGTTGCCCTCCTGGAAGAGCTTGAAGCCGTAGGCGAGCTTGACGTCCAGCGCCACCGGGCCGCCGAGCGGGACGCTCTTGGAGAGGCTCGGGTTGACGTAGAGGTAGCTGATCCCGCGGATCGCCGGCTTGTCCTGGACCCCCCAGAAGTAGCCGATCCAGAGCCCGACATCGACGAAGGTCGCGTAGCTGAGGCTGGCGGCCGGCTCGAGGTAGAGCGGGTCTCGCGCGCCGCAGACGTCGGGATCCGCGCCCGGGTAGAGGTACGCCGTGAGGGCCGCCCCGAAGGTCAGCTCCGGCGTGAGCTCGCGCTCCCAGGTCACGTAGAGATCCTGCTCGGCGCCGAGCCCGGCGTCGATGACGGCCCCGATGTTGTGCCCGGTGAGCTGGAACGAGCCGAGGTAGCCGACCGTGAGCCCGGTGTCGCCGATCGCCCAGGTGATGCCGGGCGCGAACAGCATGTTCGCGTCCATCTGGCCCTCCTCCTGGAAGACGTTGAGCCCGCGGAAGATGTACGCGGTGGCGAAGCCGAGGTTGGCGTCGAGGCCGAGGGCGGCGCCCTCATCGGGCGTGGTCGAGGCGACGACCTCCCCGGCGCGGGCCGAAGCCGCGCCGAGGGACAGGAGCGCCACGAGCGAGAGGCAGGTGATCGAACGCATGGTCGTCTCCTCAGCCCATGTCGTAGGCGACCTCGCCGTGCAGCGAGGCGTCGAGGTTGCTCTCCTCCGACTCGGTCACGCGGACCGGCGTCACCTTGTTGATCGCCCACAGCGCGACCCACGAGAACGCGAAGGCGTAGGCGGACACGGCCAGGACCGCGACCGTCTGCTTGGCGAGGAGCGCCGGCCCGCCGCCGGCGAGGAGGCCGTTGACGCCGCCGACCGACTCGACCGCGAAGACGCCGAGGAGGATGGTGCCGAGGATGCCGCCGACGCCGTGGACGGCCCACACGTCGAGGGCGTCGTCCCAGCCGAGGCGGGTCTTGAGGCTGACGGCCATGTAGCAGGCGCCGCCGGCGAGGACGCCGATGATGGCGGCGGCCGGGACGTCGACGAAGCCGGCGGCCGGGGTGATGGTGGCGAGGCCGGCCACGGCGCCGGTGAGCAGGCCCACGAAGGACGGGCGCTTCTGCATGGCCCAGGAGATGATGAGCCAGGTCACGGCGGCGAAGGAGGCGGCCACGTCGGTGTTCACGAAGGCCTGGGCGGTCACGCCGTCGACGGCCAGCTCGGAGCCGGCGTTGAAGCCGTACCAGCCGAACCAGAGGAGGCCGGTGCCGAGGGCGACGAGCGGGATGGAGTGCATCCCGGCGTCCTTGACGTGGCGCTTGCCGATGAAGAAGACCGAGGCGAGCGCGGCCATGCCGGCGCTGGCGTGGACGACGATGCCGCCCGCGAAGTCCTTGACGCCCCACTCGCTGAGGAGGCCGCCGCCCCAGACCATGTGGACGAGCGGGAAGTAGACGGCGAGGAGCCAGACCACGAGGAAGACGAGGTAGGCGCCGAAGCGGACGCGGTTGGTGAAGGCGCCCGTGATGAGGGCCGGCGTGATGACGGCGAACATCATCTGGTAGGCGATGAAGACGAGGAGCGGGATCTGCGCGCCCTCGGGGCCGTAGGCGGAGGTCAGGTCGACGCCGCTGAGGAAGGCCTTGTCGAGGTTGCCGATGATGCCGCCGACGTCGCCGCTGAAGCAGAGCGAGTAGCCGACGGCGAACCACAGCACCGTCGTCACCCCCATCGAGACGAAGCTCTGCATCATGATGGCGAGGACGTTCTTGCGCCCCACCAGGCCCCCGTAGAAGAACGCCAGGCCCGGCGTCATCAGCATCACCAGGCTGGTCGCCAGCAGCATGAAACCGGTGTTTCCGGTGTCGAAGGTCATCACGCGACTCCCGCAAGCGGTCGATCGAGCCCCACGCACCCCGCACGAGGCCTCGCGGGGCACGCTACGCCCGCGCGCGAGGCGCATGGCGAGGCCATCGTTTGCGTTGCGATAGGTTTTCTTTCGCAGGGGAGATTAGGCGGTCGCGTGCGCGTGGGTTCTGTTAGGGTGCGCGTGCGGCAGAGGCCGGATGCGTCGCCGGCCTCGCGCTGTGCGGGTAGCCATGACTTCGGTGCTGCTGATCGAGGACGAGCCGAACCTTCGGAACAGCCTCTGTTTCATCCTCGCCAACGCGGGGTACGAAGCGTGTGGCGTGGAGACCGGGGAGGAGGGCCTCGCCATGGCCCGCGAGCTCCACCCGGACGTGGTGCTGCTCGACATCGGCCTGCCGGGGATGGACGGCTTCGAGGTGGCGGCGCGGCTCGGCGACGAGCAGGCCCGCGGCGCGCGCATCGTGGTCCTGACCGGCAGCGACGACGAGGACGACATGGTGCGCGCCTTCGACGCCTTCGCCGACGACTACGTGGTGAAGCCGGTGCGGCCGCGGGTGCTCCTCGCGCGCCTCCGGAAGCTCCTCGGGGCGCCCGAGGCGGCGCCGCAGCCGGCGCCGCGGGCGATGTGCCTCGGCGACCTCCGCATCGACCTCGACGGGCACGAGGTCTGGCGGGACGGGGCGGCGCTCTACCTGACCCGCACCGAGTTCGACCTGCTCACGCTCCTGGCGGCGAGCCCGAACCGCGTCCGGGGGCGCCTCGACATCATCGCCGCCGTCCACGGGGCGAGCTGCGTCGTCTCCGAGCGCAGCATCGACTTCCAGGTGCACGGCCTGCGGAAGAAGCTCGAGCCGTCCCGGGTGCGCATCGAGACGGTGCGGGGCGTGGGCTTCAAGCTCGTCGTCGACGCGCCATGAGCGGGCGCAACGCGGGCGGGATGCTGCGCGACGTCCCCATCCGCTACCTGCTGCTCGCGAGCTTCCTCGTCTCGGGCATCATCCCGCTGATGGTCGTCGCGGTGCTGAGCCTCGACGCGGCCCACGACGAGCTCTTCGCCCAGGCCGAGCGCCAGCTCGAGTCGGTCCGGGACCTCAAGGGCTCGGAGCTGCGGCACTTCTTCTTGGGCGCGGCGCGGCAGATCGAGGTGCTCGCCGCGGACCCGACGACCCAGGACGCGCTGCGCGAGCTGCGCGCCCTCGAGGCGGCCAGCGGGGGCCCCGACGCCCTGGGCCTGCGGGCCCGCGCGCGCGGCGACTTCGACGCGATCCCGGCCTATCGGGCGCTCCACGCGCGGCTGCTCCCGTTCTTCCGCCGCTACATGGAGGCGCACGAGCTGTACGACCTCTTCCTCATCGACCCCGAGGACGGCTTCACGCTGTTCACGGTGGTGAAGGAGGAGGACTTCGGCGTCCGCATCCGCGGGACCGACAGCGGCCTCGCGGACGCCTTCGCGAAGGCCGCGGACGCGCGCCAGACGGCCGTGTCCGACACGCGCCCCTACGGCCCCTCGGGGGACGCCCCGGCGCAGTTCGTCGCCGCCCCGGTGGTCGTGAACGGCGAGCTGCTCGGGGTCGTCGCGGTGCAGATCTCCATCGACGCCATCGACCGCATCATGGGCGCCAGCTCGGGCATCGGCGCGACCGGCGACGCCTACGTCGTCGGCGAGGACCTGCGCCTGCGCAGCGACACCTCCCACGACCCGCGCGGGCACTCGGTGGTCGCCTCCTTCCGCGGCTCGGTCGCGGACAACGGGGTCGACACGACCGCCACCCGCGCGGCGCTCGCCGGGCAGGTGGGGGTGCGCTCGCTCACCAGCTTCGACGGGCGGACGGTGCTCGGCGCCTACGCGCCGGTGGAGTTCGGCGGCGTGCGCTGGGCCATCGTCACCGAGGTCGACGAGGCCGAGATCAGCGCGCTCATCGGCGACGCGCTCGACACCGAGATCAGCGTCACCATCGGGATCTCGCTGCTGCTCCTGCTGCTGCTCACGTCGGGCGTGTCCATGGTCTCGAGCCGCGGCATCGCGCGCGTGGTGTCGGCCCTCGGCACGCGCATCGACGAGGTCCTCGGCGGGCGCGAGCACCAGCGCCTCGACGCCGACGAGCTGGCCGTGGACTTCCGCGACGTGGCCGAGAAGACCAACGAGCTGGCGGCGGCCCTCGTCGAGCAGACCAAGGAGAACCACCACCTCGAGGAGGTGCTCCGCTACAACCAGCGGATGGAGTCGATCGGCACCCTCGCCGGCGGCATCGCCCACGACTTCAACAACGTCCTGACCTACCTCGGCAACTACGTGGAGCTGATGGTGGCGGACCTGCCGGAGGGCTCGCGGGCGCGGGCCTACGCCGACGAGGTGGACCGCGGCATCGACCGGGCGACCGCGCTGGTGGCGCAGATCATGCTCTTCAGCCGGCAGCTGAAGGAGGAGCGGCGCGCGGTCGACGTGAGCCTCATCGTCAAGGAGGCGGTGAAGCTCCTCAAGGCGACCCTGCCGCCGACGATCCGCGTCGAGAAGCGCGTGCGCGCCGACGCGGGGCTCTACGTGCTGGCCGACCCGACCCAGGTCCATCAGGTCGTGATGAACCTATGCACCAACGCCTTCCACGCGATGCTGCGGACCGGCGGCGTGCTCCGGGTGACCCTCGAGCGGCGCGACGTGGGCGCGGACGAGATCCCGGCCCTCGAGCCGGGCGCCTACTGCGCGTTGAGCGTGCAGGACACCGGCGAGGGCATCGATCCCGCCATCGTCGACCGGGTCTTCGAGCCGTTCTTCACGACCAAGCCGCCCGGGCAGGGCAGCGGGATGGGGCTCGCGGTCGTCCACGGGATCGTGGCGGCGCACGGCGGCCGCGTCGACATCGTGAGCGCGCTGGGCGAGGGGACGACGATGCGCGTGCTGCTGCCCCTCGACGAGTCCGGCGTGGCGGCGGCGGAGGCGCAGGCCGACCCGCCACCCGTGCGCGGTGACGGGCGGGTCCTGCTCGTCGACGACGAGGCGGCGATCTGCGAGGCGGTGGGCACGTCGCTGCGGGAGCTCGGCTACCGGGTCACGGCGCTGACGTCGCCGCGGGAGGCGCTGGCGCTGGTCGTGGCGGACCCGGGACGGTTCGACGTGGTGGTGAGCGACCTCAGCATGCCCGGCCTCGACGGCGCGGACCTGACGCGCGAGGTGAAGCGCCTGCGGCCGGACCTGCCGATCATCCTGGCGACCGGCTACTCGGAGCGGATGACGCCGCAGGCCGCCGAGGAGCTCGGCGCGGCCTGCCTCCTGATGAAGCCGTACAAGCGCTACACCCTGTCGGTCGCGCTCCGCGACGCCCTGCACACGGGCGAGGCGGTCCACGCCAGCTGACGGCGGATTGAGAGATTCCCGGGACCGCGGGGGCTTCCGGCCGGGAGACCAGGCGCCCAGGTCCCTCCAACGGCCGTGTGCGGGCGGGACGCCCACACTCCCTGGCCCCGTGGCGGGGGGGGCCGCCCGGGAGACCAGGCGCCCAGGTCCCTCCAACGGCCGTGTGCGGGCGGGACGCCCACACTCCCTGGCCGCATGGCGGGGGGTTCCGCCCCGGAGACCAGGCGCCCAGGTCCCTCCAACGGCCGTGTGCGGGCGGGACGAGGCTGTCGCGTTGACCGAATCCACGGCGGACGGGGACGTCCGCCGGCCAGTCGGCCTGCGCTCGTCCCGAGCGCGGTGGGCTCGTGGCAACACCGTCGGCGAGCGCTTGCGACAACCTCGGGACGCCCACACTCCCTGGCCGCATGGCGGGCCCACTCCGCAGGCCAGGCGCCCAGGTCCCTCCAACGGCCGTGTGCGGGCGGGACGCCCATGCTCCCTGGCGGCGCGCTTGGGCGGGTGGGATAGACGGCGAGTGCTGGACATCGGTTCAGCATCGCGGCATCCTCCGGCGGTGAGGCTCATCGACCAGCCGGTCGTCGTCGTCGATTGCCAGGCGACGGGCGCGTCACCGGAGCACGGGCACCTCCTCGAGGTGGCCTGGGCGCGGGCCGCCGGGGCCGCCCCCATCGCGCCCACCGCGAGCTTCGTCGCCCTGCCGAG
>SBGO01000264.1 GCA_006226565.1 Deltaproteobacteria bacterium | reverse complement strand
GTGGCCGGTCGAGGCGCTCGCGCTGGCCTTCCACCGCGCGCTCGCCGACGCCGCGACGGCGACGGTGATGGCCGCCCGCGCCGAGGTGGGGCCGCTGCCGGTCTGCCTCTGCGGCGAGGCCTTCGAGGACGCGCTGCTCCTGGCGATGATCCAGGGGGCCCTCGAGGACGCGGGCGTGCCGCTCCGCGTCATCGCGCGGGACGCCGCCGTGGTGGACGCGGCGAAGCTGGGGAGGGCGAGCTGATGTGCCTCGCGGTACCGATGACGGTGGTCGAGATCGCGCCCGACGGCTCCGGCGTCGTCGAGCTCGAGGGCGTGCGGCGCTCGGTCCGCCTCGATCTGCTCGAGGGCCCGGCGGTCGGCGACATCGTCATCGTCCACGCCGGCTACGCCATCGAGACCCTGGACCCCGCCGAGGCGGAGGCGCGCATGGCGCTCTTCGCCCGCCTCGCGGAGACCTACGAGCGCGAGCTCGGCGCTCCGGTCCGCCTCGTCGCCGGGCCCGGAGGGGACGAGGGGCGCTCGTGAGGCTCATCGACGGCTTCCGGCAGCCGCGCGCCGCCGCGGCGCTCACCGCCGAGCTCGCCGAGCTCGGGACGGCGCTGGGGGCCCGTCAGGTGAAGCTGATGGAGGTGTGCGGGAGCCACACGATGGCCATCGCGCGCCACGGGCTCAAGGACCTCCTGCCGCCCAACGTGCGCCTCGTGAGCGGGCCCGGCTGCCCGGTCTGCGTGACGGATCCGGGCTACGTCGACGCCGCGCTGGCGATCGCCGAGCGCGGGGCGGCGGTCGCGACCTTCGGCGACATGCTGCGGGTGCCCGGGAGCCGCGGGAGCCTCGCCGACGCGCGCGCGGACGGGGCCGACGTGCGGGTCTTCTACTCGCCCGTCCAGGTGCTCGACTGGGCCGCCGCCGATCGGGGCCGCCCTTGGGTGGTGCTGGCGGTGGGCTTCGAGACGACCGCCGCGCCGCTCGCCGCCCTGGCGCTCGAGATCCGCCGCCGCGGGTGCGACAACGTGACGCTCCTGACCGCGACGAAGACCGTCCCGCCCGCGCTCGACGCGCTCGTGACGGACCCCGCGCTGTCCATCGACGGCTTCCTCTGCCCGGCCCACGTCAGCGCCATCATCGGGGCGCGGGCCTACCTCCCCTATGCCGAAGAGCACGGTCGCGCCTGCGTCGTCGCCGGCTTCGAGCCCCTCGACGTCCTCGACGGCGTGCGGGCGCTCCTGACCCAGCTCCTGCGCGGCGAGCCGCGGGTCGACAACCGCTACGAGCGCGTCGTCCGCTGGGACGGCAACCCCGCGGCGCAGCGCGCGATCGCCCGCGTCTTCCGGACCGTCGACGCGCCCTGGCGCGGCCTCGGCGTCATCCCAGGCAGCGGCCTCGCGCTCGCGGACGATCTGTCGGACCTCGACGCGAGCCTCCGCTTCGAGCTCCCCGTGACCCCGGGGCGCGTGAACCCCGCGTGCCGCTGCGGCGACGTGCTCAAGGGGGTCATCGACCCGGAGGGCTGCCGGCTCTTCGGCGCGCCGTGCACGCCGGATCGACCTTTCGGCCCGTGCATGGTCAGCTCTGAGGGCAGCTGCGCCGCGGCGTGGCGCTACCGGAGGAGCACGCAATGAGCCGCATCACCTTGGCCCACGGCGGGGGAGGGCGGGCCTCACGCCACCTCATCGAGCACGAGATCGCGCACCGCTTCGCCTCGGGCCCCCTCGAGGGGCTCCCGGACGCGGCGACCCTCTCGGCCCCCTGCACCGGCCTCGTCTTCTCGACCGACAGCTTCGTCGTCCAGCCGCTCGAGTTCCCGGGCGGCAACATCGGCCACCTCGCGGTCCACGGCACCGTCAACGACGTCGCCGTGGCGGGCGGCCGGCCGCTCTGGCTCTCCCTCGGGCTCATCCTCGAGGAGGGGCTCCCGCTCGAGCTCCTGCGCCGGGTGCTCGACGCCGTCGCGGCGGCGGCGCGCGCCTGCGACGTGCAGATCGTCACCGGCGACACCAAGGTCGTCCCGCGCGGGCAGTGCGACGGGATGTACCTGAACACCGCCGGCGTGGGCGCGGTGCTGCCGACGCTCGCCCTCGACCGGCGCCGCCTCGCGGTCGGCGACCGGGTGCTCGTCAGCGGGACCCTCGGCGACCACGGGATGGCCGTGATGTGCGCCCGCGAGGGCTTCGAGCTCGCGAACGCCCCGCGCAGCGACACCGGGCCGGTCCACCGCCTCGTGATGGCGGCGGCGGCCTGCGGCGACGGGATCCGCTTCATGCGCGACCCGACCCGCGGCGGGCTGGCGGCGGTGCTCGACGAGATCGTGGACGGCCTCGCCGTCGGCGTCCGCCTCGACGAGGGACACCTGCCGTTCTCGGCCCCCGCCCGCGCCGTGGCCGAGCTCCTCGGCGTGGATCTGCTCCACGTCGCGAGCGAGGGGCGCGTGATGGCCGTCTGCTCGCCCGAGGTCGCCCCGGAGGTGCTCCACGCCTGGCGCGCGCTCCCCGAGGGGCACGGCGCCATGGACGTCGGCGAGGTCGTGGCCGAGCCGGCGAGCGTCACCCTCGCGACCCTCGCCGGGGGGCGGCGCATCGTCGACGTCCCGCTGGGCGAGCTCCTGCCGCGGATCTGCTGAGGGGAGGGGCGCGTCGTGCACGAGCTGAGCCTGGTGGGGGCGGTCGTCGACGAGGCGACCCGGGTCCTGGCCCGCGAGGGCGCGAGCCGGGTCCTCTCGGTGCGCCTCCTGCTCGGCGTGCTCTCGTGCGCGGACCGCGACGCGCTCGAGATCTGCTTCCCGCTGGCCGTCCGCGACACGCCCCTGGCCGGGGCGCGCCTGGAGGTCGTCCCCGAGCCGCTCACGCTCCGCTGCGCGGCGTGCGGGGCCGAGGCGCGGACCTGGGACCCGATCCTGGCCTGTGGGGCCTGTCAGTCCGGCGCCGTCGAGGTCCTCGGCGGCCGCGACCTCGTCATCGCGTCTCTGGAGGTGCAGTGATGTGTGAGACCTGTGGCTGCGGTCAGGCCGCCTCCCACGCCCACGACCACCGGCTGGCGCCGCCCCCCGCGGCCGGCGCCCCCGCGCTCGCCACCGTCGCGCTCGGCGAC
>SBGO01000177.1 GCA_006226565.1 Deltaproteobacteria bacterium | reverse complement strand
CGTCGTCGACCGGCGGCGCGGGCGTCGGCGGCGTCGGGGCGACCTCGTCGGGGGTCGGCGCGGGCGTCGGGACCGGCTTCGGGGCGGGCGCGGCGCCCTTCTTGCGGCACCAGACCTCGTCCCAGGTCGAGGCGCCGCGCGTGCGGCAGCGCTTCTCGTAGCCCGCGGGGGCGAGCTTCTTCTCGCAGGCGTCGGGCTCGCGGAAGTAGGCGTCGCCGCAGCTCACGCACTCCTCGCCGGCCTTCTTCTGCTTCGCCACGGTGCACTGCTCCACGTAGCCGGGCGGCGGCGGGACGTCGGCCTGGGCGACCGACGTCAGGGCGAGCAAGGTCAGGGCTGCGAGAGCGACGCGCATCATCCGGGGCTCCTTCGGCGGGCGGAGTGGGGGCGATCTTCGGTCAGGACGCGCGCCGCGTCCATGCCACCCGTGCAACTTGAGTCTCGGAGACGCGCCGCGAAGGAGCGGCTCAGGGGCAGCCCTCGGCGGCCCGCACGCGGTCGATCTCCTCGAGCAGCTCGGGGCGCAGCACGAGGTCGAGGAGCTCGGCGTCGTCGATGCCGAGGCTCGAGATCCCCTCGCTCTCGTCGATGTAGAGCCAGGCGCGGCCCCAGATCGTGAGGATCACCCGGCGCCAGCACGGCGTGCTCAGGAGGAACTGGTGCGCCTGCGCGTCGTTGAGCCGGGCCCAGCGGAGGTAGCGCTCGATGTAGAAGAGGAAGGTGAGGATGCCGTCGCGCGCCGAGATCGACACGCCGGAGCCGAGGTTGTCGCGGAAGGCCCAGTCGGTCGCGAGCGAGTTGACGTACTGGACCGCCTCCTCGGCGACCATGTTGAAGCCTTGCTCGCTGCCCGCCCCCACGAGGTAGGTGTCCTTGTAGAAGTCGTTGGGCCAGAGCGCGTCGTACTCGTCCTTCGTGATCTCGCTGCGGGCGAAGGTGTTGCCGAAGCGGTCGCGCGAGTCGCCGCCGTCGCAGGTGATGGCGAGGTCGGGCCGGAAGACGTAGGTGTTGCCGCTGAAGGTGCCGCGGGCCCCGTCGAGGAAGTGGCCGCACTCGTGGACGATGGTCGAGAGCTGGCCCAGGAGCTGCTTCGCCGTGCCGGTCGACCCCTGGGCGAAGATCGCGACGCAGCTCTGCTGCGTGTACTCGGCGACGCCGCGGGCGACGAGGTACTGGCCGACCGGGTAGCGCGTGGCGAGCACCTGGTCGATGAACGTCGTGTAGCTGGCCGCGCTGTAGGCGTTGGCCAGGGCGGTGACGGACGCCGTGTCGTCGGGGAGCGTCTCGTCGTACTGGCCGTCGATGCAGCCCGGCGCGACGACCGGCGCCGGCCCGGGCTCGGTGTCCGTGGTCGCCGTGTCCTGCGGCGTCGCGGTGTCGGTCGCGACCGCGGTGTCGGTCGCGACCGCGGTGTCGGTCGCGACCGCGGTGTCCGCTGCGACCGCGGTGTCCGCCGCGACCGCCGTGTCCGCGGGCGCGAAGCTGTCCTCGGCGAGGGCGTCGCTGGCGCTCGTGTCCCCCGACGTCGCGCTCGTGTCGTCCATGACGTCGGCGGCCGAGCCCCCGTCGTCACCGCACGCCGTCACCCCCAGCGCCGCGACCGTCATCGCGAGCGCCACCACCGACTTCACCTGGAACCTGCGCATCCTCGCCCTCCGACCGAGCGTGCTGCGGTGCACCGGGCAGGGGCGCGACCGCGGGCGATGAACCTATCAGGTGGTGCGGTGCGAAGGGTCAAAAAATGCATCCCGCGGTGCGGGATGCGCGTCAGAAGTCGCCGGGCGCGTCGGGCGGGAGCTCGCGGGCGTGGGGCATGTCGACGGGGCGGAGGCCGTCGAAGAGCCCCTCGGCGACGAGGAGCATGCGGGCGTCCTCGGCGCGGGCGAAGGCGGTCAGCAGGACGACGTGGTGGCTCCAGGTCGCCGCGCACGCGACCCAGCGCCCGTCGTCGGCGTCGAAGCGGGCGCGGGCGCGGGTGATCCCGGCGCCGTCCTGCTCGACGTCGGCCGGGATCGGTCCGGCCGCCCCGCGCGTCGCCGCGAAGCGCTCGATGAGCCCGACCACGGCCGCGCTCGGCGCCTCGTCCGTGGGGGCGTCGAGGGTAGCGAGCTGGACGCCGCCGACGCCGCTGACCGGGCAGATCTCCACGGCGTCCTCGAGGTCGCGGACCTCCCAGTCGAGGGGGAGGTCGATCTCGAAGAGCTCCCCCCAGCTCCAGGTCTCGTGCGTGTCCGTCATGGCGGTAGTCAACGTCGGGGCGCCGCCCTTGTCGAGGTGAAATCCCGCGCCCCGGAGAAAGTGTGAAGTCTCGGGGTCTGACCCCACTTCTTCACACTTTCGCGGGGGGCGTCGGAGAAAGTGTGAAGTCTTGGGGTCTGACCCCATCACTTCACACTTTCATCAGCGCGAGACGTAGTGGGCGTCATGCTCCTCGAGGAAGTGGACGACGGCCTGCCAGGTCACGGCGTGGCGCATCGCGGTGGTCGAGTCCCAGCTGTTGTGGAGCGCGACGATGGCCCCGGAGCGGTTGAAGAGCGGGCTCCCCGAGTGGCCCCAGTAGGTCCACGCGTCGTGCTTGGTGCGGCCGAGCGACTGGTCCCCGAGCGGGTCGTCGAGGAACCCGCGGATCTCGCCCGTCGACACGTGCCAGCGCTCGTAGCCGGTGGGTGCGCCGTCGGGCGTGGAGGTCCCGGGCTGGCCGATGGCCGCGACGAAGTCCCCGACCCGCGGGGCCCGCTTCGCGACCGGGGCGATGGGCAGGTCCGCGGCGTCCGCGAGGCTCAGGAGCGCCAGGTCGAGGGTGTCGTCGACCGCGATGGTGTGCCCGGAGAAGCTGCGTCCGTCCGGGAAGAGCACCGCGTAGCGGGCGCCGACCCGCTTGGCCACGTGGGCGTTGGTGAGGATCAGCCCCTCCGGGGCCAGGTTCACGCCGCTGCCTCCGCCGAGCTTGACCGCCGCGGGCTGCACCGCGCGGATCGCGGCGCGGACGCGCGCGTCGCGGATCGCCTCGTCCACCTTGTGGAGGTAGGGGTTGTCCGCCGTCACCCGGCGCGGGCGCGCGGCCGGCGCGGGCTCGGCCGGGGCGGGTCGGGCGACCGGCGCGAC
>SBGO01000154.1 GCA_006226565.1 Deltaproteobacteria bacterium | reverse complement strand
TCGTGAGGCGGCGGCTGGCCGAGCGCGCGCTGCGCGAGGTCGATCGCCGAGCGCTCCGTGACCCGACGGAGGCGGAGCAGGCGGCGTGGCTGGCGGCCCACCGTGAGCGCTACGCCCGCCCGGCGCGGGTCCGCTTCGCCCAGGTCTTCCTGAGCCGGGATCGGCGCGGGGAGCGGCTCGAGGCGGACGCCGCGGCGTTGCTCGTGCGGCTCCGCGCCGAGGACCCGAGCCCGCAGGAGGCGGTGCGCATGGGGGACCCGCTGCTGGTGGCGCGCGGGGTGGAGTCGGCGAACGTGCCCGACCTCGACAAGACCTACGGGGACGGCTTCGCGGCCGCGATCGAGGCGGCGCCGCCCGGCGCGTGGAGCGGCCCCTTCAGCTCGTCCTACGGGCTCCACCTGGTGCGCGTCATCACGCAGGTGCCGGCGCGCGAGCCGCGCCTCGACGACGTCCGCGCCGCGGTCCGCGGGGACTGGCGCGCCGCCCATCGGGAGGAGGCGCGCGCCGCCCAGCTCGCCAAGCTCCGCGAGGCCCGCGAGGTCGTCATCGAGCGGGCGGGCGCGCGATGAAAAAATGTGAGAACATGGGGTCAGACCCCATTGCATCACACTTTCCGGGGGGCACGGCTGCGCGCGTGCTCGCCCTCGCGCTTGCCCTCACCCTCACCCCCACCCCCACGCAGGCGCACCCGCTTTCGCCGAGCTCGCTGGCGCTGACCGAGGACGCGGACGGGGTGAGCCTGGTCTGGCGGACGCCGGCCGTCGCGCTGCCCGGCGTGCGGCTCGCGCCCGAGGTGCCGGAGGGCTGCTCGGCCGCGGACGCAGGCACCGAGCACGTCGCCGACGGCGCGATCGTCCGTACCCAGCGCCTCGCCTGCCCGGCAGGGCTCGCCGGGGCGACCGTCGGGGTCGCCCGGATCGGCCGCGCCCCGACGCCGGTGCTGGTCTCGGCGCGCTTTCGGGACGGCCACTCGGCCTCCGGCGTCATCGACGCCGGTCACCCGCGCTGGACCGTCCCCGGCGCCCAGCCGAAGACCGCGACCCTTACGCGCTACGGCGTCCTCGGCATCTTCCACCTGTGGACCGGCTTCGACCACGTCCTCTTCGTGCTCGGGCTGGTGGTGCTCGTCCGCGGCCGGCGCCTCGTCTGGGCGGTCACCGCCTTCACCGTCGGCCACAGCGCGACCCTGGGCCTCGCGGTCCTCGGCCTGCTCGACGTCCCGTCGGCCCCGGTCGAGGTCGGCATCGCGCTCAGCCTCGTGCTCGTCGCCCTCGAGATCGTCCACCAGGAGCGCGCGCGCTTCCTCGGCGTCGGCGCCGACGCCGCGCCCGCCGGCGGGGTCCTCTCGCGCCGCCCGTGGCTCGTCTCGGGCGCCTTCGGGCTCCTCCACGGCCTCGGCTTCGCCGGCGCCCTGGGGGACGCCGGGCTCCCCGCGGATCAGGTTCCCCTCGCGCTCCTCGGCTTCAACGTCGGCGTCGAGCTCGGTCAGCTCGCCGTCGTCGCCGTCGCCCTGGCCGCCGGCTTCGTCCTGCTCCGCCTGGCGCGGGCGCCGCGGGTGAGCCTCGCGCTCGGCGCCGCCTACGTGATCGGCTGCCTCGGCGCCTTCTGGGTCCTCCAGCGGTCCCTCGACGCCCTCGGCTGACGCTCCGCGCCGCCCAGAAAAGGCGAGGGCGCCCGTAGGCGCCCCCCGAAAAGACGAACGCCCGCACGAGGCGGGCGTTCGCGGCTCACATCCGACGCGAACGTCAGTTGCGCGCGCCCATCATCGCGACGCCCGCGAGGGCGAAGCCGGCGATGCCGCCGAAGATGTAGACGTAGCCGAGGATCTCGCCGAGGGCGCCGACGCCCATCTGGCCGAGGGCGAAGACGGCGATCAGGGCGCCCGCGATGCCCACGACGAGCAGCACGATGCCGCCGGCCTGGAAGAGACCGGCGTTGCCGGCCTTGCTGGCGCTCCCCATGAGCCCGAGGCCGCCGAGGAGGGCGGTGAGCGGGATCGAGAAGAGGATGCCGTACATGCCGGCCTGCAGCATGCCGACGCTCATCATGACGCCGCCGAGGACGACGAGCAGGATCGTGACCGCGATCAGGATGGAGAAGATGCCGGCGAGCGAGTTGAGCCCCCCGTAGAGCTTCCCGAGGCCGAACCAGCCGAGGGCCGACATGATGCCGCCCGCGAGCAGGAACAGGCCGACGATGATGCCGCCGCCAGCGCTGCCGCGACCCATCGCGCCGCCGCCGAAGCTGACGCCCAAGACGAACATGAGAAGAATCGCCGCGGCGATCAGGAAACTACCGATAGCGCCGGTCATCAAGGCGCCGGCAGGCTTGGCTTCAGACATGATCTCCCTCCGGAATTTCGGGCTGTCGCCCTGATTGTCGGGACCGTATTTCAAGCCCCGGCGGCTTGCAAGCGCACCCACCCACCTCGTGGGTGCGTGTGGACGTCGCTTCCGACACGCGGAGACGCAGACGGGGGCAACGTTTTCTGCATCGGGGTCGGTTCGCGGGGGCGCGACGCCCAGGTGCGCGGGGACCGCCGGGCGGCGTGGGCCGCGTGGCCGGTCGCCGTCGCCTCGCGCGCGATCCGGCGGTTGCGTCGGGCCCCTCGCTGGACACGGCCAGAGCGCCCGCTATCATTGCGTTGTTTCGCGGCGCGCGCAGTCGCCGCCGCATCGATCGGAGCCTGACGTGTGCCCATCACGCAGCGTCACGCGGCGGTGGTACGGGCGAAAGATGAGTCGGGTGCGATGGAAGGAGTGGTGGAAGCGGACCGGTAGGTCCGTGACGGAGCGTGCCCTCGGGGCACGGAGGGTGGAGTCTTTCCTATGTCGAAGAAGTTGTTCGTCGGTGGTCTGAGCTGGGACACCACGGACGACAGCCTGCGGGCTGCGTTCGCCCAGTTCGGCGAGGTGACCGAAGCGCGGGTCATCCTCGATCGCGAGTCCGGCCGCTCACGCGGCTTCGGCTTCGTGACCTTTGACGATGATTCCGCAGCCGACCAGGCCGTTCAGGGCATGGACGGGCAGCCGGTCGATGGGCGTCGGGTCCGCGTCAACGAGGCTCACGAGCGCGAGGGCGGCGGTGGCGGCGGTGGCGGCGGCGGT
>SBGO01000506.1 GCA_006226565.1 Deltaproteobacteria bacterium | reverse complement strand
GCGCTAGGCCCGCCGCCTCGAGGTGGACCGCTCGTGGGCGCCCCCTGCCGCCACGACCGCGACCGCCTGATTCGATCCGTCACCCGTGGCGCGACCCGGTCCCCGCGTGCGGGCCGGCGCCAAGCGCGACGAACGGACCGAGCGCGCTCGCGTCTCGTGCTCCATGGTCCACCTCGCTGTCGTCTCGTTGAGAACGGCGCTGCAAGGGCCATGCCCTTCGAGGACGTCGATCCCATCGACGTCGTGCGGCCTGCGACCGGGCCATATCGCCCGGTTGGCCCGTGGAGTGGGTCTCCGCCCACAGGCGCCGACGATCGGCCCCCTGCGGGCCTCTCACCCCGGCCTGACGCGGTGCGGCGAGGGGCGGCCGAGGCGTCTCGGACCGCGGTCCCAGCGTTACGTGGGGCGGGCGTGCTGCGGTGCGCCAAGATTGTCCCGCCGCACGCGCCGGTGCTAGCATCCGAGGGTCCGAACACGCCCACGACACTCCCCAAGAGGACCCGCCCCATGTTCAGACCGCTCGGCATCGTCGGGGTCATCGCCGCGTCATCGCTGGCCGCGTGCGCCCTGGACGCGCCCCCCGCCGGGCCGGGGGTGACGGTGACGGTCGCGCCGTTGACGCTGCCGGGGCTGACCGACGCGACGTACACGCTGACCGTGGAGAACGCGAGCGGCGGCGTGGTGATGACCCGGACGCTCACGTCGACGCGCTACGGCGCGGGGGACGGCTCGCTGTCCTACGTGGCGCCGTGCGACGCCGACGACAACGACAACACCGTGACCCTGACCATCGACGAGCTGCGCGGGCCCGGCGCCTCCCTTATCGATCCCGCGTCCTGGGACGACCCGGGGGCGCTGTCGCGGGACTTCACCTGCGTGGAGGGCGCCGACGTCGCGGTGACCTTCGACGTGACGGTCGTGCGCGCCGCGACGCAGGGCTTCTTCGACGTGGCGGTGAGCTTCGACGACATCTTCTGCTCGGCCAAGCTCGACTGCGTGGACGAGGCGGGCGATCCGCTGCTCCTGCTCCACGACGCGAGCGGGGCGCGGGCGCGGACGGCGGTCGTGGGCCTCGCCTGCACGGGCGGGCTCGGGACCGTCGAGACGACCATCTACCGCGACGCGCTGACGGTGAGCTGCGACGGCGGGACGGCGGTGGTCGACCCGTCGGCCGGCCCGGGCAACCTGAGCTTCGGGGCCGGCATCAGCGGGACCGACGGCCTCCTCTTCGGGGCGGCCGTCTACGCCGGCGAGGAGCAGCTCGGCTACAACAAGCGCTACTGGAACGTGCTGCTGGGGATCGCGCCGACCGCGGCCAACTGCACGCTCACGACCCAGGCGACCGCGACCAGCGGGATCTTCGACGGGGGCGCGACCCCCGCCGGGAGCACCTGGCCCTACATCGTCTGGGACGTGCCGCTGACCGGCGCCGGCGGGGTCACGGCCTGCGCCCACCACCCGATCAACGGCGAGGGCGTCGAGGCCGGGGTCGCCACCGCGTACACCACGGGCGCGCTGGCCTTCGCCTACAGCTCGGCGCCCGCGCTCCCGCCGGCCGTGGACTGCACGGTCGGCTCGTCCACCTGCGACGTCACCTCGTGCGACCAGCTCTACCGGAGCGGCGTCACCGCCGACGGCTATCAGGTCATCGACCCCGACGGCGCCGGCCCGCTCACCGCGATCGCGGTTTGGTGCGACATGACGACGGCCGGCGGCGGCTGGACGGTCATCGCGCGCGCCTTCGACGTGAGCTACACGAACCCGCCCCCGACCATCGGGACCGGGACCTCGGGCAGCTGGGCCCAGTGGGCGGCCCACTCCTGGATCGACGGCGACAGCTACTACGTCTCGCTCGACGCCTTCGCCGCGCTGACGGCGGGCGGCGCCACCGTGATGCAGCTCAGCCGCGACGCCGTCGGCGCCGTCACCCGGCAGCTGACCTACGGCTCGTTCACCTACGACGTCGCGACGAACAGCGCGTCCATCGGCACCTGCAGCAACCTCGTCGGGACGCCCTGCTCCTCGTCCTACCCGTGGGCCCAGTACGGCGGCGCGGCACCCCTCTTCGACGGCTATCAGCAGCCCGGGGGCGGCACCACGAACTGCAACATCAACCGCGGCTCCACCATCTTCAACTACCACAACTACTCGAACTGCGTGTCGGACAGCGGCCTCTTCGGCTGGACCAACACCTCCACCGCGCGGCCCCAGCTGCTCGGCGCGTACACCTCGTTTGCGCCCGAGAACGTCATCATGCTGCGCCCGGCGGCCGACGGCACGAGCTGCGCCGACATCCACGCCAACCAGCCCCTCGCCGACAGCGGCGTCTACCTCATCGATCCCGACGGCAACGGGGCCTTCCTCGTCTACTGCGACATGACGCCGGGCGACGCCGGCTGGACCTACGGCCTCATCGTCGACAGCGACACCTCGAGCGACAGCCGCGCCCGGGTCGCCGGCTACACGACCTTCGGGGCGGCGGACGCGCCGGTCCCCGGCACCGCCTACGGCGTCGACCTGACCGGCCTCACCTTCAGCGAGGTGCGGATCGACAACTTCACCCTCGGGACCCGGGTCTCGAAGACCGCCGGCAGCACCCTGACCTGGGGCGGCACCACCTACACCTCCAGCACGGGCTTCCCGGCCATGCTCTTCGACCTCGGCACCGGCTTCCACCTGCGCGCCGGGTACTACGGGAACGGCTGCTCGGCGACCAACATCCCCGTCTGCTTCACCAGCACCTCGAACAGCCAGTGGGTCTGCGACACCGACTCCGGCTACATCGAGGGCTGGGTCGACTGCGGCGGCGGTGAGGTCTGCGGCAGCGGCTACTACTACGGCAAGGAGGTGTGGCGCGACGCCGCCTACACCCCCGTGTGCACCTCCTACATCGGCGCCGCCACCCCGGCGCTCTACGGTTTTGCGGTGCGATAGTGAGGAACGCTGCAGTGCACATGCGATGGCTCGCGATCGGCCTCCTGACGCTCGGGGCCGCCGCCTGCGAGCCGGACCCGGCCCCGCCCGAGGACGACACCGCGGCGGTCGCCGACGTCGCGCCCGACACCACCGCGCCGGTGGACACCGTGGCCGCGAACCAGGCGCCGACCGCGCCGGAGGTG
>SBGO01000206.1 GCA_006226565.1 Deltaproteobacteria bacterium | reverse complement strand
GCCGCGCACCGCCGACGTCGTCCGCCCGGATCCGGCGCCGCGCCCGCCGGTCAACCCGTGGAGCAAGGCCGACAGCGCCCGCTTCGACCGCCTCCTCGACCTGCTCGCCGCGGCCGTCGAGACGGTCGCCCCCCACAAGGAGCACGTCCAGGACGCCAAGGCCGCGCTGCTGAAGACCCTCCAGCTCCACAAGACCACGGTCGCCGCGGTCCTCGCCGAGGGGAAGGCGCTGATGTCGCGGATGCAGGAGCAGCCCGAGGGCTTCCAGGAGTACATGATGACCCGCGTGGGCCGCCTCGAGCGCCTGTCCCAGGACATCAACAAGCTGACGCCGGCCCAGCACCAGGCGCTCTCCGAGGTCTTCGCCACCGAGTGAGCCGCAGCTCGCCCCCCCCGAACGAACGACGGCGCCGGCGGTCTCGGGACCGCCGGCGCCGTCATGTCGACGTCCCGGAGGCCTACAGCTCGGCGGTCGCGGCCTCGGCGAGGAGCTGGCGGGCGCGCTCGAAGGCGGTCAGCAGCTCGTAGCGGTCGCTGCCGTCGCCGGCCGTGGCCTCGAGCTCCGCGGCGATGTCGGCCAGGAGGTAGCGCGACGCGAAGGGGCTGTCCTTGAGGATCTCGGCGAACATCGCGACCGCCGTGGCGAAGCGCGTGTCGAGGTCGGCGGCCTCCCAGCTCGCCCCGACGTCGGCCCGCGGGAGCTCGACGCGGAGCTCGCGCGCCGGGCTCGCGTCGTGCGGGTCGGCGCCCTTGTAGCGGACCCGCACCTCGGCCAGGGCGGCGGCGTCGAGGGCGACGGCCTCGCCGTCCCAGGCCGCGCCATCGTCGAGCTCGGGGCCCTCGGAGACGGTCGGGATCGCGCCGTCGTCCAGCACCAGCTCGTAGAGGGCGGTCACGGTGTGGCCGGCGCCGACCTCGCCCGCGTCGACGCGGTCGTCGTTGAACTGGTCGTCGGCCAGGGCGCGGTTCTCGTAGCCGAGGAGGCGGTAGGCGCGGACGTGGTCGGGGTTGAAGACGACCTGGATCTTGGTGTCGCGCGCCACGAGGAAGATGGTCCGCCAGAGGTCCTGGTTGGCGTACTGGATGGCGTGGTCCTCGTTGGTGATGACAGCGTAGGAGCCGTTGCCGGCGTTGGTGACCTTCTCCATCATGGCGTCGTTGAGGTTGCCGTAGCCGAAGCCGAGCGCCGTCAGGGTCACGCCGCTCTCGCGCTTCTCCTCGATGAAGGACACGAGGGCCTCGGTCGAGGTGATGCCGACGTTGAAGTCGCCGTCGGTGCACAGCACGACGTGGTTGACGCCGCCCTCGATGAAGGCGCTCTCCGCCTCCTGGTAGGCGCGCGCGAGGCCGGCGTGCCCGGCGGTGCTGCCGCCGGCGTCGAGCCCGTCGATGGCGTGCAGGATGGTCGAGGCCTCGCTGACCGGCGTCGACTCGAGCAGCGTGCGCTCGCCCGAGGCGTAGGTGACGATGGCGATGCGGTCGGTCGGGCGCAGGGTCGTCACGAGCTCGCGCAGGACGACCTTCACGAGCGGCAGCTTGTTGCTGGCGCTCATGCTGCCCGACACGTCGACGAGGAAGACCAGGTTCGCCGCGGGGCGCTCCTCGGGGGAGAGGTCACGGGCGCGCAGCCCGACCCGGAAGAGCACCGTCTCGCCGCTCGGGAGCGGGGCGGCGTCGAGGGCGATGGCGAAGGGGTGCTCGGCGCTGGCCGACGGCGACGGGTAGTCGTAGTCGAAGGCGTTGACGAACTCCTCGAGGCGGACGCTGGCCGGATCCGGCAGCCGGTCCTGCTCCTCGATGTCGCGGCGGAAGATGTCGTAGCTGGCGGTGTCGACGTCGGTCGCGAAGGTCGAGAACGGGTCGTGCTCGGCGACGACGAAGGGGTTCGTCCCGACCGCCTCGAACTTGTCGCCGGCGACCGGCTCCTGCTCCATGTCCTGGTAGTAGGGCGCGTAGGCGCCGCTGCCGTTGTCGAAGTCGCCGCAGGCCGCGAGCGCGCCGAAGAGGCTCGTCGTCATGAGGAGGGAGAGGGCGGGGATGAGGCGCATCGAGGGTCTCCGGTGTCGGGTGGCTGCAGGCTCCTAGAGCAACAGGGATGCCAACTCCGCGCGAGCGGCGCAGATCGTGCTCGGACGGAGCTCGACGCGCCTTCGCCCCCCGCGGGCCGTCCCCGCCACACCCGTCGTCGATGTCACGCAACGATGCAGGGTGCATACCGGCTATACACCCTGCGCGCGAGAGGGCCGCACCACGGACTGCGGGCGTCCCGCCCGCTGGATGGCCCGCACACCGAGGTGGGCTGTCCCCCGACACGGACCGTGGGCGACACGATCGCTTCCCCCTCTCTGCGGCCGTTGGTACTGTCCGCCGCGATGGACGACCGCCACTTCCTCGAACGTCTCGACCGCCTCGGCTGGCGCGAGACCGAGCTCGCCCTCGGCCTCTACCGCCAGCCCGAGCTCGTGCGCCTGCTCCTCGACGACGCCGACGCCCCCGACGCCGAGCGCGTCGCCGTCGCGCTCGCCGGCGGCCCGGCGCCCGCCTACCTCGTCGTCGCCCGGGACGGCGCCTTCGTGACCTGCCTCGGCCCCGGGATGAGCGCCGACGACACCCCCGTCGTCCCCTTCTCGGCCCTTGGCCTCGCCGGCGACCGCCACGACGCGCTGCGGCAGCTCACCGCGGTCTTCGATCGGACCGCGGGCGACACCGGCCGCGTGGATGCCCTCTGGCGGAGCCTCTTCGAGGACGCCGAGCGCCTCCCCCGTGACGTCCTCGCCGACCTCGCGCCCCTGACCGCGCTCTTCGCCGGCGACCTGCCCGACGCCTGGGCCCGCGAGGGCGCCCACGTCCGCGCCCTGCTCCACGACCACGGCCCGCGCCTCCTCCGCGCCCGCGACCAGCTCACGCCCGCCGACGAGGACCTCCTCCGCGAGATCTGGCGCGGTCACTGGGCCACCGGCCACCTCGTCGGGCTCTTCGGCCTCCAGGGCAAGGGCCCGCTCGCGCGCCTCGACGACGAGCTCGCCACCCTCGAGGGCGCCGCCGTCATCGGCGCCGAGGCCCTCGACCTCGGCTACTGGCCGGTCGCCCTCCGCGGCGCCTGGACCGCCGCCCGCTTCGGCG
>SBGO01000566.1 GCA_006226565.1 Deltaproteobacteria bacterium | reverse complement strand
CATGTGGCCCGGCTGCGTCGTCAGCTGGCGCTTCAGCTCGTCGCACCCCTTCTTGGCGCTCGACGGCGTGTACTTCTTCCAGAACGCCTGATCGAGCGCCGGGCAGCCCTTCGCGTAGCCATCGTCGATGCGCATCTGCGTGTGCATGTGGCCCGGCTGCGAGGTCAGCTGGTCCTGGATCTTCTTGCACTCCGCGGGGTCCGCCGCGTGTGCGGCCACGCTCGACAGCATCAGCCAGCCCACGACCGGCAGCAGGAACAGATTCTGGATCTTCATCGGCGCTCCGACGGACCCAAGGCCCCGAGTGAGGAGGACCCGCGCACGGCCTCGTGCGACGTGGGCTGCACGGCGCATGATTCCGCTGGGTTGGGTCAGGGGGATCGCGCCCGAGACACGGACGCGCGCCACAACCTGCCCGCCTCTCGCAGGTGCGTCAAACGGTCGCCGGCGCTCCCGTCGGCGCGCGTGATCAGCCGATCGACCGGACCCGGCGCTGCGCGTGCTCGATCGCGTCCAGGTACCGCGCGATCGCGAGGCGCGCGTCGTCGTCCACGTCGGTGAAGGTGATCGCCAGGCCGCGCTGCCCGTCACGATCGTCCACGTACGCCACGTGCCCCACCACCCGCACCGGCACACCGCTCGGCAGCGTGAAGTCGAGCACCATCCGCTGCTGGCTGTCGATCGCGCGCTCGTCGTCGCCCACGAGCAGGTAGATCCCGTCGACGCTCAGATCGAGCGCGGGATGCAGCCACGTGCGGTCGCCCCGGGTCTCCTGCACGAAGAAGTCGACGGGACAACGTGTCGCTCTGCGGCGCTCCGGGTGCTTCGTCACGGCTCCCCCCCGTAGGACGTCGGTTCGCGGGGCGCGGACCCTAGCGACGTGCGTCGACCACTGTCAAGCCGCGCGCCAGTCGCGACGCGCTCGCGTGGCGTGCTCGGACCGTCGCTCGCGGGCGCATACACGAAGGCCGCAGCGTCACCGCCGCGGCCTTCCTGCGTCATCGCTGTGGCGTGCTGCACTGCAGCGACGCCTCGCCCGGTCTACTCGGTCTTCGGCGCCTCGTCGGCCTTCGGCGCCTCGTCGGCCGCCGGAGCCTCATCGGCCTTCGGCGCCTCATCGGCCGCCGGAGCCTCGTCGGCCTTCGGAGCCTCGTCCGCCTTCGGAGCCTCGTCGGCCTTCGGAGCCTCGTCCGCCTTCGGAGCCTCATCGGCCTTCGGGGCCTCATCGGCCTTCGGGGCCTCGTCGGCCTTCGGAGCGTCAGCCCCGGGCGCCGGGCCCTCGTGGACCGGGAACGGGTTCGGCGGCGGGGTCAGCGGATCGGCCGCCGGGCGCGGCGGCGGCGCCGGCGTGGTCTTGCCGTCGGCGCCCGGGACGTAGGTGCTGCGCGGCTCCTTGACGAGGTCGTGGAAGACCCACTTCTTCTTCTCCTCGACGAGCTCGAGCACGACCGCCGTGGCGTCGTCGAGATCGGTGAAGTAGAGCTTGATGACCCCGATCCCGATGCGCATCTTGATGAACTTGCCGTCCCAGCCGCGGACGGCCTTCATGCGCCAGGAGTTGTCCCCGAGCAGCTCCTCGTAGTGCGGGTTGCGCGGCTCGAGGAAGATCAACACCTCCTTGGCGCGCTCCGGCCCGAGCTCGGCCAGCGACGCCAGATCCTTGTTCTTGTAGGCGTTCAGGATCTTCGTCCCGAGCTCCTCGATCTCCCTCTGGACGATCGGTGGGTGCTCGTCGGCCTTCGTCGCCCCGGCATCGGGCGCAGCCGGTGCCTTCGTGGCAGGAGGCGGGTTCTTCCCATCGTCCTTCTTCGAGCACCCGGCGCCCGCCGTCAGCCCCAGGGCCAGCGCCAAGCCGGCGATCAGCTTCCTGTCGATCATCATCACCCCGCGTGGAGGGCCCCGTCGGGCCGCCGAACCATCGTGAATAGAGCGTGTCGCGTCTGGGACCTCTTGTAGCAGCCGGCCGCGGCGTCGTGCAACGCAACAGCCCTCCGCCGAGACCGCTCTGCCGCATCGCAACATCCTCGACCCGGGACACGCCCCGCACCTCCGCGGGGGCAGACCTGAGGCCACGGCCCACGCGACGCGCGATCCCGCCCGCGGACTTCGCAGTGCGCCGACGGATCACCGCCCCACCGACGCCGGTCCCCGGGCCCACCTCGACGGGCACCGATCCTGCGGCGCGCGATCCCGCCGCACCGCACCGCACAGGCCCCCTTGCGCCCTCCTGCGGCGCGGTGTCGCGCCCGCCGGCGGCGAAGCGCAGCGTGGCGCAGTGCAGCTCAGCCCGTAGAGGCCCGATCCCCCTGCGTTCTCTCACGGTTACAAAGGCGCCCCCACCGCGACCGCAAAAAGGCCGAAACCCCATGGGTTTCATGCGCTTTACAGAATTCGCAACCAGGCGGTTTACACGTCGCACGGCGCTCTGGTATCACGGTGTTGCACTGCAAGCGATTCCGTCGCGTCCCGCAGTGAGCTTCAGGCAACATGACCCAGCAAGACGAAGGGACCACGAGCCGGGCGGGTGAAGTGGCTCCCTTGGGGAGAGGACTCAACATGAGGAAGTTTCTGAGTGTGGTGGCCGCGGGCTCACTGCTCGCCGGGTGTGCGGACGCGGGGAATTCCCCGGGCGATCGTGACTTCACCGCTGGCATCGATCTCAACGTGGCCGCCTTGAACCTCCAGGGCGTGGCCGACGTGGTCTGGGACCTCGAGGTCCTCAACGGCGACGGCCAGACCGTGTGGCAGCAGCGCATCAGCTCGACCCAGTACGGTGACTCGGCCGGTTCGGCGTCCTACGTCGGGCCCTGCGATGCCGCTGGCGATGTGGCTGAGCCCGGAGTGTGCGATCCCACACTCCTGGTCTGCACCAACGCCCATCTCGCGTTCCCTGGTGATTACGCCACGGCCACGACGCCCTGCGCCGTCGCGACTCAGGCCACCGACTGCGCGTACACGATCAACTACAACATGAACGACGTGAACGTGTATGTCGTCGGCGTCTACGACACCGCGGTCACGTCGCCGGGCGCCTTCGGCGCGATCCAGCCCCAGATCGCCGATCTGGTGCCCTTCCAGAACCCGACCTGGGATGACGTCGTCGCCGACAACATCCGGGGCGATGGCGACACCATCACGCCGCTCAACCGGAACTTCGAGTGCAAGGAGAACCAGGACGTCTTCGTGCAGTTCGACGTGGCGCTGATGCGCCCGGCCCAGCAGGGCTTCTTCGACATCGCCGTGAACTTCAACAGCATCTTCTGCTCGGCGAAGTTCGACTGCGCGTACGAGGCGGCCGCGGCCGCGGGTTCCTGCAGCGCCGGCGCTTGCGCCGCCGGGACGTTCCACAAGGACTACCCGCTGACCTCGACCTGCACGGCCGACAGCGACTGCGTGGTCCGCTCCGACATCAACCTGCTGCACACCGCGACCTCGGGCCGCAGCACGACCTTCGTCCTGGGCTTCGCCTGCACGGCTGGCGCCGACACGGCGACCACTGGCACCGGCGACCGGTCGACGCAGCTCTACCTCGATAACCTGACGCTCTACTGCGGTGCGGACGGCGCGGATACGGACACGCTCGGCGACACCATCTTCTACATCAACACGAGCCAGGACAACGACGGCAACCTCTGCACCGCCGGCTCGATGGGCGCCTGCGACAACGTCAGCACGACGAACAACAGCTTCGCCGGCTCCGCCACTCATGTCGCCGCCGCTGGCACCTACTTCTACCAGGCGGCTGTCTACTCGGGCTCCGAGCAGCTCCCGGCGACGACCGGCAGCTACAACAAGGCCTACTGGAACGTCGCGCTCGGCGTCATCAAGCCTGCGGCGACGGCCGCTGCCACCAAGTGCACGCTGAGGACGAAGGGGACGGCGGACGATCCCGCCAACTTCGGCGACCTGGTCTACCAGAACGCGATCGCCAACGGCGCGGTCTACCCGTACCTGGAGTGGGACATCGACTTCGC
The DNA here is from genome assembly GCA_006226565.1 of Deltaproteobacteria bacterium. Lineage (GTDB taxonomy): Bacteria > Myxococcota_A > UBA9042 > PHBI01 > PHBI01 > PHBI01. The sequence goes on along the minus strand of SBGO01000566.1, from coordinate 13,552 downwards.
GACCTGCGGCGCCGAGCCCCTGATGTTCGGCGTGACCGACGCCATGGTCTCCACCGCCTACACCGGAACCACTCTTGAGGACCGCGACGGGGACAACGTCATCGAGGCCACGAACCAGCCCTGGAGCGGCACGGCCTACACCGGCTCGGGCAACGGTGAAGACGACCTGTACTTCGACAACGCGAGCGCGATCGCGAACCCGACGAACTAGTCTGACCTAGTCCGCCAGATTGGAAGGGCGCCCTCCGGGGCGCCCTTTTTTTTTGGCTTTCTCTCAAGAGCTTAGCGGGTGAGGACGCGAGGGGCCCCAGAAGCGACATCGCTCGGCCTGCCCCCTGAAGACATCGCGGAGCATCCGCGCAAACCCGCCAGCGCTCGGCATATCTCGCCGCTCTCCGAGCGTCGGTCTGTACCGCTTGCCGGTCGTCGCGACTCCTGTCTCCGGCGAGCGCTACCGCGCCGTCACGACGTCCTCGCGCTGACGCACATCCCCCTCGTCGTCGCCACGGACCTGGTCTCCCGTAATGCCAACGGTGGAGACTCTCCAAGCGTCCGTCTCGTCTCTGCTCGCGGCTGTCGGTGGCGGCAAGCGCTACCGCGCCGACACGATGTCCTCGAGCGAACTGACATCCCCCTCGCCGTGTCACTGAGCTGGCCTTCGCCAATCCCAACATCGGCGCGGCGAGATGGCTGATCACCATGACGATTGGGTGCTGTGCCATGGCCTCGGGCCAGAGCGGCCCGCGACTCATACGCCAGCCTGGAGCCGTCGCGCCGCGCGCCGCAGGCGGTTCTGCAAGACTGAATGGGGAGGGGGACTATGCCCCCCCCACGCGACGACGTCGAGGACGCCCAACGACGACCTCGAACACACGCGCCGAGCCTCGCAAACGGCAGCGGACCCAACAAAAAAAAAAAGGGGGGACAGCCCATCGGCCGCCCCCCCTTCTATCTCGCGACTCGCGTCTACGGATAGGACAGCATGTCGAGGGCCCGCAGGTAGACGCCCCAACCGTCGATGTCCTGACCCAACGACTGCCAAACGGCCACGAACGGCGACGCTGTGCCAGTCCCCACCGCGAGGGCCGGCGCCGTTTGGTCGTTCGCGCGGAATCGACTCGCCTGAACACGCGGTGTGGTCTGCACCCCGGACGCGTCCACGCGGACATACTGGACCGCGAGGCCCAACCCATCGACAGACTCGGCGGCCCACGCCACGACGGCGCTGCCCGACGGCAGCCATCCCACCGCAGGCGCGGCAACGGCACGACCGGACGTCATCGCGACAACCGCATCGACTGACGCCCCGTCGGTCGTCGCGAAGCGCTGGCAGCTCACCTGCTCGGGCGAAGCCAGGCGCCAGCACAGAAGCCCCGTGCCATCGGGCCCGGCCGCGACCGTCGGCGCGGTACGGATCGCCGTCGCGCCCTCGGCGCCGCCGAACAGGACCGGCGTCGTGAGGAGCGCCCCATCCTTGCTGACCCGGGCCAGCATCGGCGCGCTGCCGGTCGCCTGCGCCTGGGTCCAGGTGACGAAGTAGTCCGTCGTCCCGGGCAGCGCCGTCACCGCCGGCTCGGTCGCCGCCCCGGTCGTGCCGGCGTCCACGATGGTCTCCCCGGCCAGCGGGTTGTCCCCGCTGAAGCCACGCGTCCGGACGCTGGTGCCGTCGACCCAGGCCGCGAGCCAGTCGCCGTTGGCGTTCATCGCGACAGACGACGCCCACTGATCTCCCGTACCCGACGCGTTCACACGGAGCTCCGGACCATGAGCCGCGCCCGTGCCATCCAGGCGGCGGGCGTAGATGCCACGGCGGTCGCCGTCCTGGCCCTCGGAGGTCCAGGTCGCGATGAACTTGCCGCTGGCTCCGGCGACCGACGGGTTGCGCTGCGCGCCGGCGGTCGTCGTGTTGACGCGGTACTGCTCGCCCATCGGGAGGCCGTCGAGGTCGTACTGGCGGGCGTAGATGTCGCTGATGGTGACGCCGGTCGAGGTGGACTCGAAGGCCACCAGCGCCCGCCCCTGCCCGTCACCGGCCGCGGCCGGCGCGATCTGGTCGAACTGTGGGGTCTGGGTGACCTCGATCTCGGGTCGACCGGGGAGGTTCGAGCCATCCCGGCTGTACAGTCGGGTGTAGACATTCCCGGCCGCCCCGACGAAGCCCACGACGAACGACTCGGGGCCCACGACGGCGAGGCTCGCCATGGACTGGTCCCCGGCCGTGGTCGCGTTGACGACGAACGCGTCCGTCATCGGCTGGCCGTTCGCGTCCCAGACCCGGGCCACGACGGCCGTGCCGTTGCCGTCGGCGGTCGCGCTGGTCCACGTCGCCACCATCACCTTGTCGGCGAAGGCCGCGATCTTGCCGAGCGTATGCCCGGCGTCGTCATCGAGGGCGAACGCGATGTCCGGGAGGTTCAGGATCGCCGGGAACACCCGGACGACGCTGCCGACCGGCGCCGCGCCCGGGTTGTCCGTGTACATGACCGCGTACCCGCCGTCGCGGAACGCGGCGATTCGCACGGCATCCACGACGTGCCCCGCGGCGACGACCGCGATGTCCCTTGCGCCGCCGGGGGAAGGGGAGCCGAAGCGGTCGAAGCGAAGCGCCTTGATGGTCCGATCGTCCGTGGCCACCCAGGTGACGACGAAGTCGTCCGACTCCGGGAACTGGGCGACATCGAACTTGGTGATATTCACCGCCCCGAGGTCGACGAGCTTCGCAGGGCTCCCGCCGGTGAGGTCGGCCCCGACCGGGACCAACCACACGCCCCTGGCGAGTGAGCTGACACCACCTGCCGAGCCGCCGAGCTGTGGGCTCACGACGACCCCCCAAGAGCCGTCAGCGAACGCCAGGGGCAGCCCGACGAACCCGAGCGATATCTCGGTGTCGTAGGTCGGCTTCGTGCCGATGATGGTCACCGCGGAACCGGTCGCGACCGGCTTCACGTTGCGGTCGTACACGACGAGACGGACCTGATGGTCGATCGTGCGGTCACCGGCGTTCCCGCACCACCGCGATGCGCCGCAGTAGGCCTCACCCGCTCCCGTGACGAGCGCGAAACGCCCGTTCGCTCGCACCGCGGCCCCGAGGATCCGCTGGCCCACGCCCACGAGGTTCGTGGGAATCAGGCCCGACCCGACGAACGTCTCCTCCACCTCGCGGCTGCCTTGATCGTTCGCGACGCGGAAGAAGGCCTGCGTCGCGGCGATCCCCCCCTTGTGCCACTGCGTCACGTACCGGCCATTGCCGATATGCGCCATCGCCGGCGTCCGCTCGGCGGTGTTGGAGCCGACATTGAGCTGCTCCTCGAGGCAGATGCTGCCGGTCGCCTCGCACACGCCGAAGACGCAGCGGTCGCCGCTCGAGCAGGTGTCGCCGTCGTCACAGGGCGTCCCCGTCGTGATGGGCTCGGGGATGCAGGCGGCGAAGATGCTGTCGCAGTAGGTGGTCAGGCACTCGTCGCCGACCTCGGCGTCGCAGTCGCGGGGCTCGCCGCCGACGCAGCTGCCCTGCCCGTCGCAGGTCTCGTGGACGACGCAGAAGTCGTCGCCCTGGCAGTCCTTGCCGGCCGCCTCGGGCACCGCGACGCAGCTGTAGGAGCTGTCACCCGTCGACACGCAGCTCGGGGCGTTGCAGTCGTCCTGGACCGACGAGCAGTCCGGCGCCGCGCCCTGGCGGCAGAGGCCGGCGAAGCAGTAGTCGTTGACGGTGCAGCCGTTCGAGTCGAAGTTGCACGAGGAGTTGTCGGGCAGCTCCTCGGTCCGGCACGCGTTGGCGGCCTCGTCGCAGCTGCCGATCTGGCAGGTCGAGAGCCCGAGCGCGCAGTTCCGCTGGATGCCGCTCACGCACAGGCCCTGACCGTTGCAGTGGTCGGCGATGGTGCACCAGAAGCCGTCCTCGCACGCGACGCTCGCGTCGAAGAAGTTGTTGTCGCAGACGAAGCTGTTGGCCCCCGTCGACCGGCACGAGCGGGTCAGGCACGGGTTCGGGTCCTGGCCCTCCTCGCAGTCGAAGGCCGTGCCCGAGGTGCACTGCCCGGCCACGCAGCGGTCGCCGACGGTGCAGCCGTTGTCGTCCTTGTTGCACGGGATGTTGTCGAGGGGCTGGAAGGTGCAGCCGCCGGCCCCGCCGTTGGCCGACTGGTCGCAGGTGTCGACCGTGCAGCCGTTGCCGTCGTCGCAAGCGATGGTCGTCGCCAGGTGGATGCACTGGCCGGTGGCGGGGTTACAGCTGTCGTCGGTGCAGAACTGGTTGTCGTCGCAGTTCTTGACCTCGCCGACGCACACGCCGCTGACGCAGGTGTCGCCCGTCGTGCAGGGGTTCTGGTCCGAGCAGCCGCCGACCACGTTCTGGACGGAACAGGCCCCGTTCGGGAGGCACACGGCCTCGGTGCAGTCGCCGCCCGAGTCGCACGAGCCGACCGGCATGACCTTCTCCGACACCGCCGAGGTCACGACCGTCGTCTGGTCGTCCACCTCGAGACGGCACTCCACGATGTTGCAGTTGTCGACCATCCCATCGGGCAGCGTCGCCTCGCCGACGAACTCGTCGCCGTTGTTCAGGCGCCAGTAGATCGTCTGGGTCAGCGGCTCCTTGTCGAAGGAGGGCTCGCTGACGTGGCAGGTGACCGGGCCGTCGGCGCCGAGCGGCGCGAGCACCTCGACGACCGGGGTCGTCGGCGGCGCGTTCACGATGGTGATGGCGTTCTTCGACAGCTGCGGCACGCCCTCCTCGAAGCCGTCGCTCGGGGTGGCGATGCAGTTCACGACGTCGCCCACCGTGAAGTTCTCGGGGTCGAGCTCGGCGCCCTGGACGCCCTCGAGGGCCTCGCCGTTGATCTCCCAGGTGTAGAACCAGATGATCGTGTCGCCGTCGATGTCGGTGCCGCCGTTGGCCGCGCACAGGAGCGTGTCGTTCTCGGCCGCGCCGATCGGGCCGAGGGTCACGACGCCGCCGGTCGGCGCGGTGTTCGTCAGGGTGATGACGATGGTGTCGGTCGACTGCGAGCGCTCGAAGCCGTCGTAGGCGCGCACCCGGCACGAGATGCGGTCGCCGCCGCGCGCCGGCTTGCCGGCCACGTTCGAGACCAGCTGCTCGATCGGGATGACGCTGGTGCTGGTCGTGCCCGGGTTCTCGTAGCCGTTGACGACCCAGGTGTACTCCATGTCGATCGCGTCGCCGTCGGCGTCGGTCGGCGTGTTCGTGACGTTGCAGGTGAAGGTCGTGTGCACGTCCCCGGCGGTGGGGCTGATCTCCACCTCGGGCTTGGTCGGCGGCGTGTTCAGGATCGGCACGATGGTCGTCGTGACCTGCGGCCCGTCCGTCTCGCCGTCCGAGGGGATGAGGCGGCAGGTGATGTTCTGGCCGCGCGTCGTCTCCTCGTGCGAGAGCGTGCAGCCCTCGGCTGTGAGCTTGCTGTCGCCGTTGTAGAACTCGCACTTGTCGGCGATGGCGTCCCCGGGGTCGGGGTCGGTGCGCTCGGTGCAGCGGCACGTGAAGTCGGTGTCCGTCCGGCCCGACGACGGCAGCAGCGTCGCCAGCTCGCAGGTCGGCGGCGAGTTCGCGATGGTCACGATCTTCTCGACCTGCGCGCGCTTGCCCCACGGGTCGGTCGCGGTCGCCAGGACGCGCCACTGCTCGCCCTTCGAGGTGCGGGCGGACGGGACGCGCGGCTGGCTGATGCTCTGATCCTCACCGTCGCGGAACCACTGCCAGGTGATGTCGAGCTCCTCAGGAGCCCGGTTCGGGTCCTGGAAGGGCGACGTCAGCTGCGCCACGAGCTCGTCGCTCGTGACCGGGATCTCGGGCGTGATCTCGATCTCGCCGACCGTCGGCGCGCCGTTGACGACGATGTTCACCGACGCGTCGCCCACGTGCCCGCCCTGATCCTTCGCGGTCAGGGTCAGGGTGTGGTTACCGGGCACGAGCGTCGGGATCTCGTAGGTCACGAAACCCGAGTCGTTCGCCTGGAGCGTGTTGATCTGCCCCGCGACGTCGCTGACCAGGGTCAGCGCGAGCAGCGTCGGGTTGTCGCGGTCGTCCGAGACCTTGGCCACGACCGGGATGGGGTCGCCGAACTGGAAGATCTGGCCTTCCTTCGGTCCCTGCAGCGTCACCTCCGGCGGGCCGCTGTTGTCGGTATAGCCAGTGTCGGTCCCACCGCTCGTGTCGGTCGGGTTCGTGGCCGTATCCGTGTCGCCCTCTGTCGTGGTGCCCCCGCTACACGCGGCGGTCATCGGCAGGAAGAGGAGCGCGCACGCTGCGGTGCGAAGAAGGTTCATACGTGACATGGAGTGGTCCCCCGGCAGGCAAGGGGAGGTTAGCGATCTCGCAGTGCTTAGTCCACGCCCGGAATCGACGGGAATCGCCCGAAAGCGGGGACACGCCCACGGTCATTGGCCGCGAGGGCCTCTAGAATAGACAAAAATACAGGAAAGATGCACCTGCGTGCGCGCTGCACAACGCGTCGGCGCGGTGCGCAAGCCCATCGAGGCCGTTCGAGCGAGCGGCCGTGACCGGCACCCGGGGCTCGTGTGCCGCGCACTTCCGGCGGCAGAACGGGGCCCGGCACGGGCTCCGGGCGCGCTCCATCTCGCGCGAGACGGCGCGCTCCGGGACCCGACAGACCCGCAGCCACGGGCCCGAAAAAAGAGAGCAGAAGACCGGGTCAGTCCGCGCCCTCGAAGACGCGGTGGAGCCCCTCCCCGTGGACGCGCACGCGCCCGTTGGCGGCGAGGTGCCTCAGGATGTGGAAGACGGCCTTCGAGTCGGCCTCGAGGTGCTCGGCGAGCCGCTCCGCGTTGCCGCTCGCGCCGGTGTCGAGGAGGCCGAGGACGCGGTCCTGGAGCGCCAGCACGGTGGCCGCCGCCTTCTTGCCGGCCTCGACGCCGGGCTGGTGGTACGGGTTGATGTCGACGAGGCTCGCATAGAAGGCGACCGCCCGCTCGTAGAGCGCGATGAGGGCGCCGAGGTGGGTGGCGTCGACCCGCGGCACGGTCAGCGTGATCGAGCTGCGGCCGGCGTCGTGGAGCGCCTGACGCGTCCCGGCCAGGAAGCCCGACAGGTAGTCGCCGGCGCGGGCGCCGGGGCTGACCTCGAGCGGGCTCCCGCCGTCCTCGAGCACCTCGACGAAGGTGACGAAGAAGTCGTCCGGCCCCTCGCGGAGCTGCTGCACGTAGGCGTGCTGGTCGGTCGAGCCCTTGTTGCCGTAGACCACCAGGCCCTGGTGGACCTCGTGGCCGGCGCGGTCGAACTGCTTGCCGAGCGACTCCATCACGAGCTGCTGGAGGTACTTCGAGAAGAGGACCAGCCTATCCTTATAAGGAAGGACGACCATCGCCCGCTCGCCCTTGCCGGCGGCGGCCTCCCACCACGACAGCGCGAGCAGCATCGCCGGGTTCTCCTCGACCACGGGGACGCGGGTGTGCTCGTCCATCAGGCGCGCGCCCTCGAGGAAGGCGTCGACGTCGAGGCCCTGCAGGTAGGCCGGCAGGAGGCCCACGGCCGACATCACCGAGGTGCGGCCGCCGACCCAGTTCCACATCGGGAAGCGGGCGAGCCAGCCCTCGGCGTGGCGGTCGAGCGCCGACCCCTCGCCGGTGATGGCGACGGCCTGGCGCGACAGGTCGAGCCCCGCCTCGGCGAAGGCCTCGGCGACCAGCAGCATGCCGTTGCGCGTCTCGGGGGTGCCGCCGGACTTCGAGGTCACGACGACGAGGGTGTCGGCGAGGTCGTCGAGGCCGTCGAGGACGCGCGCGATGCCGTCGGGGTCGGTGTTGTCGGCGAAGACGACGCGGCGCCGGTCCGCGGAGGTCCCGAGCGCGTCGGCGACGAGCTGCGGGCCGAGGGCCGAGCCGCCGATGCCCACACACAGCACGGTCGAGAAGCGGCCGTGCAGGGACTCCACGAAGCGCTCGAGCTCGAAGCGGGTGGCGCGGATGGCGCGGGTCTGCTCCTCCGACGGGGCGAGCTCGGGGGCGCGCAGCCAATAGTGGCCCACCTGGCGGCCCTCGTCGGGGTTGACGATGGCGCCCGACTCGAGGGCCTCGAGGTCGGCGAAGGCGCGCGAAATCGCGTCAGAATGTCGCGCCACGGCGTCGTCCGGCAGCGCCATCCAGCGCAGGTCGAGGGCGAGCGACGGGGCCTTGGTCTCGATGTAGCGAACGGTCACGGAGCGGCTCCCAAGGGGGCGTGGAGTTGAACCGGGCGGGGGCTGTGCTAGCTTGCCTGTGTCAGCGGTGCCCAGGTCCCGTCCTGGCGTAGCACACGTTCTCCCACTTTTCGCTCGGAGCGCTCCGATGGCCTCGCTAACCTCGCGAATCGCCGACCTTCAGGACAAGCAGCTCTATCAGGAGCTGAACTGGACGGGCACGTTCGAGGAGTATCTCGAGATCGTCCGGGAGCGCCCGGAGGTGACCCGGACGGCGTGGCAGCGGCTGTACGACATGATCGTCAGCCACGGCTTCGACGAGTACACCGACTCCAAGAAGAAGGTGACGCGCTACGCCTTCTTCTCGGACCCGTTCGGCCACGGCGCGGACGCCATCTACGGGCTCGACATCACGCTGATGAAGCTCGTCAACGTGATCAAGAGCGCCGCCTACGGCTTCGGCACCGAGAAGCGCGTGATCCTCCTCCACGGCCCGGTCGGCTCGTCGAAGTCGACCATCGTGCGCCTCGTCAAGCGCGGGCTCGAGGAGTACTCGAAGACCCCCGAGGGGGCCATCTACACGTACGACTGGAACCTGGACGAGCCGGGCAACGAGGAGGGGTGGATCTCGAGCCCGCTCCATCAGGACCCGCTCCAGCTCATCCCGCTCGACATGCGCAAGAAGGCCATCCGCGAGCTCGGGCTCGGTGAGAAGGCGTCGCGCTACCCGGTCCCGGTCAAGGGCGAGCTGAACCCGGCCTGCCGCTTCCGCTTCCAGCAGCTCATGGCGCGCTACAAGGGCGACTGGTCGAAGGTCATGGAGCACGTGCGCGTGCGCCGCTACGTCTTCAGCGAGCAGGACCGCGTCGGCATCGGCACGTTCCAGCCGAAGGACGAGAAGAACCAGGACTCGACCGAGCTGACGGGCGACATCAACTACCGCCTCATCGCGGAGTACGGGTCCGACTCCGACCCGCGCGCCTTCAACTTCGACGGCGAGTTCTGCGTCGCCAACCGCGGCATCATCGAGTTCGTCGAGATGCTCAAGCTCGACGTGGCCTTCCTGTACGACCTCCTCGGGGCGACGCAGGAGCACAAGATCAAGCCGAAGAAGTTCCCGCAGACCGACATCGACGAGGTCATCATCGGCCACACCAACGAGGCCGAGTACCAGCGCCTGCTGAACAACGAGTTCATGGAGGCGCTCCGTGACCGTACGGTGAAGATCGACGTGCCGTACATCACGAAGAAGAGCGAGGAGATCAAGATCTACGAGAAGGACTTCGGGGCGACGTCGGAGCGGGTGCGCGGCATCCATGTTGCGCCGCACACGCTCGAGGTGGCCGCCATGTGGGCGGTGATGACGCGCCTCGAGCCCCCGAAGAAGCACGACCTGAGCGTGCTCCAGAAGATGAAGCTCTACGACGGGCGGAGCCTCCCGGGCTACACCCAGGACAACGTCAAGGAGCTCCGCAAGGAGGCCGAGCGCGAGGGCCTCGAGGGCATCTCGCCCCGCTACATCCAGGACAAGATCTCCAACGCGCTCGCGAGCGAGAAGGGCGGCCGCTACATCAACCCCTTCATCGTGATGAACGAGCTCGAGAGCGGGCTGAAGCACCACTCGCTGATCACCAACGAGGAGGACAAGGCCCGCTTCAACGCGCTGCTCAACGACGTGAAGCGCGAGTACGAGGACATCGTGAAGAACGAGGTCCAGCGCGCCATCTCCGCCGACGAGGACGCCATCGGCCGCCTCTGCGCCAACTACATCGACAACGTCAAGGCGTACACCCAGCGCGAGCGGGTGAAGAACCGCTTCACCGGCCAGGACGAGGAGCCGGACGAGCGCCTGATGCGGTCGATCGAGGAGAAGATCGACATCCCCGAGGGGCGCAAAGACGACTTCCGGCGCGAGATCATGAACTACATCGGCGCCCTCGCCATCGAGGGGCGGCAGTTCGACTACAAGACCAACAGCCGCCTGCACAAGGCGCTCGAGGCGAAGCTCTTCGACGACCAGAAGGACACCATCAAGCTGTCGACGCTGGTGTCGAACGTCGTGGACCGCGAGACGCAGGAGAAGATCGACATCGTCAAGAAGCGGCTCATCGACAACTACGGCTACAACGAGGAGTCGGCGACCGACGTCCTGAACTACGTCGCGAGCATCTTCGCCCGCGGCGAGGTCAAGGACCGCAAGTAGTCGAGCGCGGCGCCGGGCGGGGCTCCTCCCCTGCGGGGCGTGGAGCCTCGGGCGCGACGCGAGCCGGGAGGACACCGTGGAGCGAATCGACAGCGACATGCGCCGGTTCCGGGAGATCGTCCGCGGGCGCATCCGGCGGAACCTGAAGAAGTACATCTCCCAGGGCGAGCTCATCGGGAAGCAGGGCAAGGACCTGGTGAGCGTGCCGGTGCCGCAGATCGACCTGCCGCGCTTCAAGTACGGCAAGCGCGACAACGGGGGCGTCGGCCAGGGCCAGGGTGAGCCCGGCGACGCCGTCGGCGAGGGCGAGGGCCAGGGGCCCGGGACCGGCAAGCAGGCCGGCGACTCGCCCGGGGAGCACCAGCTCGAGGTCGAGGTCACCCTCGACGAGCTGGCGCACATCCTCGGCGAGGAGCTCGAGCTCCCGAACATCGAGCCGAAGGGGAAGAAGAAGTTCGAGGCCTTCGAGCGGAAGTACACCGGGATTCGCCCGGTGGGGCCGAACAGCCTGCGGAACTTCAAGCGCACCTATCAGCAGGCGCTGCGACGGCAGATCGTCGCCGGGGTCTACAACCCCAACCGCCCGGTCATCATCCCCATCCGCGACGACATGCGCTTCCGGTCCTTCAAGGAGGACGTCAAGCCGCGCCACAACGCCGTCATCATCTACATGATGGACGTGTCGGGCTCGATGGGGGACGAGCAGAAGGAGATCGTCCGCATCGAGTCCTTCTGGATCGATACGTGGCTGCGCAGCCAATACAAGGGCATCGAGAGCCGCTACATCATCCACGACGCGTCCGCGCGCGAGGTCGATCGGGACACGTTCTTCCGGACCAAGGAGTCGGGCGGGACGATGATCTCGAGCGCGTATCGGAAGTGCATGGAGATCATTGACGCCGATTACCCATCCGGTGAGTGGAACATCTACCCGTTCCATTTCTCCGACGGGGACAACTGGTCGGCCGACGACACCATGCAGTGCGTGAAGCTCTTGCGCGACCGGCTGATGCCCGTGGCGAACGTGTTCTGCTACGGGCAGGTCGAGAGCCCGTACGGGTCGGGGCAGTTCATCAAGGACCTGCGCGTCCACTTCCGCGGCGACGACCAGCTCATCACCAGCGAGATCAAGAACAAGGACGCCATCGTGAAGTCCATCAAGGACTTCCTGGGGAAGGGGAAGTAGACGGTATGAGCGCGCTGACCCTGCCGCAGGACCTCCGGGAGTGGGCCGTCAAGATCGAGAAGATCGCGGCCGGCTTCGGGTTGGACTTCTTCCCGACCGTCTTCGAGATGGTCACCTACGAGCAGATGAACATGCTCGCGGCCTACGAGGGCTTCCCCATCCGCTACCGCCACTGGAAGTGGGGGATGGAGTACGAGCGGCTCTCGAAGAGCTATGCGTACGGGCTGTCGAAGATCTACGAGCTCGTGATCAACACCGACCCCTGCTACGCGTACCTGCTCGAGGGGAACGCGACGCTCGAGCAGAAGCTCGTGATGGCGCACGTCTTCGGCCACGTGGACTTCTTCAAGAACAACGCGTGGTTCTCGCGGACCAACCGGAAGATGCTCGACCAGATGGCGAACCACGCGGCGAAGATCGCGCGGATCGCCGAGCGGCACGGGCAGGAGCGCGTCGAGGACTTCATCGACACGTGCCTGTCGATCGACAACCTCATCGACATCCACAGCCCCTACATCGTGCGGCGGCGGCCGACGCCCGACGAGGACGAGCTGCCGCCCGAGGCGCGCAAGCTGCACACGACCCGCGACTACATGGACCGGTACATCAACCCGGAGGCGGAGCTGGCGCGGGAGCGGGAGCGGCTCAAGAAGCAGTTCGAGGAGGCGAAGAAGCGGCACCCCGCCGAGCCCGAGCGCGACGTGATGCTGTTCCTGATCGAGCACGCGCCGCTCGAGCGCTGGCAGCGGCAGATCCTCGAGATCATGCGCGACGAGGCGTACTATTTCGCGCCGCAGCGCATGACGAAGATCATGAACGAGGGCTGGGCGAGCTACTGGCACTCGAAGATCATGACCACGGTCGTCTGCGACGACAGCGAGATCATCGACTTCGCCTCGGTGCACTCGGGGACGATGCAGATGTCGCAGACGCAGCTCAACCCCTACAAGATCGGGCTCGAGCTCTTCCGCGACATCGAGGACCGCTGGAACAAGGGGCGCTTCGGGCTCGAGTACGAGCGCTGCGAGGACATGGACACGCGCGCCAACTGGGACCGGCAGCTGGGGCTCGGGCAGAAGAAGATCTTCGAGGTGCGCAAGGTCTACAACGACCTCATGTTCATCGACGAGTTCCTCACGCCGGAGTTCGCCGAGAGCCAGAAGCTCTTCACGTTCGGCTACAACCGGAAGTCGGACAAGTGGGAGATCAAGACGCGGGAGTTCCTCGAGGTGAAATCGATGCTGCTCAAGCAGCTCACCAACTTCGGGCAGCCGGCGATCTACGTCGAGGACTCGAACTACAAGAACCGCGGCGAGCTGCTGCTGTGGCACAAGTTCGACGGGCAGGACCTCAAGCTCGACTACGGGCGCGACACGCTGGCGCAGCTCGCGAAGCTGTGGAGCCGGCCGGTCCACATCCGCACCATCAGCGACGGCAAGAGCGTCGTCTGGAGCCACGACGGCAACCGCTTCGAGGAGTCGCGGACGGCGGCGTAGCCCCGCGCGCGACCTGGCCGGCGGACGTCCCGTCCGCGGTGGATGCGGTCCACGCGACCTGGCCGGCGGACGTCCCGTCCGCTGTGGATGCGGTCCACGCGACGGCCTCTTGATGCGCGCGGCGCGGTGCCGATGATCGCGAGCACGGCCGCGGGGCCGACGCGAGCGAGGGCCATGCAGGCAAGACGGGCGAAGACGCTGTGGGGAGCGGGGTCGGCAGGACTCGCCGCCCTCGCCTGCCTGTGGCTGGCGCTCGCCCCGATCGCGGATCGCGGGCCATCGGCGTGGCAGAGCGACACGGGCGCGGACGACGCGGCGCTCTTCGCGGCGCTGGGCGCCACGCCGGCCCCGGCCATCGAGGTCGGCGAGCAGGACGCCACGGCGGGCTCGCTCGAGCAGCTGTGGCGGCCGGTCGAGCGGACGTCGCGGGAGACGCGGGAGACGAAGGCCGAGGCGACGGCGCGCGTGGTCGACACGCCGCCGGCGTGGACGCCGAGCGCGCCCTGGCGATCTCCGG
>SBGO01000372.1 GCA_006226565.1 Deltaproteobacteria bacterium | reverse complement strand
TCGCGTGCGGCCTCGGCCGCCACCGCCGGCAGCGGGCAGCCGCTCTCCGGCAGGTCGCGGTGGGCTCGCGAGAGGTAGCCGCGGAGGGCGGCGCGCGCCCGCTCGTGCGGCTCGCCCTCGGGCAGGGTGGCGAGGAACCGCTCCCAGGCGTCGGTCGCCGCGCTGGCGATGCTCTCGGCGAAGAGCGCCTCCTTCGACGGGAAGTGGGCGTAGAAGCCGCCGACGGTCATGCCGGCGCCGCGCATGACGTCGGCGACCGAGGTCGCGCGGATGCCACCTTCGCGCACGAGGCGGGTGGCGGAGGCCAGGATCGCCGCGTGGGAGCGCCGCTTGCGCTCGGTCTTCCGGTCGCGACCGGGCTCGGGGTGGTTGTTCGAGCTCATATGATGAGTATCATATGATGGTCGTCATATGAGTCAAGAGCCCGCCCGCTCGTGCCCGCGTTTCGGGCTCGACGCTGCCCTACGGCGTGGCTAGGATGCGCCGCGCGAGAGCCATGGAGGCCGCGATGAGTGACGACGACCAGACCCCCGGGGGCAAGCCGCCGGCCCGCGAGATCGCGCCGCCGCCGCGCCGGATCCGCCACATCCAGCCGCTGGGCCTCCGCGTGCTGGTGCGCGTCGCGCCCGACGACCAGCGCACGAGCGGCGGGCTCTACCTGCCCCAGGGCGTCGCTCAGCAGCACGAGGACGCGCTCTACGGCGAGGTCATCGAGGTCGCCCGCGCCCACGGCACCGACGACGAGACCCTCGGCGAGAACGTCTCCGGCGTCCCGGCCGGCGCCATGGTGCTGTTCCCCAAGGACGCCGGCCACCGCGTCCCCTGGGACCACGACCTGCGCCTCATCGAGACCAAGAGCATCCTGGCGACGGTCGAGGACGTCGGCTTCGACCAGGCGCACTGACGACACGGGCGGAGCGCAGCCCGGGGACAAGCGCGGACGGGGCCACACGCACGGTGACCCCGTCCTGCTCCTCGCCGCTGCTCAGCCCTGGGGAGGGGCCGCCGCCGCCGTCCGCTGCTCGAAGGACAGCTCCGCGACGCCGTCCTGGAAGCGGACGCGCGCGAGCATGAGCTGCTGCTGCATGTCGACGATGGCGATCGTGTCCTTCTGGACCCGGTCCGACATCTCCTTGAGCTTCTGCTGCAGGTGGCGCAGCAGGCTGTTGCCGCCGCGCACGCCGTCGAGGCTCACGATCTGGCTCTGGAGCTCGCTCGACCGCGCCCGGAACTCGGCGACGCGCTCGCGCGCGGCCTCGATGCTCTGGGTGATGTTCGCCATCTCGGTGTGGATCGCGAGGAGCTTCTTCATCGGCTCGGCGAAGCGGGCGTCGACCTCCTCGCCGCCCTCGACGTAGGCGCGCACGAGCGCGAGGCCCTCGGGCGAGCGGACGTCGATGGCCTTGACGAGCGGGGTCGCCTCCTGGATCTCGACGGTCACGGTCTTGCCGGCGGCGAGCTTGACCCGGAAGAGGTGCGCCTCGCCCGACTGCTCGTAGGTCTCCGGGCTCTTCACGAGGTTCCAGCCCTTGCTCACGGTGTGGCGCAGGAAGACCTCGGTGTCGGTGTGGAGGAGGCTCGTGAGCTTGAGCTTCGTGGTCCGCGTGTGCTGCACCTCGGTCCGGAGGATGCCGCGCTCGAGGGTCATCAGCCGGGAGATGCGGTCCCCGGTCGAGCCCTCGCGGTCGACGACGATCTCGCGGTCGAGCGCGAAGGGGACCACCGCCGTCGAGTGCGGCGGGATCGGCTCCGAGAGCCCCTCGCCGATGAAGCGGCCGGCGCCGTAGACGGTCATGGGGCCGGTCTCGAGGGTCGAGTCGGTCGGGTTCTTGAAGCGGATGGCCTTGAAGGCGTAGCGCTCGTTGCCGCGCGCGGACTCGGCGTCGTAGAGGTACACGACGTTGCCCTCGGCGTCGTCGTCGAGGATGGCGATCATGGCGCTGGTGCCGCGGTCGACGGTGACCGGGGCCTCGGACTGGAAGTGGCTCTCGCCGATGGGGTCGCCGGTCTGGAGCTCCGGGCGGTCGGGCCGCTCGGCCTGGACGAGCCGGACGCCGCCGGCCTGGCCGTCGACGTGGCCCTTGGCCTGGACCTCGAGGCGCGCGGGGGCGACGCCCTCACGGATGAGCTCGTTCCGGAGCCAGTTCGCGCGGTCGTTCGAGACCTGCTCGGCGTTGCGCTCGCCGGCGGCGGCGTAGCCCTCGATGATGACCTGGCCGCCGGTCTGCTTGAGGCGGTCGGCGAGCTGCTTCACCGGCGGCGCCTTGGGAGCCGGCGGCGAGGGCGGGGGCGGGGCCATGGCGGCCTGGACCGGCTCGCGGTGGGGCGTCCGCGCCCGGGTCGCCTTGCGCCCGCCACCGCCGCCGCCACCGCCCGAGGAGCCCGCGCCGCCGTAGAGGGAGCGCCCCGCGTAGGACCTTCCGGTGGAGTGCTCGACCACGTCGAGGCGCTCCGGCGCGGCCTCGGCGACGTCCCCCATCGGGGGCGGCGACGGCCGCGGCGGGGACTGCATGCTCGGGGTCGGGATGGCGGCGAGGTCGACCGCCGCGATGACCGCCTCCTCGGCCTTCGCCGGGCCGTAGGTCGAGCCGCCGGTGGGCGGCGCGACGGCGAAGCGCTCCTCGCTCTTGAGGGTCTCGCGGAAGACCGTCCGCACCGAGCGGAGGTCGTAGCGGAAGGAGAGGGCGGAGCTCGAGCCGACGCCGACCCGGACGTTCTCCCACTTCTCGCCCGAGGTGTTGTCGACGATGGCCCAGCCCTGGATGCGGACGTCGCGCCCGTCGGCGCCGTCGACCATGACGCGGTAGGTCGGCTTCCAGGCGGGCGACTCGGTGATGTAGGTCAGGATGACGTCGTGCTTGCCCCGCTGGGGGACCTGCACCTGCATGTCGACCTTGCCGTCCGAGGTGGCGCCGCTGGTCGGGAAGGCGACCGGGAGCGCTTCGCCGGTCTTGGCGTCGCGGACGGTCAGCGACTTGAGGAAGTCGTCGACCTTGTCGTGGGGCACCGTGAGGCTCAGCGCGCCGTCGGTGACCTGCGCGGTCCGCTCGTAGTAGGCGATGCCGTTGCGATAGACGACCACACGTCCGAGGGCGGCGTCGTCGGTCTCGACGTGGCTCGAGAAGGTGCCGCAGGCGGCCGTCAGGCCGCTCGTCATCAGGAGCGCGCCGAGCGCTTTCATCCTCATCTTGTCCTCCGTGGGTCCTGACCGAGGGTGCGACGCATCAGGGGGGAGAAGGGTCTACGGTGGGTGAGATTCGCGGGAATGGATCGTGACGACGGCGATGCCGACGCCGTCCGCGGGGAGCGCCGAGCGGAAAGTGTGAAGTGAGGGGGTCTGACCCCCTCACTTCACATTTTCTCGCGCCGCGCCGCGGCGCGGGGCTCAGGTCCCGGGCGTCGGGGCGGCCGAGGCGGTGCGCCGCTCCTCGAAGCTCAGCTCGCTGATGCCGTCCTGGAAGCGGACCCGGGCGAGCATGAGCTGCTGCTGCATGTCGACGATGGCGATGGTGTCCTTCTGGACCCGGTCGGACATCTCGCGCAGCTTCTGCTGGAGGTGCTTGAGCAGGCCGTTGCCGCCGCGCACGCCGTCGAGGCTGACGATCTGGCCCTGGAGCTCGCTCATCCGGGTGCGGAACTCGGCGACGCGCTCGCGGGCGCCCTCGATGTTCTGCGCGATGTCCGCCATCTCCGTGTAGATCCCGAGGAGCTTCTTCATCGGCTCGGCGAAGCGGGCGTCGACCTCGGCGTCGCCCGCGAGGTAGGCGCGGACGAGCGCGATGCCGTCGGGGGAGCGGACGTTGATGGCCTTGACCAGCGGCGTCGCCTCCTCGATCTCGAGGGTCGTGGTGGCGCCGGCCTTGAGCGCGATGCGGAAGAGGTGCGCCTCACCCGACTGCTCGTAGGTCTCGGGGCTCTTCACGAGCTTCCAGCCCTTGCGGACGGTGTGGCGGACGAAGACGACCGTGTCCTTGTGGAGGAGGCTCGTGAGCTTGAGCTTGGTCGTCCGGGCGTGCTGCACCTCGGTCCGCAGGATGCCGCGCTGGAGCGTGAGGAGGCGGGCGATGCGGTCGCCGGTCGTGCCCTCGCGGTCGACGACGACCTCGCGGTCGAGGGCGAAGGGGACCACCGCCGTCGCGTGCGGCGGGATGGGCTCGGAGAGCCCCTCACCGATGAAGCGGCCGTCGCCGTAGACGGTCATCGGGCCGGTCTCGAGGGTCGACTCGGTCGGGTTCTTGAAGCGGATGGCCTTGAAGGCGTAGCGCTCGTTGCCGCGCGTGGACTCGGCGTCGTAGAGGTAGACGACGTTGCCGTCGGCGGCGTCGTCGAGGATGGCGATCATCGCGCTCGTGCCCTTGTCGACGGTCACCGGGGTGTTCGACTGGAAGTGGCTCTCGCCGATGGGGGCGCCGTCGGCGAGGCCGGGCGTGGCGGCGGCGTCGGCCTGGACCAGGCGGACGCCCGCGGACTGGCCGGCGACCTTGCCCTTGGCCACGACCTCGAGGCGCGCCGGGGCGACGCCTTCGTTGATGAGGGCGTTGCGGAGCCAGTTCGCGCGGTCGCTCGAGCGGAGCTCGGCGTCCCGCTCCCCCTCGGCGGCGTAGCCTTCGATGATGACCTTGCCGGTGCCGCGGTTGAGCTGCTCGGCGAGCTTCGCCACCTGCGGCGCCGGCGTCGGGGGCGGGGTCGCGCCGGGGGTGGTGCGCCGCTTGGTGTCGCCCTTGGAGGCGCGGTCGCCGCCGGCGAGCCGGCCTGTGACCTCGTCGGTGGAGAAGTCGTACGCCGCGTCGGCGTCGTCGTCCGGCGACGGGATCATGTTCGAGTCGACGGCGGCGATGACCTGGCCCTCGCTGCCGCCCGTGCCGTAGACCGAGCCCCCGGTGGGCGGCGCGACCGCGAAGCGCTCCTCGCCCTTGAGGGTCTCGCGGTAGACGGTGCGGACCGAGCGGAGGTCGTAGCGGAAGGAGAGCGCCGAGCTCGAGCCGACGCCGACCCGCACGTTCTCCCACTTCTCGCCGGAGGTGTTGTCGACGATGGCCCAGCCCTGAATCTTGACGTCGCGGCCGTCGTCGCCGCTGACCATGACGCGGTAGCTCGGCTTCCACGCCGGCGACTCGGTGATGTAGGTGAGCACGACGTCGTGGACGCCGGGCTTGTGGATCTGGACCTCCATCTCGACCTTGCCGTCGGTCGTGCTCGCGCCGCTCGTCGGGAAGGCGACGGGCAGGGTCTCGCCGGTGCGCGCGTCCTTCACCGTCAGCGACTTCAGGAAGTCGTTGATCTTGTCCCCGGGCACCGTCAGGGCCAGGACCCCGTCGTGGACCTGCGCGGTGCGCTCGTAATAGGCGATGCCGTTGCGATAGACGACCACGCGCCCGAGGGCGGCGTCGTCGGCCTCGACGTGGCTGGCGTAGGTCCCACACGCGGCCGTCAGGCCGCTCACGAGCAGAAACAGCGCGGTCAGCGCGGTCGTCCTCATCCTGTCCTCCGTGGCGTATCGAACGCGGGGTCCGACGCGCCTCGAGGCGGATGGGTCTACGAAGCGATACTTTTTGTTACGAGGCGTCGTCCCTGACGGGCAGATCGGCCTTGGCGAGGGGCGCGAGCTCCGAGGCGTGGGCGGCGCCCTCCTCGGTGCGGTAGGCGCGGGTCTCGAGCAGGTGGGTCAGGCGCGCCCCCAGCAAGAAGGCGAGCGAGCTGAAGTAGGCCCACACCAGGAAGACGACCAGCGAGCCGGCGGCGCCGTAGGCAGAGTCGATGGCGCCGGTCGCCACGTAGGCCGCGACCAGGAAGCGCCCGACCAGGAGCAGCCCGGCGGTCAGGAGCGCGCCGCCCCAGAGCGGCTTCCCCGACGGCGTCCGGTCCGGGAGCAGCTTGTAGACGACCACCACGAGCCCGGCGACGAGGAGCAGCGCCACCAGGTTCTCCAGGACAGCCCAGACCGGCAGCGGCAGATCGAGCCAGTTGAGGCCGCCGACCGCGTCCTTGGCGATGTTCAGCGCGACCCGGCTCCCGAGGAGCGCGAGGAAGACCGCCCCGAAGATGAGCGTCCCGAGGGCGGCGACGAGGCGCCCGCGGACGAAGCCGAAGAGCGCCGCGCGGATCCCGGCCGGCGGCCGCGGCGGCACGTCCCAGAGGGTGTGGAGCGCGCGCCGCACCTCGGCGAAGAGGCGCGTCGAGCCCCAGAAGAGCACCACGACGCTGACCAGGGTCGCCAGCGACACCGAGCCGAGGTTCCGCGCGCCCGCCGCGAGGTTCGTCACCAGGTCGGCGACCTGCGGGCCGAGCTCCTCCACGATGCGCGCGTGCAGCTCGGCGTTGGCGGCCTCGGCGCCGTAGATGGAGCCGGCGACGGCGACGGCGATGATGAGGAACGGCGCCATCGAGATGAGCGCGAAGAAGGCGAGCCCGGCCGCGAGCAGCGACACGTCCCGGTTCATCGCGCTCTTGACCGTGATGACGACGATGCGGCCGACGTTCGCCAGCATCGCCCCCAGGCGCCGCCAGAGCTCGCTCAAAACTTCACGAGCTCCAGCCGGCGGTCGGGGTCGGGGAGGTCGCGCGCGGCCGCGACCAGCGCCGGCCAGCGGAGGACGAAGAGGTCCACGAGCGCCTCGTCGAAGGCCGGCAGCACGCGCTCGGCGATGTCGTCGTGGCGCCACAGGAAGCTCGTGATCACCAGCGCGTCCATCACGTCCTGGGCGACCAGGTGGCGCCGCTTGACCTGGCGGGCCCGGTGGATGGCCAGCGTCATCGTCACGAGCCAGCCGAAGCTCAGGCGCGCCCAGCCGGCGAGCACCGTCGGCGCCATCGCCAGCGCCTTCGACATCAGGCCGTGGTGGAGGTGCTCGGCGAAGAGCTCGCGCTGGTCGGGGCGCGCGAGCGGCGCCACCGCGCGCGGGAGGTCCGCCCGCAGGTTCGTCAGCGCGTCCCGCAGGTGGTCGAGCGCCTCGGCGCGCACCCAGACCTCGTCGCTCGGCGGCGGGACGGCCCCGCGCATCGCCTCGACGCGCTCGAGGAGGCCCGCGACGAGGGCGTCGAGATCGGCGCTGAGCGCGGGCACGTCGGTGCGCGGCGGGCGAGCGCCGGGATCCTCGCCGAGCGCCGCCACCAGCACGTCCCGCGCCGCCGAGAGCGCCCCGCAGGCGTCGTCGGGGCGGCGGTCGACGGCCTCGTGGAGCGCGTCCTCGAGCGCCTGGTAGTCGTCCCAGGAGAGCGGGCGCCCCGGCGCGAGCGAGATGATCCGCCTCACCGCGGACAGGCGCGGCGCCAGCGCGATCACCTCGCGGAGGGCGGCGGTGTCGTCGACCAGGCGCTTGCCGGAGCGCGCCTCGAGGAAGCCGCGGCACTCGCGCTGGATCGTCACCGCGACCCCGCGCGGCGTGGCGACGAGCTCGTAGGGGAAGATGCGGCAGGCGCGCGGCTTCTTGTCGCCGCCGAGGTCGGCGTGGATGCGGCAGCGCCGGTCGTCCATCAGGAAGATGCACGAGCCGCGGGTCTGGTGGCAGAGGACCTGCGCCTGGTCGGGCGCCTCGGGGTGGGCCCCCATGGTGAAGAAGAGGCCTTTTGCGGTGCGCGTCGCCGCCTCGAGGTCGGCGGCGTGGGGGGCGAGGCCGTCGAGGATGTCCTCGAAGACCGGGCCGACGTTGTGGCCGCCGCAGCACGAGCCGCACATCGTGCAGGTGAAGCGCGCGTCCTCGCGGACGAGGAGCGGGACCGACGCGGGCGCGGCGCGCTCGATCTCGTCGAGGGCCACGGCGTCGGCGGCCAGGGCGCGGGCCTCGTCGGTGTCGAGCAGGTGGAGGCGCGCGAAGAACGCGACCGCCTTCGCGATCGGTTCGGGCTCGCCGCCGAGGCGCTCGGCGAGGGCGGCGAGGGGCTGCGGGCCGTCGAGGGCCAGGGCGACGTCGCGCCCGCGCCCGTCGAGGCGGATGCGGCGGCCGAGGATCGCGTCCTCGAGGAGCGCGCCCTCGGCGTCGGTGCGGGGGAGGAGGCGGACGCCGGCGCGGAGCGGCGGCACGAGGTCGTCGGTAGCCATGGCGCGAGGCTAGCCCGGTTTTCTCACCGCGGTCCATCGCAGGCGCCGGACCGCCACGGCGACGTCGATCGCGGGTCGGGCGCGGACCCCACGACACACGATGACCGAGGCCCGGCCTACGGCCACGGCGCGGTGAACGTCGCCTTCTTGACCTGATTGTCGAGGCCGATGCTGACCGTCTGCGGCAGGCCGGAGAGCTCACCCACGAACTTGCCGTTGGTGATGGTGCCCGTCACTGTTCCCGTGACCTCAGCGGTGATGTCCGCATGCTCGAAGACGAGCTTGAAGGGACGGCTGAAGCCGTTGGGCGACGTGACCTCGGTGGCGCCGTTGCCCTTGACCTCGACGCGCATCGGCAGCGACGAGCCCTGGAAGCCGCTCTGGCACGAGACCTCGGTGAAGCCGAGGGCGGGCTCGCCCGTCGTCGGGTCCTCGCCGAAGAACCACAGATGCCCGTCCTCGCCGATCAACACGCCCATCCCGTTCTCGCAGGTGCCGCGCTCGGTCTCGATGACGAACTTGCCGGGCGTGTAGAAGCCCTGGAGCTTGTGGCCGCAGACGAGATTGATGCACGCGTTCGTGCCGGTGCACGACTCCGGGTAGCATGGGCAGCCCCCGTAGTTCTGGAGCGGGATCGACACCGGAGCGTCGGTGACCTCGATCTCGCGGTTGACGTACTCGCCGTTCGTCACGCCGCACTCCTGCGGAACCGTCTCAGCGCCCTCCCACTGGTTGATCTGGTATTTGTACTGATAGGTTCCGGGGGGCAGCGAGACCGTCGTGGTCCACTCCTGGTTGTCGCCCCTGGTCATGGGATTGCAGCCGCCACACCACTGCTGCTCTCCGAGCTCGGACTGGAAGTCACCGCTGACATAGACCACGCTATCCGGGTTCACGCCCACCTTGACCGCGAAGGTGACGTCGTAGGTGCAGCTGCCGTCGTCGGTCGTCGCCGCGGCGTCGAAGTTGCTCGCGTCCTGGTCGGTACAGCCGGGAACCGGCGTCGTGGTGGTGTCGGCCGCGGTGCTGGTGTCGGCCGCGGTGCTGGTGTCGGCCGTCGTGCTGGTGTCGGCCGCGGTGCTGGTGTCGGCCGCCGTGCTGGTGTCACCCCCGACCGTGTCCGAGGCGGCGCCACATTCGCAGGTGCTCCAGGCGCCGTTGGCCTGGCAGGATTGCGCGCCGGAGGCGCCGCTGGTGCAGAAGCAGGCCTGGGTTGCGCCCGCCACGCCGCAGGTCGAGCCGGAGCTCGACTCGCAGGCGGGGGCCGCGATCGAGATGACGGTCAGCGCCAACGCGCCGATGGTGTTCGCGTGCACAGTCTCTCCATAGAGGCGCCCTCGGCGCCGTCGGCCATTCCTTCGAGCTAGAATCCGCGTAGATAGCACACTCGCGGCGACGGTCCAGGCTCGGGTCGCTGCTACTGCTCGAAGCAATAGAGGCGGCGAGCCACGTTGCAGGGCTCGTTCCTGGCGCTGGTCCAGTCGTCGTTCCAGCGATTGGTCTTTCCGGTCCCTCCGTTCTCGGCCGCCGCGCTGGTCTTCCAATCCTGACAAGTCGTCGCGGGAACATCGCCGTCGGCCCCAACGCCCGTCCAGACGTTCTGTACGTCGCCGTCATCCACGAGGGTGCCGAACTCGTCGTACTGAATGGGGACCTCGATCGAGCTGTCGACGAGGTCCACCCAGCCGCTCGCGATCTCGGTGCCGTCCGTGCGCACGTAGGGCACCTTGGGCCGCGTGAAGCGCCTCGACGGCGTCCGAACGTAGAGGCTGTGGCCCAGCCACACCCGGAACGCTCCCTTCAGGCCAGCGGCGGCCGCAGCCGCGCCACAGATCTCGTCTCCGACCTGCAGGCCGCCGAAGTCGCCGAGGTGCTTCGTGCTCGTGACGAACGCAATCTTCTGCGTTCCGGTCTCGACCACTTCGCACTGCGAGCCGTCGGCGCAAGAACCGTTCGAGCCGCAGCGCGTGCTGCCGCGCGGCTCGGTCTTCTTGAAGGTGCAGTACGCGGTGCCGTTGGTGAGGGCGAGGCACGCTTGATCGGACCCGCACTCGGCGTCGCTGGCGCACGGCTGGCTCGGCCCGGGCGTGGGGTAGTAGAAGGCGCATCGGCCGGTGCTCTGGCCCGGCTCGAAGAGGCAGGTCGTCTCCCCCCCCCCGGTCGAGTCGCAGTACGGGCCATCGGTGCACTCCTGAAGGCAGACCGCCACCCCGCAGACGCCCGCCGTGCACGTCGCGTCGCCGATACAGGCTCCGCAGGTTCCGCCGCAGCCGTCGTCGCCACACTCCCTGGCATCGCACTCGGGCACACACTCGCAGCGGCCTTCGGTCGAACAAACCTCGTTGCTCTCACAGGTCCCGCAGGTTCCGCCGCAGCCGTCGTCGCCGCAATCCCGCGCCTGGCAGTCGGGCGTGCACGTCGACGCCGTGTCGGTGGTCGCGTCACCCGTCACGGTGTCCTGCGTCTGGGAGGCGCACTGGCACGGCGCCCACGCGCCCGTGAGCTCGCAGGTCTGTGCGCCGACGTTGCCGTTCGTGCAGATGCACTGCTGAGTGCCGCCGGCGGCGCCGCAGGTCGGGGCACCGCTGTCGCCGCAGGCGGCGAGCGGCATCGAGAGAAGGGCCAGGGCGGCGATCGCACGAGTAGGGGGAAGTGCCATTGACGTGACGGTCCTTTCGAGAGGTCGAGTGAGAGTCAGAAGCCGGTCACCAGGACCGTCGCTTCGCCAACGACTTCGCTGCCGATGCGCAGCATGCAGTCGGTGCGGAAGCTCGGACCGGAGTGGACGCAGCCGAGCTCGCCGGCGATGTAGATGTCGTAGGCCTCGTCGGAGCCCACCTCGTAGATCCTGAGGCTGTAGCCGCTCACGATCTCGGCGGCCCACTCGAACTCGCCGACGAGCCAGCCTCCGTTCAAGGACACGAAGCCACCGGAGGAATCTCCATCCGGCGGACCCAGCGCCGCGCTCGCAGCCGAGAAGTCTGCGACGGACTCACAAGAGGACCCGCCCGAGTCGGTGCCGAGCTCGACGGTGTCGAGATAGGCGACCCGGGTGTCCCCGTCGTAGAGCGCCACCGCGTCGATGTCGGCGCCATGCGCGCCTGTCGGACTGCACGTGCCCTCGAACCCGGAATCATCGATGAAGACCGCAAAGAACTGGCTCGGGAGGGAAGGCCCGCTGGGCGAATCCTCGAGCTGGAACAGCTGGAGCCCGAGGCCGGCGTCGCCTCGCTCCTTGCACGCCAGCTGCTCGAGCGGCGTGTCGAGCGCCTGCTGCTCGAAGCCGAGGCAGCCGCCGGCGGCCGCGCTCCCGGGCACGAGTTGGTAGCCGCCGCCGACGGCGTGGAGCCTGAAGCTCTGGTTGGCGCCGCCGCAGGTGTCCTGGACGGCGGGGTCGCCGGTCCCGGTCTGCCCCGCGGTCCCCTGGACCGTCAGACAGAGCCCCGAGTGCGCGACGCTCAGGGTGCGGTCGCCGGAGTCGGTCGGCGCCGTCGAGGTGAACCGCTGGTTGTCGTTGCCCGAGCAGCCCCCGAGGATCAGCCTGGCGCCGGGATCGAGCGACGCGTAGTCCACGTCGGCGCACTGATCGCTCCCGAACCGCCTGATCTCGAACTCGGCCGGCGCGGACACGACGGAGATGGTGGCCACCTCCTCGCCGGCCGTGAGCAGCGTCGGATCGTCGCGGTAGGCCTGGACCGCGTCGTCGCAGCTCGCAGCCATCACCGGGCGCGCGTGGATGACGTGGTTCCCGGGCGCGCGCGGCGCCCTCATCGTGACCCGGGCCTGGCCGGGGTGAGGAGTAGCGCCGTCGTGGGCGCACAGGATCTGCCCCGCTGCGGTGCTCAGCACGAGCTGTGCGCGGCAGTCGGGGCAATCGGGGAGCTCGAGCGTGTATTGCAGCGACAGCTCGAAGTCCGCGAGCTCGAAGATCTCCGGCGGTCCGCTGGAGTCGTCGCGGCCCGCGAGGTCGACCTCCCCCAGCGAGAGCTCGCGGAGGCACTTCGACGAGCAGCCGTCGCCGTAGTCGGTGTTGCCGTCGTCACACTCCTCGAGGCCTTCGAGCTCGCCGTCGCCGCAACCGGCGGACGTGGCGCCGGCGTCGGCGTCCGCGGAGGTGTCGGCGGCGTCGGCGTCCGCGGAGGTGCCGCCGGTGTCGGCGTCCGCGGAGGTGTCGGCGGTCGGCGCGCACTGACACGCATTCCACGTCCCGTCGGCGCGACAGGATTGGCTGCCGGGGACGCCGCCGCTGCAGAGGCAGGCGCTGGTGGCGCCAGGCGCGCCGCAGGTCGGCTCGGGATCGGAGCCGCAGGCGGCGAGGAGGAGGGACAGCAGGGCCACGGCGGAACGCCGGTTCGCAACCACATTCACTCCAAGGTGGGGTGAGCAGACCGCTCGAGATCGGGGAAACCGAACGTGGACAGAGGCGACTGGACGCCCAGGTTACGACATCTCGACGGGAGATCGCCAGCCACGAGGACCTGCCGAAAGCGGTATCTTCCATCCCCGCGAGGGCCTTCGCCCGTCGCTCCGTCGCTCCGACGAGGGGCATGACGGAGACGGGCTGCCCGAGCCCACCATGGAGCGATGCATGAGCATGTCCGTAAGCAGGACGCGCTCGGACGCTCGGGCGCGCGACGCTCGCGCGCTACCACCAGTCGCCGGCGGATCAGTTTCCGGAGGTGCTGCTGCCGCCGTCGCAGGCGGCGCGGCTAGGAACAATGAGGCGTCTGGAGCAAGTACGAGCGCGGTGGTTGCGCGTCGAACGCACGACATGAGGTGCGCTCCTGGGCCGGCGGCGCGTGCCATGATGGGCTCGCGCGGTGGCGCTCCGCGAGCGTGGTTGCGATCTGAGTCGCATCCGGGGGCCCGCGACAGCCGGCGCTTGATACTCCGCTTCCGCTTGTCCAGCCGACGGCGTATGATCTGCTTCACCTGAAAGGTCCTGTTGTCGCTGGTTCGCCTGCTAGGCTTGCCAATGATAACGGGCTTCTCACGTACCTACGCCTCGAACTCCGCTTGGTTCAGGACTCGTACTCAGAGGGGTAGCGCAGCGAGCCCGGGCGCTACACCTCCCCGCTGCGATGACGCCGTCCCTACCGAGCCCGCCTCCGGGAGCCGCCATGTCCTCGACCCTCCCGATGTCCTCGAGTGGGCCCCTGCGCCGCGGGCTTCGCGCGCTCGCGGCGCTCGGTGTCGGCCTCGCGCTCACGCTCTCGGCCGTCGACGACGCTCACGCGCAGCTCGACACGACGCACTGGCTCCCGCCGCTGTGGGCCGGCGACGACTCGTCCGCGCTCGACTTCATCTACCTCACGCTGACCACCCCCGAGACCTCGCCGGTCACCGTCAACGTCACCGACGCCAGCGGCGCGACGATCTACAGCGGCACCGTGTCGAACAGCGCCCCCGTGCAGGTGACGCTCGGCCAGCTCGTCAGCTCGCACTACGCGGCCTCCCTCGGCCTCGGTCACTTCGTCTTCGGCACCGCCGGGCTCAACACCCCCGTCGACCACGGCCTCATCATCGTCGCCGGCGCGCCGGTCTACGCCAACGTCCGAATGCTCAAGCCGTCGGCGCAGGCCCTCTCCCTGACCGCGAAGGGCAAGAAGGCCCTCGGTCTGGAGTTCCGCGCGGCCGTCATGCCGAACGTCCGGTCCGGCTACAACTACCGCGGCTCCTACATCGCCGTGATGGCGACCCAGTCCGGCACCACGACCGTCACCTTCGACGACTTCAAGCCCGGCATCGTCCTGACCGGCACGACGGGCACCGGGAGCCCCGCCACCACGGCCCCGATCGTCGTGGCCCTCCAGCAGTACGAGAGCTACGTCATCGGCATCAAGGACAACGCCTACACGGGCACGGCCCCGTCCAACGACCTCAACGGCACCCGCGTCACGGCCGACAAGCCCATCGCCGTGAGCTCGGGCAGCTTCCTCGGGGGGCAGGGGGCGACGACCGGGCAGGACGCCGGCGCCGACCAGCTCGCGCCGGTCGCCCTCGCCGGCAGCCAATACGTCCTCATCAAGGGCAACGCCCCCAACGGCGACGTCAAGGAGACGCCGATCGTCGTCGCCACCCAGGACGGGACCGACGTCTTCGTCAACGGCTCCGCGACCGCGACCGCGACCCTCGACACCGGCGACTACCTCTTCCTCACGGGGCAGTACTCCGCCAACGGCAACATGCTCGTCACCTCGAGCAAGCCCGTCCTGATGTTCCAGGAGATCGCCGGCTCCTCGAGCGCGGCGACCCCCGGGTTCAACTTCATCCCGCCGCTCGGCGTGGACGCCGCCACCTCGGTCGACAACATCTACAACGTCGCTCAGCTCGGGACCGCCACCCTCGGCGTCGTCGCCCGCACCGGCGCCCCGGTCACCGTCAACGGCGCCGCGATCGGGGCGAGCCCCCAGGCCGTCCCCGGGACGAGCGAGTGGGTCACCTACCGCCTGGCGAACGTCACCGGGAACCTCGCCGTCAGCTCGACGGACACCATCGCCGTGGCCGTCTTCAACGTCGCGACCTCGATCGGCGCCGCCGGGTACTACTCCGGCTTCCCGCCGACGTTGCTCGATCTCGACTTCGACGGCATCCCCGACGGCGAAGACAACTGCCCCGACGTCGGCAACGCCTCCCAGCTCGACAGCGACGGCGACGGCGCCGGCGACGCCTGCGACGGCTGCCCCAACGATCCGGCCAAGATCGACGCCGGCGTCTGCGGCTGCGGCGTCCCCGACGTGGACGTCAACCCGGCCCCGAGCGGCAACGGCGTCATCGACTGCCTCGAGACCGACCAGTGCCCCGACGATCCGCTCAAGGTGCTGCCCGGGGTCTGCGGCTGCGGGATCCCGGACGATGACAGCGACGGCGACGGCACCCCGGACTGCAACGACGGCTGCGACGCCGACCCGAACAAGGTCGAGCCCGGCCAATGCGGCTGCGGCGTCGCCGACACCGACGCCGACTTCGATCTGGTCGCCGACTGCAACGACGCCTGCCCGAACAACCCCACCAAGACGGTGAGCCCCGGCGTCTGTGGCTGCGCCGTCAACGACAGCGACGACGACGACGACGGCGTCCTCCTCTGCAACGACAACTGCCCGGACGACGCCAACCCGGGCCAGGAGGACTGCGACGGCGACGGCGTCGGCGACGCCTGCGACCTGCCGGGAGAGTGCTGCTTCGACGGGCTCAACAACCCCGACGAGACCGGCATCGACTGCGGCGGCTCCTGCGTCGCCACCTGCCCGGTGGGCGCGCCGTGCCTCGTCGCCGGGGACTGCGACACCGGGGTGTGCGCCGCCGCCGGCGTGTGCGGCTGCAGCGTGGATCAGGACTGTCCGGGCGTCGCCGACGTCTGCGCCCCCGAGACCTGCGACGTCTCCGACCAGTGCGTCGCCGCGCCCGTGAGCTGCGCGGTGTCGGTCTTCTACGGCGTGGTGTCCGGCCCCGGCGGCACGCTCGGCAGCATCCGCTGCTGGCAGACGACGCCGGGCGCCCCGCCGGAGTGCGACCAGCTCAACGGTGAGCTCGTCATCGGCCCGCCGATGTGTGGCGGCTGAGGCCGCCCGCGCGACGCTGACGCCGCCGCGGCTCTGGCAGGGGAGGCGGTCGAGCACGGTCCGACGTCGGCCGAGCCGCGCCCGCGCCGCCCCCTCAGGCTACCACTTCACCCCGTGGCAGGAGGTGCAGGAGGGGCCGCGGCCGCCCTGAAGGCTCGAGCCGTGGCACTCGGTGCAGTTGGCGGTCGGGTTCTGCAGGCCGGGCTTGTGATAGACGCCGCCCTCGTTGACCGTGTGGTCGTCCGGAGCGTTGCTCGTGTCGCACGCGGCGAAGAGCACGAAGAGGCCGACCGTGACGAGGCGGAGCGTGGACAGGATTCGACGCAAGGCATACTCCGTTGTGCAACGCACGAAAACGCGCGCTTCTAGAGTGGAGAAGGGGGTGGCGTCAGCAGGCTGACAGGGGATTGTTGCATCGCTCCTTGATTCTGATCGAAAAGCCCCGACGCCCGTCTCTCCGGGGCGGCGCCGAGGACCCAGGGCTGGGTTGCCGCCGACGTCGAATGCTTCGCGCCGTGCGTCACGGCGTGGTGCATTGCGCTGGTGAACGCGGGCCAGGAGGGGGCGCGCGGGCTCCGAAATGCGCTGGACACCGCGGTGGGGCTGGCGCGATCCTCCGCTCCAGCGACCCAGGAACTGCCACGGAGAGCCGCGATGGATGCCCACTACGACGCGCTGGTCCGCTTCGCCCACGCCGCCGCCGAGAGCGGCCTGCTGGCGTCGACCTGCGGCAACGCCAGCGTCCGCGTCGGCCCGGACCGGATGCTGGTGACCGCCTCCGGGTCCTCGCTGGCGACGCTGACCCGCGCTGACATCGCGCTCGTCTCGCTCGCCGACGGCGCCCCCGAGGGGGGCCCGCGGCCGTCGATGGAGGTCGGCTTCCACCGCCGCGCCTACCGCGAGCGGCCCCAGGCGAACGCGGTCCTGCACTGCCAGTCGCGCGCGGCGACGATCCTGGCGTGCGCGGTCGACCCGCCGGCGAACCTCGACTTCGTGCCGGAGGTCCCCGCCTACGTCCGGCGCCACGCCTACGCGGACTGGGCGCCCCCGGGGACCGAGGCCCTCGCCGACGCCGTCGGGCGCGCGCTGGCGGCGGACCCGGCGGTCACTGTGGTGCAGCTCCGAAACCACGGCCAGGTCATCGTCGGCGGCTCGTGGCAGGCGGTCATCCGGCGCGGCGTCTTCTTCGAGATGGCGTGCGGCATCGCGACCTCCGGCGTCGCGGTGCGCCCCATCCCCGATGCGGACGCCCAGGCGCTGCGCGACCTCTGCGGCGACGTCTGATCAGAGCGGCCACGCCACCACGGTGACCGCGGCGTTGTAGGCGCCGTGGAGCAGCATCGCCGGGTAGACGCTGCCGGTGCGCAGGCGCACCTCGGCGAAGAGCAGGCCGAGCGCGCCGATGTGGATGATGTTCAGCGGGGACAGGTGGATCGTCACGAAGAGCGCCGTCGAGGTGATGACGGCCGTGCGGCGATCGAAGACCGACAGCAGCCCCTCGAGGATGACGCCGCGGAAGATGAGCTCCTCGGTGACCGCCGGCAGGAGCGACATCGACACGAGCGTCACCGCGAGGCTCCGGCCGTCGAGGAGGTAGGCGATGAGCAGGTCGTCACCGAAGAGCGCGGGCGCGAGGTGCGACGCGAGCTGGACGTAGGCGAAGACCGCCGCGACCGCCAGCACCGCCAGGAGCGTCCCTTTTCGCGTCAGGCGCGGGCGACGCAGGAGCGGCAGCATCTGCCGGGGCGCCACCGCGACGGCCAGCAGCGCGAGGCCGAGCGCCAGCCCGTCGACCACGTCGAGCGCCGCCAGGGTCGCGTCCGAGAGGGCGAGGAGCGGCAGCAGCAGCGCGACGAAGGCGAAGTAGAAGCCCAACGCGTGGCCGAGGCCGACGCGGCGGGGCCGGGCGGGGCCGGGGTCCGCGGACGCGACGGGGGCCG
>SBGO01000738.1 GCA_006226565.1 Deltaproteobacteria bacterium | reverse complement strand
CGCCCCCCCGTGACCGCCTCGGGCTCGGGCGCGCCCCCCGCGGCCTCGGCGTCGACCCCGCCGGCCACCAGGAGCCGTGCGCCCCGGCGGCGCATCACCTCGGTGATCTGCTCGCCGAAGTACGCCAGGCTCCGCGGCGCGCCCTCCCCGGTCCGCCAGGCGCGGCGGAACTCCCGGACGCCGTCCTCGAGCACGCGCAGCGCGACGAAGAGCGGCACCCCCGAGGTCCGCCAGCCCTCGACGCGCTCCACGTCGCGCGCGCTCAGGGCGTAGCCCCGACCGCGCAGCGCGACGTAGCGGGCCTCGACCGCGCCGAGGTAGCGCGCCCGCTCGGCCGGATCCGAGGCCCCAGGCATCGCGCCTCAGATGTCGAGGTTCTGGACGTGCAGCGCGTTGCGCTCGATGAAGTCGCGGCGGGGCGCGACCTCGTCGCCCATGAGCACGTTGAAGATGTCGTCCGCCCCCACCATGTCGCCGATGCGGACCTGCATCAGCGTGCGCTCGGCCGGGTCGAGGGTCGTCTCCCAGAGCTGCTCCGGGTTCATCTCGCCCAGGCCCTTGTAGCGCTGGATGGCGACGCCCTTGGCGCCCCAGCCGCGGATGTGCTCCAGGAGCGCCGCGGTGTTGGTCAGCGTGATCTCGTCGCCGTCGCGGCGGGCCACGAAGGGCGCGCGGGCGACGTCGTGCACGCGCTGGTAGAGCGTGAAGAGGTCGCGCACCTCGGCGTTGCCGAGGTAGGCCTCGTCGATGACGGTCTCGCGCGGCACGCCGTTGACGTAGGTGCTGAACGAGAGCCGGAACGACAGGTGCTCGTCGTCGCGCGACAGGTCGTAGGAGAGCGGCAGCATGTTCGGGTGATGCGACTCGAGGAAGCGCGTCATCGCCGCCGTCGCGTCGCGCACGGCCCCCTCGTCCTGCATCGACTCGGGCGTCAGCAGCGTCGTCTCGAAGAGCGCCTCGAGGATGCGCCGGTCGCGGCGATGCCCGAGGGCGTCGAGGTGGTTCTGGATGCGGATGATCTGCTCGGCCAGGACCTTGAGGTCCGAGCCCGAGACCTCGCTGCCGTTCGCGCCGCCGACGATCCAGTCCTTCACGCCGAGCTCGAGGAGGTGGGCGTTGAGGGCGGCGTCGTCGATGAGGTAGCGCTCGCTCTTGCCGCGCTTGAGCTTATAGAGCGGCGGCTGGGCGATGTAGAGGTAGCCGCGCTCGATGAGCTCGGGCATCTGCCGGTAGAAGAAGGTCAGCAGCAGCGTGCGGATGTGCTGACCGTCCACGTCGGCGTCGGTCATGATGATGATGCGGTGGTAGCGCGCCTTGTTCGGGTCGTAGCTCTCCGGCCCGATGCCGGTGCCGAGCGCCGTGATGAGCGTGACGATCTCGTTGGACGAGAGCATCTTGTCGAAGCGCGCCTTCTCCACGTTGAGGATCTTGCCGCGCAGCGGCAGCACCGCCTGGGTGGCGCGGTCGCGCCCCTGCTTGGCCGAGCCGCCGGCGGACTCACCCTCGACGATGAAGAGCTCGGCCCGCTCGGGGTTGCGCTCCTGGCAGTCGGCGAGCTTGCCGGGGAGCGAGGCCGAGTCGAGCGCGCCCTTGCGGCGCACCGTCTCGCGCGCCTTGCGCGCCGCCTCGCGGGCCCGGGCCGCCTCGGTCGCCTTCTCGAGGATGGCGCGCGCCTCGTTCGGGTGCTCCTCGAGGAACTCGGCGAGCTTCTCGTTCACGAGCTGCTCGACGACGGGCTTCACCTCGCTGCTGACGAGCTTGTCCTTGGTCTGCGAGGAGAACTTCGGGTCCGGCACCTTGACGCTGACCACGCCGATGAGGCCCTCGCGGATGTCGTCGCCGCCGAGGGCCATCTTGAGCTGCTTGAGGAAGCCCTTCTCCTCGGCGTAGGCGTTGACCGTCCGCGTCAGCGCGCCCTTGAACCCGGTCAGGTGCGTGCCGCCGTCCCGGTTCCGGATGTTGTTCGTGAAGCAGTAGAGCTGCTCCTGGTAGGAGGTGTTCCACTGCAGCGCGACCTCGACCTCGATGCCGCCGCGCTCGCCCTGGATGGTCACCACCTTGGGGTGGACGGGCTGCTTGTTCTTGTTGATGTCCTCGACGAAGGACGTGATCCCGCCCTCGTAGAAGAAGGTCGTCTGACGATCGTCGGCGCGCTCGTCGACGAGCTGGATGGTCAGGCCGCTGTTCAGGTAGGCGAGCTCGCGGAGACGGCTGGAGAGCGTCTCGTACTTGTACTCGGTCATCGTGAACGCGGTGCGGTCAGGCTTGAACCACACCTTCGTGCCGCGCGCCTTGGTCTCGCCGAGCACCTCGAGCGGCTTCACCGGCACACCGCGCACGAAGCGCTGGCGATGGAGGCGCCCGTCGAGGCGGACCTCGACCTCGAGCTCCTCGGACAGGGCGTTGACGACCGAGACGCCGACGCCGTGGAGGCCGCCCGAGACCTTGTAGGAGTTCGCGTCGAACTTGCCGCCGGCGTGCAGCTCGGTCATGACGACCTCGAGCGCGCTCCGGCCGTCCGGATGCAGGCCGACCGGGATCCCGCGGCCGTTGTCCTCGACCGTGACGGAGTTGTCGACGTGGATGGTGACGTCCACCCGGTCGCAGTAGCCGGCGAGCGCCTCGTCCACGGCGTTGTCCACCACCTCGTAGACCATGTGGTGGAGGCCCGAGCCGTCATCGGTGTCGCCGATGTACATGCCGGGGCGCTTACGGACCGCCTCGAGCCCCTTGAGCACCTTGATGCTCGACGCGTCGTACTGCGCCCCTGCGACTTCAGTGGAATCGCTCATCCCTGCTCCCTACGCGGCTCGGCCGCGGTTCACCCCCCCGAACCGGGGGTGCGAGTTCATACCACGTCGCAGGGGCGGAGTAAAGGTGCGATTCTTTTGTGATTCCCGCGCGTTAGAGGCACTTCCGAGGCGCCTCGCCGGGGCGCGTCGCGGGCGCTCCGAGAGGCGCGTGGGAGGCGCCCCGCGCGGGCCTCACGGGAGGGTCAGCTTCTGGCCGATCCGGATGCGGTCGAGGTCGACGCCGGGGTTGGCGTTGCGGATGGCGCGCAGCGACGTCTTGTAGCGCTTGGCGATGCCGTGGACGGTGTCGCCCGCGGCCACGACGTACAGGCGGCCCTTCTTGCCGGGCTTGCCCGGCTTGCCGGCGGTCGCCGGCGCGTCGCCGCCGTCCTTGCTGGCCTTCACCCACGCCTCGCGCGCCTTGATGAAGTCGACGTACTGGAGATCGGTCAGCGGCAGCGCCAGGCGCGAGCCGACGAGGATGCGGTCCGGATCGAGGTTCGGGTTGGCGGCCTTGATCGCGTCGAGGCTGACCCCGGACCACTGGATGTAGCGCATCAGGGTCTCGCCCGGCTTGACGATGATGTCGCGCGCGACGACGGCCTGCCCGCGGACCGGCGTGGCCCCGAGGGCGGCGGCCGCCGGGTCCCCACCGCCGACCGGCGTGGGCGCCGGGGCGGTCCGGACCTCGAGGTAGTCGGGGAGGAGCTCCGGGCGCCCGTTCGCGAAGGCGCTGTCGCTCCCGCGCTCGAAGACGTTGGAGTCGTCGAGGGCCATGCGGGCGCGGCCGAGGAGGTCGTTCTCGAGGCGCTGGGCGAGCTCGCCGCGGCGCTCGTCGGCGAGCGGACGGCCCTCCTCGTCCACCACGCGCATGGCGGGCGGGACCTTCTGGCCGGGCTGGAAGGTGGCGACCACCGGGATGAGGACCTCGTCGCCGGCGTGGAGGCTGCGGAAGTCCCGCTGGTTGAAGTCCTCGAGGAGCCACATCGGGACGTCGCCGTAGCGCTTGGCGGCGGTGCTCAGGTACTCGCCGCGCTTGACGCGGTAGACGACGACCTTCTCGAAGTAGCGCTTGGCGAAGTAGGCGTCGAGGCGCTCGACCTGGAAGGCGTCGCGGGCCTTGTCGAAGGCGACCTTCTGGTTGGCGCTCATGGTGACCATCAGGCGGTCGCCCGTCCGGAGCCAGCGGCGCTTCTTGAGGTTCTCCACGTTGTCGGTCAGGAGCGTGCGGGCGTCGGTGCCGGCCCACTTGGCGAGGAGCGCCGGGGTCTCGCCGCGGCGGACCTCGACCGGCCAGGCGCGCGGCAGGTCGTGCTCGAGCACGGTGGGCGGCTTCGGCACGCCGTCGGCCCAGGAGGGGCGCTCGGGATCCGGGAGCTCGCTCGGGATGTCGCCGTGCGCGAGCGGCGTCGGCGCCGCGCTCGGAGGCGCCATCGTCGGCATCGGCTCGCCCCGGAAGAGCGCCCGCACGACGCGCTTGGCCTCGCGGCGCATCTCGGCCTCGGCCGCGTCCCGGCGAGGACCGTCCGCGAGCTCGACCGCGAGCCGCGCCTCGTCGATGCGGAGCGGGATCTCGCGCGGGCGCGACTCAGGCCCCCTGCACCCCGCCGCGAGCAGCGAGGCGCCGACGAGGAGACCGATGGGGACGAGCGCGTGGGTATGAACTCGAGACATGGAGGGGGCTCCATGGGCGGGGGCCGGGTTCGTGGTGGCTTCGTTCTAACCGTCACCAACCTGACGGTCGAAAAAATCGGGGGAGAAATTCGCCCTTCGCGGGCGAGACCGCGCCCGCTTGCGTCCGAGCATGACCGGAGGCGCCCGCTGTGCTATCGGGCCGATCCATGAAGGACCCGCACATGCCCGGCCCGGGCGGGCTCGTCGTGTCGGCCATCGTCTTCTACGCGGCGATGGCGCTCATCGGCGCGGCCATCGTCAGCGCCCAGGGGCTCGAGCTCGTCACGGTGGTCTTCGGCGACGGGACGACCGGGCTCCGCGACGCCGCGCTCGGCGCCGGCACGGGGCTCGCGGTCGTCGGGCTGACGTGGGTGACGCGCAACGTCCCGGCGATGCGGCGGCTCTCGGAGGAGCTGTCGCCGATGGTCGCGGGGCTGGACTCGGCGCAGATCGCCCTGATGGCCGTCACCAGCGCCATCGGCGAGGAGCTGATGTTCCGGGGCGGGCTCCAGCCGCTCATCGGCTTCTGGCCCACGGTGATCGTCTTCGGGCTCGCGCACGGCGGCCTGAATCGCCGGCTTGCGCTCTGGGTCGTCTTTGCGGCGCTGGCGGGGATCCTGCTCGGCTGGCTGACGGTGTATACTGGGAACCTGCTCGCGCCGGTCGTTTGTCACCTGACCGTGAACTTCTGGAACCTGCACGCCATGGCCAGTGAATCCACCCCCACCCCACCGGCGGAGCCCTGATGCTGGGCCTCGGCACGCGGCTCCTCGCCGAAGCCGATCACAGCTGGCACTACGCCGCCTGGGTCAGCGTGGATCTGCGCCTGCTCGTCTTCGTCGTGCTCATCGCGGCGCTCGCGTCCGCCGGGGTCAGCGCCATCATCGTGAAGAGCCGGCAGCTCCGCGACTACCTCGCGGTCTTCGTCATCGCCTTCGCCTTGATCTTCGCGATGGCGCTCCTCGTGTTCAACGAGATCGCCCACCACCCGGTCTTCGTCGTCGAGGCGTTCTTCCCGTTCCCGTAGCGGGGCCCGCGCGCGACCGTTCGGAGTGTGGGTGGGGTCGAGGCCGGGGCCGGACGCCGGGCCGCGTCGGCCGCGCTGCCTCCGGGTCGTCGCCGCCCAGGCCGAAACGCCCGGCGTCGGCTAGGCGCGCTGCACCGTTCGTGACACCATCTCGGTCACAGTCACCGTGATCTCGGCAATCTCTGAGAAAGGACCGTGCGATGCAGCTCGCGACGCGTTCGTGGTTCTCGCGATTGACGATCGTGTGCGGCCTGGCCGGCACGATCGCCCTCCCCCTGGGATGCTCCGGAGAGCCCGCCACGGAGGACGCCGACACGGTCGAAGGGGACACCGGTTCGAGCGCGAGCTCGGACACCGACGCTCCGGACGCCGACGCCACCGCGGCCCCGGACACCCTCGGGGCTCCGAAGACCTGTACGGGCCCGGAGGTGTGCGACGACGGCATCCCCTGTACGCTCGACTCCTGTGGCTCGGATGGTCTGTGCTTTCACCACGCGCGGGACTGGCAGTGCGCCGGAGAGATCTGCCTCCCCGACCGCGGGTGCGGCTGCCTCACCGACGCGGACTGCGACGACGAGATCCTCTGCACCGTCGACACGTGCGACGGGCGCTGCACCCACACGCCCGATGACTCCGCCTGTGGCGCCGGAGAGGTGTGCGCATCCGAGGGCGAGGGGCTCCTGATCGCGTGTATCGAGGACCGGTCCTGCAGCGACCACGCCGAGTGCTTCGCCAACTACTGCGACCCCACCCACAACGAGTGCGGCATCGCGCCGTGCAACGACGGCGAGCGCAACGGGCTGGAGACGGACATCGACTGCGGCAGCAGCTGGTGTCCACAGTGCGAGGTCGGCCAGGGGTGCGCGACCGGGGACGACTGCGCGAGTCGCGCGTGCGGCGCGGACGGCCGCTGTGCGTGGGTTCCGGACGATCGGTTCGCCAGCTCGATGTGTGCGGGGCTGTGCGACCAGGCCAGCGACTGTGGCCGCATCGCGGACCTCGGAGGCGACTCCTGCATGGACGCGTGCAAAGCCAGCCTCGTCGGGGCCGACCTCGCCAGCTTCGCGAAGCTCGGCTGTCTCGCCGCCCGGGGGAGCTGCTCCGACTTCGACACCTGCCTCCAGCCGGTGAGCGACCACGCGGACTGCGCCTCGCTGTGTGCCGCGGTCGACAGCTGCGGGCTCTACGACCGCTTCGACGTGCCGCGGCGCGTCGACGTCTGCACCGCCTTCTGCAGCGGCGCGGCCACCGCGGACGCCGGGACCCTGGCGGCGCTCCCGTGCGTCGCGGGAGCGCTCGGCGGTGGCCAGTGCGACGGCATGGCGGCGCGCGCCTGCGTCGGCCTCGAGCCGACCTGCGGCGACGCATGCGGCTTCGTCGACGCCGACTGCTCCGCGGGGGACCCCGTGCTGAGCGTGTTCTCCGACAGCGCGGCGTGCGGGTCGGCGTGCGGCACCCTGGCCGTCGGGCCGGCCCACGCCTTCGACGTGTGCGTCGCCCAGGAGGGGTGCGGCACGACGGGCTGCGACCAGGTCCCCGCCGAGCCGGCCGCCGGCTGCACCGCCGCGTGCGACCAGGTCTTCGACCTGTGCCCGAGGTTCGGCTACGCGATCCGGGAGCCGATGTTCGGCACGGCGCTGGTCGACCTGCCCTGCCCCTGGTGGTGCACCGGCGTCGCGCACGCGCGGGGCTCCACGGACATCGACATCGCGAGCTGCGTGCAGAGCGGCCTGACGCACTTCCAGGCGGACCACAACGTGGACGATCGCGGCTGCAACCCGGTGGACTACGAGGGCGACCGCACCCTGTGGCAGGGGCTCTTCTCGATGTGCCTCTCCGGGACCTCCCCCGCCTGTGAGAGCCTGTGCGCCGGGCTGAAGGCGGAGTGTCCGGGCGGCGCCTCGATCGCGGCGTGCGAGAAGGAGTGCTCCTGGATCGAGCACGTCGAGGGGAGGAGCGTCGCGAACCTCCAGTCGTGCGTCGACAACGCCGCGACGTGCACCAGCAAGGGCTGGTGCGTCTTCCCCTGCGACCCGAACAGCGGCGGCTGCCTCTGAGCCCTCGCCCTGGCCGGGCTCTGGCCCGGCCCCCCGTTCACCGCGCGGCTACTCGGGCGGGGGGAGGGCCGCGCCCGCGGTGTACCCGAACGATGCGCCGTTCCCCTGGTAGGTGGGCAACGCCAGGAAGCCGTAGACGGTCACGCCGCAGGGCGCGGTCGCCTCGAGCGTGTGTGCGCCAGGCTCGACGGGCACCCGCAGCGCGCGGTGGCTGCCGCCCGGGAGCGCGTCGTCGAGCCCCCCGCGCAGCGTGACCTCGGCCTCGTCCAGGACGGCACCATCGAGCGTGACGCCCGCGTCGCCGGGCAACACGACCGTGGCGTAGCTCTGGTCGTAGCCGGCAGGGATCACGAAGGCGTAGTCGGCGCGGTAACGATCCGTCGGCAGCGTCACGATGAACGAGGGATCGCCCGTCATCGCGCTGTCCTCGGTGAAGAGACCTCCCGACGACGCCGGGTCGTACATCCCGGTCAGGAACTGCCCCACCGAGACGGGTGCGCTGGAGCTGATGCGCAGGTGCTCGACGGTGACGACGTCGACCCAGTCGCCGGCGTCGAGGACGACGGCGCCACCGAGCAGGTCCGGGTCCAGGGTGACCTGCGTGTCGTCGCTGTCCGCGACGACGCGCCAGACATCGCGGGCCCCGTTGCGCGGCCACGCCCGCCCGGCGAAGTGGGTGGTCCCCCACGCCGCGGTCGGGAGGAGTTGGTGCTCGACGTGGTCGAGACAGCAGGTGAGCGGCTCGGTGATCGGCGCGGTGGCCCCCTCCGCGCCGGCGAAGACCGCGACGGGCCGATCGGCCGTGACGAGGCTGCCGGTCAGGTCCGGGATGTCCTCCCCCGAGGCGATAACGACCTCGAGGTTGAGCACGTCGTGGGCCTGCAGCACGAAGCTCGTCGCCGCGCCGGCCGCGATCGCCCCGATCTCGCCACCGTCGACCTGATCAAGCCCCTGCATGGTCGCGAACGAGGGCGTGACGGTCACCGTCGTCGGCTCGTCGCTCGTCCCGACCACGGTGAGGAAAGACCGCATCGTGTCGGCCCCGCTCGGCCACGCGAGGACGCGGTACCGGGTCCCCAGCGCGTGCGTCGGCAGGAGCAGCGACCCGTCGCTGAGCCCCCCCATGTAGTCGTCCCGCTCCACGCCGTCGATCACGGCCGGCGACTCGGGCTCGAGCGGGTTCAGCTGATAGGCCACGACCGGCAGGTCGGAGGTGAGCCGATAGGCGGCACGAACCCTGACGGTCCCGTTGACCGCTCTGACCGCGTCCGCGCACGAGGCGCCGTCACCGCACGGGGGCAGGACGAGCTCGGCCCAGTCACCGGGCGCGATCGTCCGCGAGACGAGCGACTCCGAGGCCGTGCTCACCCCGACGGTGGCGGGGCCGGGGTTGTGGGCCGGGTTGGTGACGAGCACCCCGTACGGCTCGGAGGGCCAATCCCACCATCCGCCGCCCGGGCCGGGCGCGAAAGGCACGTCGAGGTCGACCGCCCAGTGCTCGCAGCCCTCGTGGCTCCCCTCGGCGGCGCGGACCTCGCACAGCGTCGGCTCGGCCACCGTGTCGGCCGCGGTCGTGTCCCCCGGGGACACCCCGTCCCCGTTGGCCACGTCGTCCTCGGTCGTCGTCGTGTCACCCGGCGTGCACGCCGCCCCGGTGCAGGTGTCGGCGGTGTCGTCGCCGCCCTTCCCGTCGCCGCAGCCGGCGAGCCATCCACCGACGGCCGCGAGGATCCCGAGTACGGCAAGGGGTGACGGCTGCATGAGGACCTCCTTGCACAGGGTGCACGGTGGCGCGTCGACGCGTCGGACGAATCAGGGGGGCTTCAGTGTACCCCGCCTTTCGCCCGACCGCACCCCGGCCCAGTCCGCACGCCGTGCCCGCCCGGGCCGCGCTCCCGCCCCGTACCCATACGCGCACGCCTGCGCGTATGGATATCGGTACGGGTCCTACTCCGCGGGCGCCTTGGCGCCGGCGTCGATGAGGGTCTGCGGGTCGTCGAGGCCGGGGCAGTCGTTGTCCTGGATGCACAGGTCGTCGACGACCGAGGCGCCACCGGAGAGGTGGAAGAGCGCGATCTGGTTTCGGGTGTAGGTCGCCGCGTCGTCGAGCTCCGCGCCCGACGGGGACTGGGCGATCCACTCGTGCTTGCCCCGCACGTTGGCGAAGCGGATGGCCGAGACGCCGTCCCCGCTCCGGACCGGCGGGAGCGGCCCGATGCCGGGCGCGTCCTCGGGGTTGTTCTGCATCAGGTCGTCGGGGTCGTAGCTGCTCGCGACGAGCACCCCGCGGCGGATGAGCGTGTCCATGACGGGCAGCCACGCCGCGCGCGTCTTCCCGAGCACACCGGCCGCGCGGGCCAGCGTCACGCCCGTCGAGATCGGGACCGTCCGGTCCTGGAGCGCGTTCTCCATCAGGATGCTCTTCGTCGGCTGCCCCGGGCGCGGGTCGAGGAAGATGTGGCGCGCGAAGTTCACCGGATCGCAGCGGTCGAGCACGTGCTGGTTGATGCCGAGCACGCGCCGCAGCTCCGGCGTGTTGCGGGTCAGCCCGAGCCCCTTGTAGGGCGTCTGGACGAGCACCTGCGACGTCACCAGGGTCTGCGCGGAGTCGACCGTCGGCCGCACCACGTCGATCTGCAGCGTGTCCCACCGATCCGAGGCGATGGCGAGGGAGAAGCCGGCGCCGTCCTCGCCGAGGACGAGCGACTCCCGCTCGTCGTTGTCGAGGTTCGTGAGCGTCACCTCGGTGCCCGCCCCCATCGCCGCGAGGTGGGCGAAGGAGACCGCCTCGAGGTTGGCCCCACAGCGGTCCGACTCGTTGTTGAAGGACAGCCACAGGCCGCCCTCCCCGTCGGGGCAGCCCACCACGAGCGGGCCGAACACCTCGAGGTAGATG
Source organism: Deltaproteobacteria bacterium (assembly GCA_006226565.1). GTDB lineage: Bacteria > Myxococcota_A > UBA9042 > PHBI01 > PHBI01 > PHBI01. The sequence continues at coordinate 7,132 of SBGO01000738.1, read as the reverse complement.
ACGCGGGTGATCTGGCGCAGCCCCGAGCGCAGCAGGATGTCCGACAGGCCGCCCCCGGAGACGATCGGCGTGATCGTGCGCACCTCGGGCTCGATCGCCCCCGCCATGACCGAGTGGATGCCGCCCAGCGACGTCCCGGCGACGCCGATCGGCACGTCCGGACCGCCGATGTCGAGCACGCCGTCGGCGTTGAAGTCGCCTGCCAGCATGCTCGGGCGCAGCGCGTCGGCGCTGGCCGAGCGCGGGTTGGAGGGCGGCGTCGGCACCGCGTCCGGATCGAGGGCCCGGAGCGCGCGGACGAACTGCATGAAGTCCACCAGGTCCTGATGGAAGGCCGCGCACTGCTTGAACGGGTCGGCGAAGAAGAAGCTCTCCCCAGACTCGAGGGCGCCGTCGCCGGTCTCGTCCTCGGTCCGCCCGATGAGCGCGAGCTCGCCGAAGAACCCGATCTTCGAGAGCTTCTTCAGCCCCTCCTCGAGGCCGAGCCCCTCGTACTCGTCCTGGTGGTCGGGGTCGAGGTAGCTCGCGAGCACCGGCAGGATCACGCCGATGAGCCCGGGGTCGATGTCGTTCTGGGACAGGAGGAGCCGGATGTCGGGGATGATCGGCCCGTGGCCGACCTGGTCGAAGGCCACCGTCGCGATGCCCTGGCGCGCGAGGTTGTCGGCGAGCGCGATGAACTCGAAGCGGCTCGTCGCCGTGCCGTGGAAGTAGAAGACCACCGGGAACGGCGGGTGGTGCACCTCGGTCTCGCGCGGGACGGCGATGAGGTACGGCACCGAGCCCGTCGCCACCGCGCCCTCCCCGGTGTCGGGGTTGACGCCGACGGTCCGCCCGGGCCCGGTGCGGATGTCGGGCGACGCGAGCGAGCCGAACACCACGTAGTCCACGTAGTCGAAGGTCACGTTGGCGCCGCCGGCCACGCCGACGACCACGCCGAGCACGTCCGAGAGGAAGCCCCCCTGGAGGATGAAGCGGTTGTCGTCCTGGGCGCTGGCGGGGCTGTCGTGCCCGATGCCCGTGTCGCGCACGTCGCCGAGGGTCGCCGGGAAGTCGGCCGCGAGCGCCGCCATCGGGCCGCTGCCGTAGAGCCCCGCGCGGAGCTCCTCGAGGGGGCGGACGGCGTCGGCGGTGGTGAAGGTCCACCCGAAGGCGAGGTCCTGGGTCGACATGCCCGTCAGCTCGAGGGCGCGCGCGACCTCCCCGGTCTGCGCGGCGTGCGCCTTGTACGCAAACGGCGACCGGACCGGCGCCAGGATCGGCACCCCGTCGGCGTCCTCGCCCTCGCCCACGATGTCGCGGCTGAGCAGCACGGCGTACTGGACGCCCGGCTCGAGGGGCTCGACGGGCCGCAGGATGAGCGTGTTCGTCTCCACCTCGTAGTGGGTGACCCGCTTCACCTCGCCCCGGAACGCGTAGTCGTTGTCCTCCGGCAGCAGGAAGTCCGGCAGCCCCGCGTAGGGGTCGTAGGGCCAGAAGCTCCCGACCGCGTCGAGGGGGTAGTAGCCGTCGCCGAGGTCGAGCATGACCGTCTCGCCCTCGTGCGGGTGGCCGGGCTCGATGTTCACGAGGAGCACCGAGTCCGCCGTCACGCTGTCGAGGTCGATGGGGCCGTCGAAGCCGACCGAGATCGGCGCGAAGGTCCCGAAGCCGTCGAGGGTGTCGAGGCGGCCGCGGAGGTCCCGCTCGAGCTGGGTCGGCGACTCGGTCGAGATGTTCCAGGCGAACCCGGCGGCGTTGTCGTCGCGCGCGACGAGCGCCACGTCGTTCGGGAACGGGATCTCGGGGATCGGCTTGGACAGCGGATCGAAGACCACCCGCGGCCCGAAGGGCCCGTCGCCTGGGGCCAGGTAGCCGGCCTCGGTCTTCGAGTCGCCACGGTCGAAGCAGCCGGGGGCGGCCGCGAGCGCGACGACCAGGGCCGCCGCCAGCGGGGAACGCGTCGTGATCACCATCGTGCCCCCAGGTGCAGCCAGAAGCCGAGGACGTCGTCGACCTCTTCACCGGCGGCGCGGTCGAAGACCCCGCCGGGGTTGAACCAACCAAGCTCCGCGCGCGCGACCAGCGCGAGCCGCTCGAAGCGCTTGACGTAGCGGGCGCCGAGGTCGACCTCGATCCCGAGCGCGTCCTTCTCCAGGGCGCCGTTGGGCCCGACCGCCGCGCCGCCGGCGAGGCTCGAGCGGAAGGGGTCGACGTAGGCCCCGTCGCTCGCGCCGTAGAGGAAGCCGGCGTAGAGCGCGAGCTCCCGGGTCGGGCGCACCGTGATCCGCGGGTTGACGTAGCTCGCGCCGCGCACCGCGCCCTCGGTCGTGAGGTGCTCGTAGCCGCGCGGCGGCGTGCCCTGCCACGTCGGGTCGGCGAGGTTGAGCGCCGTGATGGCCGTCGACGTGCGCATCATCTCGCGGAACATCAGGAGCCCCACGCGGTACTCGCGATCGAACGAGAAGTCGCGGATCTTCTCGTCGAAGGGGTTGTCGTCGCCCGAGGCGACGCCGAGCTCGAGCAGCCCCTCGAAGACGCCGGCGCCGACGCCGAAGCGCAGCACCCCGCCCGAGCTCTTGACGTCGAACGCGCCGGGCTCCGTCGCGCTCTGCGCCAGGCTCGAGCTGCCGAGGATGGTCGCCGCCTCGCCCTCGAGCCAGACGTGGAGGTCCTTCGAGCGAACGAAGTCGCCCCGCGCCTCGGCGTCGAGGACCGTGACGATCGTCTCGCCCCCCTCGTGATGCTTCTGCCGGCGGTGGACCCCGTAGAAGCCGCCCGAGAAGCGGCCGTAGTGGCCGCGGACCGCGGCGAGCGCCTGGTAGGCGCGGTCGCCGGCCGACCAGCTCGCGGTGTCGTCCTCGACGACGGCATCGAAGGCCACCGCGAGGGTGAGCGGCGGCTCGGCGCCGGGCTTCTCGGCCGCCGTCGGGAACACCGCCACCTGGGCGCGGACCACGCGATCGGCCCGCTCTGCGTAGCCGAAGGGGCTCCCGGTCCCGTTGAGGTCCGGATCCTCGCCCTCGTTGGCGAGCATGCCGAGGCCCCAGTGGGAGCGCATCAGGCCGACCTTGAGGGCGAAGTTCGGCCCCGCCGCGAGCGCGTAGAGCTGCTGCAGGTAGCCGTCGCCGGAGAAGCCCGCGTCCGAGCGACCCACCGGGTCGTAGGTGAGGGCGTCGCGACCCGAGCCCACCGCGAGCAGGTGGTGGAGGACGTCCGCGTCCGCCGCGAGCTGATAGAGGGCGAACGGACGCCAGCCCGCCCCGGTCAGCAGCAGCGACGGCTGCAGCCGGAGGCGCGCGCGCAGGAAGTCCTCCTCGGGGACCGTCCGCGCCGCGTCGGCGTCCTCGACGTCGATGGGCAGCGCGTCGAGGTGCCCGAAGGTCAGCGTCATCTCGCCCGGCACGGCGACGATGAGGCTGTCCCCCGCGGTCATGTGGAGCCGCGTCGGATCGAAGACCGGCCGCTGCTGAGCGGCGGCCGGCGACGAGGAGGCGGCGGTGGCGCCCAGCGCGAACGCGGCGGCGAGGAAGAGAGAACGACGGACTCGGCGTGGCATGGGAGGCGGACTATACAGAGCCTTCTCGCCAATTGCACTCCGCGCGAGCGGCCCGCCGGGCGCGATCCGCGAAGACCTGCGCGGGGGCCGCGTCGTGCCGTGGTCGGCCGGGACCTGTGCCCGACCCTAGATAACGGGAAGGGAATGCAGCCGTCACTCTGCATTCCCTTCGAGATCCTCCGACTTGGCAGGATCTTCCACCCGAAGTGAGGCGAAGCCTCACCGTGGGTGGACATCTGGTCGTACGGTCGCGGGCGTCATCGCCGCGCGGCCGGTCGCGGGCCTACTCGCCGGCGACCTTCTTCTCGAGCGCCGCGACGCGGTCCACCAGCTCGGCGAAGTCCTTCTTGCTGATGGCGTCGCTCTGACGCTTGCGGACCGACTCGAGCTTCTTGTTGAGGCTGTCGAGGGTCTCCTTCACCGACTCGATGCCGGTCTTGACCATGTCGATCTCGGCGATCTTGGCGAGACCGAGCTTCTCGATGGTCTCCTCGGACAGCTTCACGCCTTCCTCGACGAGGTCGTGCGCGCGCTTGTTGAGGTTGAAGCGGTGGAGCAGCTCGTCGAGCTTCTCGAGCTTGAGGGACTCGCGCAGCTCCTCGAGGCGCTTCTTGCCGTCCTCGCCGCGGAGCTGGTTGAAGCGGGTCTGGACCTGCTCGACCGAGCTCTTCAGCGCATGCTCGACGTCCTTGATCCGCGTCTGAACCTGCTCGACCGTGTTCGTCCACACGTGCTTGATGCCGTGGGCCTTCTCGGTGTCCTGCTGCTCGTTCGTGACTTCTGCGTTCGCCGCCATGACCCTACCTCCGTAGTTGACGGAGTGAGAAATAACGCACCGCGTCAGACGGGTCAACCGGGAGCCACAACGCCGCGCGTCATTTTCTCCATTTAAATCACAAAGCGACGATCTTAAACGCGATTTCGAGAAATGACCAAATTCCATTTCTGGTCATCAAAGCCCAGACAGAGGCCCCGTGACCGGTCATTGGATTCGGTCACTCCGGACCCTGCACCGCCGGCGCGTCGTCGGAAGCCGCCGGCACCGCTGCCGGGTCGACGTCCGCCTCGCCCGCCTTGGGCGCGTCATCATCCCCCGCCGCGTCTTCCGTGCGCTCGGTCGCGCCGGCCGCGTCGTCGCCGCCGACCGCGTCCGCCGTGGGGCGGCTGTGGACGACCTTGACCGCGACGGGCGTCCCTAGAGACGGCTCCTCCGCGGCGTGGGTCTGCTCCACGGGGGCCGCTGGCCCGGCGTCCGGCCGCGCGACGGCGGCGTCCGCGTCGTCGCTGCTGGCGATGCTGTCGAAGCACCCGGCGGCGCCGTCGGCGATGTCCGACTTGAAGCTGAGGAGGATGACGAGCCCGAGGACGAAGAGCCCGAGCTGCACGATGGCGCTCGTCCGCGGCCCGGTCGGGCGTCGCCGCCCGCGGTGTCCGTACCGTCTACTCATCCCCTGCCCTCCAGCGGCGTGGCGGCCCGCGGCCCCTCACGCCCATCGCCCCATGACAAAGGGGCGCGCCCGCGGCGCGCCCCCGTTCATCTCACTCCGGCCGGAGGCCCCGGCCGGCCGCGGTCGAGCGGCTCACGCCGCCAGACTCACTCTTCGTCGTCGCTGGCGTCACCGTCGTCGAACTTCGCCTTGTACGACTTGAACTTGAACGAGTAGACGAAGTCGCTCTGCCAGGCGTGATCCCCGGGGAACTTCTGGTGGAAGATGATGACGACGTTCTTGCCGCGCTGGTCCCAGACGAGCTGCTTCATCGACGCCTTCGCGACGTTGCCGTCCTTGTCCTTGAGGACGTCGATCTCGTCGTACTTCTTGATGCGGTCGCCCTTCATCACATAGATGACGAGCTTGTCGTCCTTCTGCCCGAGGAGCAGCGTCAGCGTCTTCTTCTTGGGGTTCGCGGGATCCTCGTGCGGGTCCTGCGTCAGGTTGTGCTTCTTGCGGACGCGCTTGATGGTCCGCTCCTCGGCGTCGAGCTGGTACGGGTAGGCCTTGACCAGCTCGTTGTCCTTGGTCGAGCGCACCTGCAGGACGGTCCCGATCTGCTCGTCGATGACCTTGACGAGGTACTCGTCCGAGTCCTCGTTGAACGCGAGGAACTCGAGCTGCACCTTGCGGATGTCCATCAGGTCGGAGCGCGGGTTGCGCGCCGACGCGTCCGACGGAGCGAAGCCGAGCGGCACGGCGAGGAAGGTGGCCAGAGCGAGCAGTGCCGGACGAAACATGCGGGTCATCCTCCGAAGGTCGTAGCGATTTTGCGGGGCGGGTCGTCTCGGGGACAGGCGCGGCCCGGTCCCTTGGATAGCACGAGGGCCGCAGCGATTCAAAGCGCGCCCCGGGCCGGCGCATTCCGCTCCGACGCACGTCTCGGGGACACCGCGAGGCGCCCCCACGCCCCCTCGCGGGCGCCGCGACCTACAGGACCAGGGTCTGGCTGTAGGTCTGGACGGTCGTGCCGCGCGGGAAGAGCGAGCGCCCGAGAATCTTCTCCAGGCAGTCCGCCTTCGCCTCGCTCTTGGTGTTCTCGATCGTGACGTCGCGGACGTTGCCGTTGGGCAGCACGGTGAAGACGACCTTGACGCGCTCCTGCGCGTCCGAGGCGCAGCTCGCGAACTGCCGACGCTTGTTGCCGAAGGCGGTGGCGACGGCGACGGCGCGGTCGTTCTCGGCGGCGTCCGCCTTGGCGGAGGCCTCCTGCGCGGCGGCGTCCTGCACGGCGCGGCCGTCGAAGTTGATCTTCATCTCGCCCTTGCCGCTCTCGTCGGCCATGAGCGCCTTGAACTGCTCGGGGCTCATGCTGCGGAGGCGGTCCGCCGACGCCGGCTTCTTGCCGTCGTCCTCGGTCTCGAAGGTGGTGTGCCGCACCACCGTCTTGGTGCCGTCGCTCGCCTTGGCGGTCGTGTGGTTGGTGTGGCGAACCACGCGCGGGGTCTTCGGCTTGTGCGCCGGGTCGGTGGTGGGCGGCTCCTCCGCGGGCACCTCACCGACCTCGCCGGCCTCGCCGGCCTCGACCACGAGCTCCGGGAGCTCCCGGGGCGGGGTCTCGTAGAGCTTACGCTCGGCGTAGACCTGACCGGGCTCGGCGTCGGCCAGCCCGGCGGCGTCCTCCTTGGTCGAGTCCCGCTGCTGCTGCTGGAAGATGATGACGCCGACGGCGAGCGCCGCCACCGCGGCCACGCCGATGACGCCGTAGACCCAGGACTTCTTCTTGGTGCGCTCGAGGTGGGCGACGACGGAGAACTCCTGCCGGAGCATGTCCATCTCGACCTTCGTCGGCCGGCGCTCCTTGAACGCCTCGGTCGGCGCCTCCTTCATGGCGCGCTTGAAGAACTCCTTGTCCTCGGAGCTCGGTCGGTCGACGGAGGCGAAGATGTCGTGCGGCTCGAACGGCTCGGGGTCCGACGCCGGTCGGTCGGCTCCGCTCTCGAAGAAGGCCAGCTCGTGCTCGTCGACCAGCCCGGCGAGGCCGGTGGGCTCGCTCGGCCCCGGCTCGAAGGCGTCGGCGGTGGCCAGGGGCGCGGGCTCCGACGCCGTCGAGGCAGGAGCCTCGGGCGCAGCGGCCTCGACGGGCGCGGGCACCTCCGGCGCT
>SBGO01000205.1 GCA_006226565.1 Deltaproteobacteria bacterium | reverse complement strand
TCGGGCGGGAGCGCGGGCATCGTCGCGCCGGCCGAGCCGGGCAGGGCGGGGAGCGCCTGCGACGGGTCGAGGACCGGCGCGCGGAGCCCGGGGGCGCGGGTCTCGAAGCCGACGCTGATGACGGTGCCGGCGGGCACGCGCTCGAAGGCCGGGATGTCCTGGGTGACGGCGACGCCGCTGCCGAAGACGCGCAGCTCGAGGCCGATCTCGCTGACGGCCTCGCGGACGCGGTCCATCGTCATGCCGCGCAGGTCCGGCACCGGCACGTTGCCGCTCTGGTCGGGGTCGACCGGCGGGGCCAGGGCGAGCAGCGCGTCGGCGTCCTCGGGCTCCTCGGCGCGGCGCCGGCGGAGCGTCTCGGGGTCGAGCCACGCCTGGCGCTGCGCGGTCGCGTAGGGCGAGGCGACGCCGAGGCGGTTGAGGCCGAACTTCATGATGGCCTTGAAGGCCGGGGCGGCGATGAGGCCGCCGCCGTTGCGCTTGGAGGTCGGCTCGTCGATGAGGACGACGATGGCGAGCTCGGGGTCGTTGGCCGGGGCGAGGCCGAGGAAGGTGTTGACCCACATCTCCTCGGAGTAGCCGCGCATGCGGAGGTGCGGCTTCTGGCCGGTGCCGGTCTTGCCGGCGACCGGGTACTCGGGGATGTAGGCGCGGTGGCCGGTGCCGTCGGGCTCGATGACGCCCTGCATGAGGTCGAGCACGGTGCGGGCCGTCTTCTCGCTGACCACCTGGCGCACGACCTCGGGCTCGAACTCGCGGACCGAGCGGCCGTTGGGGTCGAGGATGCGGCGGACGACGAGCGGGCGCATGAGCTTGCCGTCGTTGGCGAGCGCGCTGACGGCGCTGACGAGCTGGATGCCCGTCGCGGCCATGCCCTGGCCGAAGGACACGTTGGCGAGCTCCACCGGCACCCACTGGGCGGCGGGGCGGAGGATGCCCTTGGCCTCGCCCGGGACGCCGCTCTTGGTCGGGGCGCCGAAGCCGAAGTCGCGGAGGTAGCGCTCGAGGCGCTCGGCGCCGAGGCGGAAGCCCACCTTGGCGGCGCCGATGTTCGAGGACTTCTTCAGGATGAGCCCGACGTTGCCCTCGTGCTGGCGGCTCAGGTCGTGGATGACGTTGTCGTCGGCGTCGTGGAGCTCCCAGTCGCCGTCCTCGAGCTCGAAGATGTCGCCGAGGTTGACCACGCCGGAATCGAGCGCGGCGGCGACGGTGAAGACCTTCATGACCGAGCCGGGCTCGTAGACGTCGAGGAAGGCGGTGTTGCGCGCGGCGTTCGGGAAGCGGTGGGCGTACTCGACGTGGGCGTCGATGTCGGACTCGAGGGCGGCCTTCTCCTCGCGGGCGACGTCGTCGTCGGCGCCGGGGAAGGCGCGGCCGTTGAGGTCCCACTCGCGGGCGAAGGCGAGGTCTTCCTTGCGCTTCGAGAGCGCCGCGCGCTCGTCCTTGAGCGGCTGGCGGTCCTGGAACCACTCCTGGAAGGTGTTCGGGTTGTAGGTCGGGAAGTTGGCGACCGCGAGCACCTCGCCGGTCTTGACGCGCATCACGACCGCGTAGCCGGCGCGCGCGCCCGAGGCGAGGCAGGCCTTGGCGACCTCGCGCTCGGCGACGGCCTGGATCTGCTGGTCGATGGTGAGCTCGACCGAGTTGGCGCCGAGGGGGGCGTCGGCCGGCACACCGTCGAGGAGGATGCGGCGCCCGCGCTGGTCCTTGATGGTGGTGACCTGGTGCTGGCCGCCGGCGAGGATGGCGTTCATGCCGCGCTCGATGCCCGAGAGGCCGCTCGACTCGCGGCCGACGAGGCCGATGAGCTGGGCGCCGAGGTCGCGCTTGGGGTAGTAGCGGCGGGCCTCGGGGCGGGTGTAGATGTGGGCGAGCGGGTTGATGCAGCGCTCGCCGCGGTCGCGCAGCTCGCGGCAGCGGAGGCGGGCGGCCTCCTTGGCCTCGTTCAGGGCGCGGATGGCCGAGTCGTCGAGGTCGTGGGCGAGGTAGGCGAAGCGGCGCCCGCGGGTCGGGAAGAAGCGCAGGCCGTCGACGTCGGCGTTGATGGCGTCGGCGGTGCGCTCGGCGGCCTCGGCGATGGTCTCGACGATGCCGAAGACGGCCGGGCTCTGCAGCTGCTCGAGCTGGAAGAACTTCTCGAGGAGGTCGAGGCGGCGGTCGAGGCGCGCGCGCGAGGTGCCGAAGACCCGGGCCATCAGCCGCGTCGCCGGGGCGGTGAGCTTGCGCGCGAGCTGCGTGGCGGGGTTGCGGGTGACGTCGTCTTCGACCGGGCGGGCGGTGGCGGGGTCGATGCGCTCGTGGAGCTCGGCCTGGGAGAGGCCGAGGATCGGCGCGAGGGCGGCGGCGGTCTCGGCCGGCTGCTCGACCTGGGTCGGGTCGACCGTGACCGACCAGCGGTGGACGGTGACGGCGAGGAGGGCGCCGGTGCGGTCGACGATGTCGCCGCGCCAGTCGTCGAGGGTCTCGGTGCGGACGTAGTTGCGCGCGGCCTCGCGGCGGAGCTCCGGGCCCTGGACGGTCTGGAGCATGACCGCGCGGGCGGTGGCCAGGGTCAGGCCGACGCCGAGCAGGACGCCGATGAAGACCATGCGGCCCTTGATGGTGCGCGAGCCGACGGGCACGACCTCGACCGGGCGCGCGTTGCCGGCGGCGCGGTGGCCGGTCGACGCCTTGGTCGCCGGGCGGTTCTTGTTGCCGCGGCCGAGCTTCTTGGGGAGGCGACTCATGGCGTCACCTCTTCGTGCGGGGCGGTCTGGCCGAGGCGCTCCTGCCGCGGCGGGCCCTCGTCGGCGCGCGGGATGTGCAGCTCGTCCTCGGGCCCCGGGACCTTCATGCCCAGCTCGTCCTCGGCGAAGGCGCGGACGGCGATCGGGTCCTTGTAGGCCGAGAGCTGGAGCTGCAGGCGCTTCTTCGCCTCGGTCAGGCGCCGGTACTCGAAGAGGTCCTGGTCGAGCGCGTAGCCCACCTTGATGAGCTGGTAGTGCTTGTGGACCTGGTAGATGCCGGCGCCGGTCATCACCACCGTGAAGGCGATGAGGACGAGGAGGCGGCCGACGCCCCAGCGGAGGCGCGGGGCGCGGCGGGTCGTGCCGGAGGTGCGCGCGCTCATGCGGGCCTCCGGGCGTCGTCGCGGG
>SBGO01000208.1 GCA_006226565.1 Deltaproteobacteria bacterium | reverse complement strand
ACCGGTGGGCTCGGCGCCCTCCTGGCCCTCCTCGCCCTCCTCTCGGGCGGCGGCGACGCCGGCGCCGGCCTGTCGATCGCGCTCCAGCTCTTCCCGGCGACGAGCGCCCTCTTCGGCGTGCTCGCGGCGCTCGCCCTGACGTCGGGCAGCTACCCGCGCGGCCAGCGCGTCCGGGCCCGGACCGCCGCCGCCCTGCTGGTCCTGGGCGCGCTGCTGGCGGCGACCTTCACGGTCCTGACCTTCTCGCTCGAGGCGGCCCCGCCGCTCGTCTACGTGAGCGCGTTCGGCGCCCCGCTCGCCCTGGCGCTCGGCCTGACGACGGTCGCCCTCGCCTGGCGTCGCGCAGGCTGATCGCGACCGCACGGCCCTCCGCGTCTGTCGCGGCGGGGCGCGACGAGCGAGCCGGGCTCGCTCGCCGGAGCCGCGACGGCTAGGCCTGGGCCGCGAGCATCTGCTCGACGACCTCCTTGACCTCCTTGGCGACCGCGTCCTGGCCGGGCTTCCACGCGACGAGCCAGACGATGAGGCCGATCAGGATGCCGGTGGCGAGCATGAAGAGCATGAAGAACATGCTGGAGCCGACAGACGGGAAGTTGCTGTTGACGATGACCGCGTCCTTCTTCGGGATGACGCTCGCGCCGATGAAGAAGCTCTTCTTGCAGTCCACGAACCGCCCAGCGCGGATCCCGTACTTGTACTGCGGCAGCTTCGCCTGAAACTCCGCGATCAGCTCCTGGTTGCTCGGGACCTTCTTGCCGTTCGCCGGTACCTTCATGTCGTTCCTCTCGGCCGTGTGGGGGGAGACGGCCCGCAGCCCGACCTCGAGCCGCGAGGCGATTTTCCGAATGCGATCTCGATAGGACGAGTTGGCGGGATGCGCAAGGCGACGCGGGGCTTTCGTCGGGCTAGGATGCGGCCATGAGGCATCCCGACTTCGCCCCGTTCGAGGCGCTCATGCGGGCCGACGGCCAGCCGGAGCTCGCCATCCGCACCTTCGCCCACTACTACGGGCTGCTGAGGCGCGGCGCGACCGGGGTGCTGGCCGAGGGAGAGCTCGGCCCGGTGCGGGACCTGCCGGACGCTGAAAACTTCGACGCGGCGCTGGCCGAGCGTGGCCGACGCGCCCTCGGGCGCACGGTGGTGATCAAGCTCAACGGCGGCCTCGGCACCTCGATGGGCATGACCGCGGCGAAGTCGCTCCTGCCGGTCAAGGACGGCCTCAGCTTCCTCGACCTGACGGCGCGGCAGGTCCTGAGCCTGCGCGCGCGCCACGGGACGCCGCTGCCGCTCCTGCTCATGGACAGCTTCCGGACCCGCGCCGACAGCCTCGCCGCGCTCGCCGCCTACCCGGCGCTGGGGGTGGACGCGCTGCCCCTCGACTTCGTCCAGCACCGCGTCCCCAAGGTGCTCGCCGAGAGCCATGGCCCCGCCCCGCGCGACGGCGACGACGAGCTGGGCTGGTGCCCGCCGGGTCACGGCGACCTCTACACCGCGCTGGCGACGTCGGGGCTCCTCGCCCAGCTGCGCGCGCTCGGCATGCGCTGGGCCTTCGTCGCCAACGCCGACAACCTCGGCGCGGTGATCGACCTGGGCATCCTCGGCTACCTCACCGAGGGCGACGTGCCGTTCCTGATGGAGGTCGCCGACCGGACCGAGAGCGACAAGAAGGGCGGCCACCTCGCCCGCCGGACGCGCGACGGCCAGCTCGTCCTGCGCGAGCGCGCGCAGTGCGCCCCCGAGGACGTCGACGCCTTCGAGGACTGGCGGCGGCACCGCTACTTCAACACCAACAACCTCTGGATCGACCTCGACGCGCTCGCCCGGGCGCTCGACGCCCACGACGGGCTGCTGGGGCTGCCGCTCATCAAGAACGCCAAGCGCCGGGACCCGACGGACCCCGAGAGCCCCCCGGTCTTCCAGCTCGAGACGGCGATGGGCGCCGCCATCGAGGTGTTCGCCGGCGCCGCGGCGGTGCGGGTGCCGCGAGCGCGCTTCGCGCCGGTCAAGACCACCAACGACCTGCTCGCCCTCTGGTCGGACGCCTACGTGCGCGGCGCGGACGAGCGGGTGACGCTCGCGCCGGAGCGCGCCCCCGACGGCCCGCCGGTCGTGGACCTCGACCCGCGCTGGTTCGGGCACATCGACCAGCTGCAGGCGCGCTTTCCGGCGGGTGCGCCGTCGCTCCTCGGGTGCCGCCGCCTGGCCGTCCGCGGCGACGTCCGCTTCGGCGCGGGCGTGTCGGTGCGCGGCACGGTGGAGCTGCGCCACGACGGGCCCGAGCCGCTCGTGATCCCCGACGGGGCGCGCCTCGGCGAGGCGTGACGCGCGGACGCCCCAAAAAGAAACTCCGGCGACCCGTAGCGGGAGACCGGAGTGTGGTTCGGTCCTGGGGAGAACCTGAGAACACCCAGCAGTTCGGCCGGGGGGCGCGAGGACTTGAGGAAAAAGTGAAGGAGCCGTGCTATGGCTCCGCGGCGCCGCGCCCGGCCCGACCCTCAGGAGCTCGTCATGCCCGCACTGTCCGCCGCCCTCGATGCCTTCGCCGCCGGTGACGGCGACCTCGCCGCCGCGCGCGGCCTCGCCGCCCACTCGGAGGCCGAGCTGCTCGCCCTCGTCGACCACCTCGCCGCCACCCGGCAGCGCGCCCACCTCGAGGCGCTCGGGGAGGCGGGGCTCGGCAAGAAGGTGAAGAAGGCGGCGCGGGCCGCGGCTTACAAGCTGAAGTCGGCCGGCGTGAGCGGCGAGGTCAAGAAGGCCGGCGGCCTCGACCTGACCGTCGCCGTCGAGCTCGACCGCGTCGCGATCGTGGGCCCACCGGGGCTCGACGGCCAGGCGTGGGTCATCGCCTCGGCGCTCCCCGGGGCGCCCGGCTTCGAGATCGACCTGCGCGCCGACAACGAGAGCGCGCGCATCGAGGAGGCCGAGGAGCTCGGTCGAGGCCGGCTGAAGAAGCTCTTCGACAAGGCGGACGCCGGGCGCTCGTTCCTGGCGGACGCGGACCTGACGGTGCGCCTCCTCGACGTGATCGAGGCGCGGCTCGCGGGGCTCCCGGGCGGGCTGCCGCGGACCTTCGACCTGGCCGCGCGTTGGCGCGAGGTGGCGCGGAGCCACGGCGCGGACGGCGCCCGCTTCGA
>SBGO01000519.1 GCA_006226565.1 Deltaproteobacteria bacterium | reverse complement strand
GGTGTCGGGGAAGCCGTGCAGGCACAGGACGATCGAGTCGCCGCGCCCGGCGGTGAGCGCCCCGAATTGGAGCCCCCCGGCGGTCAGCGTGGTGCGAGCGAGGACCATGCCCGCCATCCTACCAGACCGGCCGCGTGAACGAGCGGCTCGCGCCGACCTGTCGACGCGCCGGCGCCCGCCTCAATCGAGCAGGCCCGGGTTGAGGAGGCCGTTCGGGTCCCACTGCGCCTTGAGGCGCCGGAACGGCGCCAGCGCCGGCCCGAACTGCCGCTCGAGATCGAGGAGCCCGGGGGGCTCGATGCCGACGAGGTAGTGCTTTCCGCCCTGCGCGTAGCACCAGCGCCCGATCGCCTCGAGCGCGGGCAGGAGCGCCGGGACCTTGGCCACCGGCACCTCCGGGCGCAGGACCACGACGTGCGAGGGGCCGCTCAGGAGCGGCGCGAGCGGGGCGTGGGGCGCGACGCTCGCCGGCGGGAGGCTCATGATGGCCGAGCCGATGGGCGTGTAGGTCGCGAGGCCGGCGTCCACGACCTGGCGCCGCAGCTCCTCGAGGAGCGCGGCGCTGCCGGCCGGGTCCTCCGGGGCGTAGGGCAGGATCAGCTCGAGCGCCGGGCACGCCGGGAGCCAGTGATCGTTGGGCCCCTCGCCGCCGGCGGCGAAGAGGTCGATGACCTGCGCCTCGCCGGCCCGACCGCGGAAGCCGTAGTCGGGCGGGGCCGCCGACAGGTCGGCGGAGTTGTAGCCGGCCGCGCCGAGGACGCGCCCGCGGGTCCACGAGATGCGCGTGCGGACGACGTCGCAGCGGAGCTCGCGGGTCAGGATCGGCAGGTCGTGGAGGTAGTCCTCGATGGACTGCCAGGTGTAGCTGCGCGCGACGATCGACCAGACGCGCGGGACGGTCGCGAGGGTGACCTGGGTCACGACGCCGAGCTGGCCGCGCCCGGCGAGGGTGTAGTCGAAGAGCGGATCGCCCGGGCCGACCTGGTGCCGGGTCCCGTCGAGGGTGAGCAGCTCCAGGCCGCGCACCATGTTGATCTGCGGCCCCTCGTGGTGGCTCGCGTCCCCGAAGCCGCCCGTCATGAGCGACCCGGCGACGGTCGTCCGCCAGTTCATCGTCAGGTTCGACGGCGAGCGCCCCGCCTCGCGGAGGTACTCGCAGACCTCGAGCCAGGTGGCGGCGGCCTCGACGACGAGGGCGTCCTCGTCGGGGCGGTCCTCGACGACCCAGCACAGATCGCGCAGATCGAGGACGGCGCCGTCGGCGATCAGCGTCTGCCCGCCGGAGCAGTGGCCGGCGCCGCGCACCTTGAACGGCACGCCGTGGCCGGCGAGCAGGGCGACGCAGACGTCGAGCTGCTCCTGGCTGTCCGGGCGCAGCACGGCCCCGGGGACGCGCTCGATGAACTTGCCGAAGTCGTGCGCGGGGCTCTCGGGGAAGCCGCGCGCGACGTCCTCGGCGCTCGGCGTCGCCACGACGATCCCGCGCGCCCGGGCCTCGTCGACGATGGACGGGTCCCAGCGCGGCTCGCGGTGAGATGGCACCATGGCACCATGGTACGCCACGCGGAGCGGCGGGCAAGCGATCGCGACCCTCCGCGGGGAGTGCTACTCTGCCCGCCGAGACCGTGATTCGGGGGTTCCATGGCCGCTCACGCCGTATACGAGTTCGCGATGGTCGAGTTCCGCACCCGCTCGCTGGAACGCGCCATGTCGTTCTACCACGAGGCCTTCGGGTGGACCCCCAGCCCCATCCCGGGACAGCGCTTCGCCTTCGCCGACCCCGGCAAGACGCCGCTCGTCGAGCTCCTCGAGGTCGACGCGCCGATCCCGACCGGCGTGATGCCCTACCTCCTCACCGACGCGATCGACGAGTCGCTCGCCGACGTCGAGCGCCTCGGCGGGACGGTGCTCCTCGGGCGGAGCGAGTGGGGCTCGATCGGCTGGTGGGCGAACACCGTCGACCCGTGGGGCAACGAGATGGCGCTGCTGCAGACGGTGAACCCGTGGGCGCCGAGCTTCCGCGCCAACCCGCGGCACCCCATCGTGTGGGCCGAGCTGCGGGCGCCGGATCTGGCGGGCGCGGTGCGCTACTACAAGCAGCTCGCCGGGTGGAGCTTCCAGATCAAGCCCGACGTCGAGGACTTCGCCTTCCGCTCCGCCGGGCGCCACCCGGTCGGCGTCGGGCTCGTCGGCGGCGAGCGGGCCGACCACCTCGAGCGGCTCACGATGTACGTCCGGGTCGACAGCCTGCGCGAGGCGACCGACCGCATCGTCGCCGCCGGCGGGCAGCTGAGCCAGTACACCAAGGCCGCGCCCGAGACCGGCCGCATCCGCATCGCCTACGATCCCGACGGCAACGCGATCGGCCTCTTCGAGGACAGCGTGGATGCCTCGTGATTTCGCCGCGCTGCTGGCGGACACCCCGTGCTGGGGGCCCCACACGCAGCGGATCTACGACCAGGTCGGGATCCCGGCGCAGGACGCCGCGCTCCAGAGCCGGGACGAGCTGATCGGCCTGTGCGAGTTCATCGCGGCCCACGACATCCGCTCGTACCTCGAGATCGGGGTCTGGACCGGGCGCGTGGTGACGGCGCTGCACGAGCTCTTCGACTTCGATCTGGTCGCCGCCTGTGACCTCGGCTTCGTCGAGCAGATCGGGCTCCCGCTGCGCCTGCCCTTCGGCACCCGCTTCCTGCGCGCCGACAGCCACAGCGACACCTTCGTGGAGTGGCGGGCGGAGCTGGGACACGTCGATCTGGTGCTGATCGACGGCGACCACAGCTACGAGGGCGTGCGCCGCGACTGGGAGATCAACCGCCTCTTCTCCCACCGCTTCATCGCCTTTCACGACATCACCGGGGTCGACCCGACCTGCCGCGGCGTCAAGCAGCTCTGGGACGAGCTGCCCGGCGACAAGATGGAGATCGTGCGCCCCCACCGCGAGCTCGGCCTCAGCTACTCGCGGATGGGCATCGGCATCGTCGCGGCGCCCTAGACGAGGGCTCGGCAGCGTTCGGCGATGATCCCGGCGGCGTCGGGGTCGAGCTGGGCGTGGGCGATGGTGGCCCAGCTGCGGGCCGCGCGGGTCGTCGCCTCGGCGCGGAGCTCGGCGACGGCGGCCGCGAGCGCGGCGGGCGC
>SBGO01000207.1 GCA_006226565.1 Deltaproteobacteria bacterium | reverse complement strand
AAGGGCGGGGCGGCGCCGTGGTCACGCGGGCCCTCGCGCCCGTCCGCGGTCACTGCCTCGTCGTCAAGAAGCGCACGCGGGTGCACCCGGGGCGCGAGCGCTCGGCCGCCGAGACGACGCTCCTCGCGGACGACGGCGCGACCCGCCTCGCCGCCGTCACCTACGCCCGCGGGCCCGGCGTGGACGGCTTCCTCGTCGGCGACGCGCGCGGCCACGACCCCCTCCCTGGGACCTGGGACGCCTGGTTCGACGAGACCCTGACCTACGACCCGCTGACCGGCGCCTTCTTCTACGGGGTCGACGGCGGCCCGGTCCGGGTCCGCGAGGAGCGTCCCACCGCGGGGCCGATCCGGGTCGGTCTCGCCGCGAGCGGTCGCGGCATGGGCCACGTCCACGAGGTCGACCGCCTCGAGATCACCTGGAAGCCGTGTCAGCTCGGCGAAGGAGACGGCACGTGAGCGCGCGCCCCCTGCTCGTCGTCGTGGCCCTGGCCGCGGCGCTCGTCCCGGCACGTCCGGCGCTCGCCGGCGACATCACGACGGTCACGATCCCCCTCTACGAGGCCAAGCGCGCCTACGAGAAGGCGTGGCGCGCCTGCTTCGCCCTGCGCGAGGGCAGCGACCTCGTCTTCGAGACCTGCGACCGCGCGCGCCTCCGGAGCACCTACGAGGCCTACCACGGCCGCTGGCAGGCGTTCTGCGCGAGCCCCCACCCGCACACGGACCCCTTTGCCGGCACCGAGGGGCGGTCGTGGAGCTCCGACGAGTTCAAGCGACTCCAGCTGCAGCAGAGCGAGTTCCGCGTCTGGGTCGAGCTCTGCTCGTGGACCGATCGCGCCACGGCGCGCTCGTCCAACCTCTTCACCTGGCAGAAGGACTCGAGCTCGCTGTCCTGGGAGACGACGGAGACCCTCATCGCCGAGTCGGTCTTTCGGAGCCATCACCGCGCGGCCGCTTCGGAGCCCGCGCTGTGGTGGTTTCCCTACGAGGAGTACGTCGCGAGCACCGAGCGCCTGTGCCGCTACCTCGCCAAGTTCGGCCGACCCGAGTTCGGCCACCTCACCGCGCCGCTGTGGACGCAGCGCTGCGCCGCGTCGGACCTGATGGCCTTCGCCCTCGACCCCGCGATCTTCCCGCCGAAGAAGCCGTCGAGCGGCTCCGGGGGGCTCTCGCTGGACGACCTGACGGGGGACGGCGCGGCCACGACCGGCGGCACCGCCGTGCCCGACGAGCGGCCACCGGCCGACGAGAAGACCGAGACGCCGCCCACCCCGCCCCCGGCGCCGCGCGCGGTGAAGCTGACCGTGACCCTGGCGGGCCGCGACCCCGCCTCGATCTCCGCCATCCCCGTGCCCTCGACCCTCGACCTCGTCATCACCGGCGTCGACGCCGACACCGGCGAGCCCGCGCGCCTCGCGAAGGTCGACGTGTCCCTCGGCGACGTGGCGATCCCCTTCGCGCGCGTCGACGACGGGCGGAAGGTCGCCTGGGATCGCCTCGACGACGCCGGCCGCTACACCGCCAAGCTCGTCACGCGCGTCCCGCGCCAGGGCGACGACTACCTGCGCCTGACGGAGCTCCCGCTCTCGCTCACGCTCACGGTGACGTTGAAGACCGACGAGGGGACGCGCCTCGCCCACGCCAGCTGGACCCGCCCCTTCAACCTCACGCTCTACCACGGCTTCACCGTCGGGCCGGACCTGGCCAAGCGGGCCGTCGCCGGGCCTCCCGCCTTCGAGTACAAGAACCTCGTGGTCGCCGCGGAGGCGCACCCGGACGGCGGCTTCGGCGTGCTCGTCACCCCGGCGCCCAACGGTTCGCTCCAGAAGGACCTCTCACGCGGCGAGCAGAAGCTGTCCGACTGCGCGCTCACCTGGCCCGACAAGCTCCTGCTGAGGCTCTCCGCGCCGCCGGTCCGCTTCGGCGCGCGCTTCGACATCGGTCTGGTCGACGCCCTCACCGCCGCCGAGCACGAGGAGCGCATCCGCGCCGAGGTGCGGGCGTTCGTCGCCGACATGCGGCTGAGCCCGGAGTGGAAGAAGGACGTCATCGACGACCTCGCCCGGGTCCGCTTCGAGTACGACCCCGACGCGGGCGGCGGGGACACGGTCTTCAAGGACGGCCTGACCAGCGGCGGCCGCATCTCGGTGCCCTACAGGGCCGAAGACTACTGGGTCCACGGCTCCAGCCCGGACCTCTACAACCCCGCCTTCCACCAGAACATCTACGTCATCGTCCTGCACGAGCTCGGGCACTGGCTCCACAAGCGCGTCGTCGAGCGCCACCCGTGGCTCCACATCGTCCACGCCAAGCTCCGCGCGGGCGGGCACAAGACCTGGGACGTCGACGCCGACACCTTCGCCTTCAAGCGCCCCTTCGTCGCGTGGATGGAGGCCACCGCCGACACCTTCGCCTACCTGGCCTTCGCGCACTGGGAGCGACGCCAGGCCGCCTTCGCCGCGAGCAAGTACCACGTCCGCGGCTACCTCGACGACTTCGCGAGCGACACGGTGGCGAGCCAGGCGCTCGAGCGGACCCGCCGCGGGGACTGGGTCGAGGGGCTCCACACCCGCTACTGGCTCGCCCTCTACGGGGGCGAGACCCGGCGCCGCCCGGCCCTCGTCTTCGCGGATCTGCTCGCCACCATGCTCCAGTTCACCGCCGACTGGGACAACTGGGAGGGCGGCATCCACGCCGCGCCCGCGCGGACCATCGACCGCTGGGTCTGGACCAAGGCGAACACCCCCTCGCACCTCGGCCTGACGACCACCGGCGACCCGTACACCCTCGCCGCGCGCTACCGCCTCATCCCCGAGGGCGAGCCGACCCCGACCGTCGGCGTGCTCGGGGAGAGCCCCGCCGACGTCGCGGTCGAGGTGGACGGCAAGCGCTACACCCTCGCCGACACGCCGGTCGTCCCGGTCCCGCCGCGCGGGCGGCTCCGCGTCGTCCGCGGCCCGGTCGCCCTCGACGTCTCCAGCGCCGCGACGCGCATGATGGTGCGCCTCGAGACCGGGGCCGTCGCGGAGCCGCGGGACGCGGGGCTCGTCGCCCTCGTGAGCGGCGACGCGAGCGCCGTGGGCCCGGTGTCCATCGTGACCCCGACGACCCTCGCGCAGGCCATCGGGACGGTCTTCCGC
>SBGO01000443.1 GCA_006226565.1 Deltaproteobacteria bacterium | reverse complement strand
CTGGGGATCAGACGTGTGCTCTTCCTTCTCCTCGAGGGCCTTGCCGTGGGTCCGGATGGCCGCCGCCAGCGGGCGCTCGACCGCCGCGCCCACGGCGAACGCCTTCACCTCGCCGGCGCGCGCGTAGTAGTTCGAGGCCCCGCCCATGTAGTGGGCGTCGGAGCCCGCCATGATGGCGCGGGAGACCCTGGACTTGAGCTTGTCGAGCCCGGCCGAGACCTGGTCGGACTTGACCGTCTTGCCCTCCCAGGTGGTCTTCGCGAGCGTGATGCCGCTCACGTTGACGAAGTCCTCCCAGTCGTCCCGCACGTGCTCGAGCTCGTGGTCCTCGGTGGCCTTCTTCGACCAGTAGTTGGCGTACCGGGCCTCGTTCGTGTGGGTGCCGAGGTCGGGATCGAGGTCGTCGGCGATGCTCTTGTAGTTGGCCGCCGTGATGAAGGAGGCGGAGCCGCTCGGGACGTCGGTGCGACCGAGGGCGTTGACCCCCCAGCTGTAGGCGCAGTTCAACGTCGCCTCGATGACGACCTTGTTGTCCTCCACCCGCGAGCTGATCGTCGGGAACGAGAACGTCGGGTTCATCACGCCGAAGGCGGACGGGCTCGCGTCGTTCGTCACCACCTTGTTGGCGGTGATGGTCGCCACGATGGGCAGGTCCGTGGGCGCCGCGGGCGCGGGCGTGCTCGGGGCCGGCGTGGTGGGCGCGGGCGCGCTCGGCGCGGATCCCCCGGACTCTCCGTCGAAGCGCGACGTCCCGGTCGCCTCGGCGTGCTGCCGAGCGGCGCGCTTGAGGCCCGCCACGACCGCGTCGTAGCGCCGGTCCGGGGTATCGGCGAGCTCGCGCCGGGTGACCTCTTCGACCTGCTCACGCGCGGGCGCACCCGCACGCTGCCGCTGTAGCAACGTGACCAAGCTCATCTCTTCCTCCGCTGGATCCTTTCGGAACCGACCGCCGGGCCACAATAGCCGCGAGACCCCCTCGGGGCAACGTCACGCACCTCGAAAATCACGTCCCCCACGTCGTCGGCGGGTCTACGGCCGAGCTCGAGGGCCGCGCGGGCCCCGTTTCGTCCGCCTGGCCGGGCGCTCGCCGACGGCCGACGCCCGATCGCGGGTCCCGGAGCGCCATGTGCCGCGCTGTGGAAAACCTGTGGGCTTTTTTGCCGGCCCCCGGGAGTCGGGCTACTCCTCGCCGTCGTGACGCGCTCGTACCCGCGTCACGGGCGGTGATCCACCCGCCCGGTTCCGGCGAAACCCGTGCTCTCTCCACGTCGATCCACCCCGATCCACCTCGATCCACCCCCGCGCACCAGCCACCCGCCGCGGGACGAACGAGGTCGAGCCGACCGCAAGTCGGCGCTCCCGGCCGAAGCGGCGCGATATGCCGGCCACATTCGCGCGGCGCTGCGACGGCCCAGCACTTGACAGACTGAACAGATTTGCAGGAAATGGGCACTCCGAGGGGCGGGTGACATTTCCGATCCACCCTGATCCACACAATCACATGTGCCTCGTATGGCACCGTGACACTACATATTGTGGTTTTGCCATGATCCCGCCCTCCCCCGGTGTCGTGGCCAGATCATCTTTTGAAATCAATGCTATGTAGCGCCTTGACGGGGTAGATCGGCCGCGTCTATTCTCGCTCCACCGTGGTAGAAAGTGGATCGCTACCATCGGAAGAGAGCCCCCCCCGATGTTCGCAGGTCGCTACGATCACGCCCTTGACGAGAAGGGCCGCACGATGATGCCGAAGCGTTTTCGCGATCGGCTCGTCGCGCTCGGCGACAAGAGCGTCTGGATCACCAACGCGCTGGGGTCCCCGAACCACCTCGACGTCCGCCCGAACTCCTCCTTCCAGGAGTACTTCGAGCGCGTGAGCCGCCTGAAGAACGACCCGATGATCGTCGACTTCAAGCGCTACTACTTTGGCTCCGCCATCGAGGTGGACGTCGACGCCGCCGGCCGCATCCTCGTCCCGGCGCAGCTCCGCAACCGCTGCGGCCTCTCGGACAAGATCGCCTTCGTCGGCGCCGACATCGGCCGCTTCGAGCTCTGGAACCCGGCCGACCTCGACACGCGCTTCGACGAGACCGCGGCGAACTCCGCCGCCCACCAGGCCCACCTCGCGGACATGGGGGTGTAGGCCATGACGTCGTCGACCTACCACGTCCCCGTCCTCGAGCAGGCCTGCACCGACCTCCTCGCCGGCACCCCGCCCGGCATCCTGGTCGACGGCACCCTCGGCGGCGGCGGCCACACGGCGGCGCTGCTCGCCCGCTGCGGCGCGACCCACCGCTTCGTCGGCGTCGACCGCGACCCCGATGCCCTCGCGGCGGCCCGCGCCCGCTTCGGCGACGCCCCGGTCACCCTCCTCCACGGGAACTTCGGCGAGCTCCCCGAGCTCCTCGCGCGCGACCTCGGCCCCGGCACCCTCGTCTCGGGAATCCTGCTCGACCTCGGCGTGTCCAGCTGGCAGCTCGACGCCCCCGACCGGGGCTTCGCCATCAAGCACCCCGAGGCCCCGCTGGACATGCGCATGAACCAGGGCGACGCCGACGCCCCGACCGCCCTCGACCTCATCGAGACCCTCGAGCTCGACGCCCTCGCCCAGATCCTCGGCGCCTACGGCGAGATCCGCGGCGCCAAGACCGTCGCCCGCCGCCTCCAGGAGGCCCGCGCCGACGGCCGCCTCCACACCTCGGGCGACCTCGCCCGCGAGGTGTCCGCGGTGCAGCGCTTCGTCGGCGACCGCAAGGGCAAGGTCCACCCGGCCACGCGCGTCTTCCAGGCGCTCCGCATCGCCGTCAACGAGGAGCTCGAGGCCCTCGACCACATCCTCGACGTCGCGGCCGACCTGCTCGTCGACGGCGGCCGCCTCGTCGTCATCAGCTATCACTCCCTCGAGGACCGCCGCGTCAAGCACGCCCTGCGCGTCGGCGAGCGCGGCCCGGCGCTGCCCCACGGGATGCCGCTGCCGGCCAACTGGCTCCCGAGCTGGCGCGTCCTCACCCGGAAGCCGGTCGAGGCCACCGCCGCCGAGATCGCCGCCAACCCGCGCGCCCGCAGCGCCCGGATGCGCGCCGCCCAGCGCGTGGCCCGCGACGACGCCC
>SBGO01000209.1 GCA_006226565.1 Deltaproteobacteria bacterium | reverse complement strand
CCTCGTCTCCGCGCGCCCGCTGCGCCTCGGCGCGCAGGGCGACCGGGGCGTCGTGGGCGGCGAGCTCGGCGATGAGGGCGTCGAAGGCCAGCACCGCGGCGCTCTCGAGGTGGGCGGCGCGCGCGAGCCAGTCGGCGACCGGGTCCGTCGCGGCCACCGCGCCGTCGGTCGTGAGCCCCGGCGGTCGCCGCCCGGCGCCCTCGCAGACGTAGCTGTACTCGCAGACCAGGCGCGGCTGCACGTGCTCCATCTGGCAGGCGACGGTCGAGGTCGGCTCGTCGTCGACCTTCACCGAGCTGCCGCAGTGGGTGATGCAGGTCTCGAGCGGGATGCCCGTCAGCGAGGCGTCGAGCTCGCGCAGCGCCTCCGCCTCCTGCTCGGTCACGGTGACCAGACGCACGTCGTAGCGGGCCGGCGGGCACGCGCACCCGGCCGGCAGGAAGACCATCGCGCCGGCGGCCACGGAGCCGGCCAGGACGCGCCGCACCGCGTGACGGAAGAGCTGCTCGTAGGGGATCTTCGCCATAGGGGCCTCACCGATCGGGGAAACCCACGATAGCCGAGGCGGCGCCTCCGAGCCAGGCACCGCCGGCGCCCCGCGCAGGCCCGCTCCCGACCCGCCGCGCCGCCACGAAAACGAAAGCGCCGGGCCCCTCGCGAGGTCCGGCGCCGTGGTCTCCCGGTCGCGGGTGCGCTCACCCGCCCGGGCGCTCGCCTCAGCCCTGGCGCTTCTCGATCTCCGCGCGCGCCATCACCTCGCGCTCGAGCGCCGCCATCTCGGCGTCCCACAGCGGATCGACGTCGTCGCCGGTGGCGCCCTGGTCGAAGTAGGCGGCCGCCGGCTGCCAGTTGGCGCGCGCCACGTAGCTGTGCTTGGTGCCGAGGCCCTTGAACGTCAGGGTCAGGGCGAGCCCGAGCACGGCGGCGATGACGAGCAGCGGGAAGGCCATGACGAAGGCGCCGCCGAGGGCCGGCCCGAGCGCGACCACCATCCAGGCCGGCAGGTGCAGGTAGCGGGCGCCCTCGCGTCCGTCGAGCGCCTCGCCCTCGGCGCCCACGAAGCGCACGTCGATGGGGCTCGCGCTCAGGTAGAGCCCGTAAGGGGCCTCGGTTCCGTTCTCGTAGCGCTTCATGGTCATCCTCGGGTCGTGGGGCGGGACGTCGTCGCGCCCTCGGGGTGTTCGGCGTGGTCTCCGTCGGCCACACCCGGACTTTCGCCCGGTTCGGCCCCGTCCTCCATCCGGTCGACTCCTCAGAGCCTCTAGGAAAAAACACCCAGTTGACCCATTTCGTCGGCCCGAGGCGCCTCCAGGACACCCCAGGACCGGAGAGCGGCGCCGTGACGCCGCTCCCCGTCGGCCTCAGCGCCAGCCGTAGAGTCGCGCGGCCTTCGCCACCAGCCGCAGCAGCTCCGTCCGCTCGCCGTTGGGGTCGTCGGCCACGGCGCCCACGGCGAGGCCGTGGATCTGCCCCCAGAAGGCGTTCCCGCGGTAGTACGAGCGCCGCATCATCATGCCGAAGCCCGCCACCGCCGCCGCCCAGCGGAAGTCGTCCGAGGCGCCGTCGAGGGTCGTCCCCTCGTCGACCAGCGCGACCTCCAGGGTCTCGCTCTCGCGGCCCTCCGGCGCCTTGTAGCGCACGCGCACGGTCATCATCTCCGACGCGACGTCGGCCGGCGCCGGCGGCCCGGTGAAGAGCGGCTCCTCCTCCTCCTCGGGGGGCTGCTGGTACTTGAGGTGGCGCGGCGGCTTCGGCGCGGGCGTCTCGCCGGCCGGGACGATCTCGTAGAGCGCCGTCACGGTCGCGCCCGCGCCCAGGTCGCCGGCGTCCTTGCGGTCGTTGTCGAAGTCGCGGTTGGCCATCCCGCGGTTCTCGTAGCCGATGAGCCGGTAGGCCAGCACCCGGGCCGGGTTCCACTCGACCTGCAGCTTCACGTCCTTGGCCACCGTCACCAGCGTCTTGGTGAGCTGCTCGACGAGCACGCGCCGCGCCTCGCGGTCGCTGTCGAGGTAGGCGTAGGTGCCGTTGCCGCGGTTCGAGATGGCCTCGAGGCGGTCGTCGTCGAGGTCGCCGGTCCCGAGCCCGAGGACCGTGAGGTAGATGTTCTCGGTGGCGGCCGCCGCGACCTGCTGGACGAGCGCGTAGCGGCTCGTCATGCCGGCGTTGAAGTCGCCGTCGGTGGCGAGCAGCACGCGGTTGGTCCCCCCGGCGATGTAGTTCTCGCGGGCCAGCGCGTAGGCCTTCTCGAGGCCGGCGCTGCCGTTGGTCATCCCGGAGGCGCTGAGGCGCGACACGGCGCGCAGGATCTTGGCCTTCTCCGACCCGTTCGTCGGCTTCAGCGCGACGCCGGCGTGCCCGGCGTAGGTCACGATGCTGACGGTGTCGCGCTCGTCGAGCTCCTTGACGAGCTCCCGCAGCGCCCGCTTGAGGAGCGGGAGCTTCTTCGCGTTCCCCATCGAGCCCGAGGTGTCGACCAGGAAGACGAGGTTGCCCGCCGGGCGCTGCGCTCGGTCCACCGTGCGCGCCGCGATGGCCACCCGCACGAGGCGGTGGGTCGGCGCCCAGGGGCAGCCGGCGACCTCGGCCTGGACCGCCAGCGGCTCGCCGTCGGTCGGGGGCGGGGTGTCGTAGGTGAAGGCGTTGACGAGTTCCTCGATGCGGACGGCGTCGCGCGGCGGCCGCTGGTTCTTCTCGAGGAAGCGCCGCACGTTGGCGTAGCTGGCCGTGTCGACGTCGGTCGAGAAGGTCGAGAGCGGCTCGCTGTCGACGCGCTTGAAGGGGCTCTCGTAGATCGGCGCGTACTGCTCGCCGTAGCCGCCCTCGGGCGCCTGGCCGTAGTAGTAGTACTCGTAGTCGTAGTACCAGCGGCGGGTGTGCGGGTCGAACCAGTACGGGCTCGGCTCGTGGGGCACCGTCGGCGCGACGTACTGGCGCACGACGCTGCCGTCGGGCATCTGCACCGTGACGACCGTGCCGTTCGGCACCGCGAGGGAGTCGATGACGACCCCGCCCGCGCCGCGCAGCATCGGGAGGGTCATGTGCCCGGTGCGCCCGAGGGCCATGTCGCCCTCGCCGGCGATGTTGCCCAGGGTCCCGACGGCGGCGCTGTCCGCGTCGACGGCGGCGAGCGGCCCGGCGAGCCCG
>SBGO01000164.1 GCA_006226565.1 Deltaproteobacteria bacterium | reverse complement strand
TCCCGGAGCTCAGCTTCGAGCTCGACGCGCTCTGCGCGATCACGCTGCGCGCGGAGGACGGCCCGGCGGTGTACGATGGCGCCGCCCTGCCCCGCCTCCTCGCGCTCGTCGAGGCCTGGCTGGGTGCGCCCCCCGAGAGGACCGACGAGGGCTACTGGCAGGCCGAGGATCGCGCGACGCGCGTGACCCTCGACCTCGTCGAGGGCGCGCTCGTGTTCGAGGACGTGGACCTATGAGCCCCCGAGTCACCTTCTACGACGTCGCGCCCGACGGGCGCTGGCCCACCGCGCTCCGCATGGTCGACGGCGCCGCGCGCAAGGGCCTGCCGATCATCGTCCACTGCGCCGACCCGCGCGAGGCCCACGCCTTCGACGAGCACCTCTGGACCTTCCGCGACGAGGCCTTCCTGCCCCACGAGATCGCCAACAGCGCCGAGGAGCTGCGCGACGCCGAGGCCCGGATCGTCATCGTGACGGCCGAGGCGCGCCCGATCCCGGCGACCATCCTGGTGCAGCTCACGCCCGCGTCGGACGCCTACGCCCGGACCTTCGACCACGTCATCGACCTCGTCGACCACCGCGACCCGGGCCTCCTCCAGGCGAGCCGCGAGCGCTTCCGCGCCTGGCGCGACGCCGGCGTGACCGTCGAGGTCCTCAAGCGCTGAGATCGCCTCGCGCCCTGACGCGCGGATGTCGGCCGACGTTTCCACCACGAAATCCGTTGGAAACATCGGGTGTGCATCCTGGCCAAGTCATGGAGCGAGGTAGGCCATGTTGAAAGAGATGATGCTCCGCCACGGCCCCGTGGGCGCGATCCATCGCCGCCTGCTGCTCACCCTTCATCGGATCGCCTTCGGGTAGATCCGAGGCGTGGTGGCCGCGTCCCGCGCGCGGTCCCCACGCACCAAGGCGCGGCGCTCGAGCCGACCGCTCGGGCGCCGCGTCGCGACGCATCCCTTTCCCGCT
Source organism: Deltaproteobacteria bacterium (assembly GCA_006226565.1). Taxonomy (GTDB): domain Bacteria; phylum Myxococcota_A; class UBA9042; order PHBI01; family PHBI01; genus PHBI01. Next base: position 2,195 of record SBGO01000164.1, on the reverse strand, counting down.
CCGCGGCCTCGCGCGCCCCAGCCCCGCGCGCTACCAGGAGGCCAGCGGGTGCGGGATGGCGACCCGCACGAGGTCCCCGTCGGTCGCCGCCGGCTCGCCCGGCTCGCGGCGGATGAGGGCGTTGGCCCGCGCGAAGCTGTACTGGTCGGCGCTCCCGTGCCACGGGCAGTAGCGGACCGCCATGCGGTCGTGGTCGCCGAGGACGATGTGCGCCGGGTGGAAGCTCGTGCGACCGGCGGTCGCCGGGAGCGTCCCCTCGAGCGGCACGCGCACGTACCAGGTGCGGTGCTCGGGACGATGCCCCAGGATGCGCAGCGCCGGCGCCATCAGCATGAGCCCGGTCACGAAGGTGCTGACGGGGTTTCCGGGCAAACCGAAGACGAGACCGCCGGGGTGGCGCCCGAAGAGGAGCGGCTTGCCGGGCTTGATGCGCACCTTGTGGAAGAGGATCTCGACGCCTTCGTCCTCGAGCGCCTGGCGGACGAGGTCGTAGACGCCCGCCGACACGCCGCCCGACAAGACCAGGACGTCGCCCTCGAGCCCCTCGCGGATCGCCCGCCGCGTCTCGGCGAGGTCGTCGGCGACGATGCCGCCGTCGACCACGCGGCACCACTCGCGCTCGAGGAGCGCCATGAGGGTCCGCCGGTTCGAGTCGCGGATCTGCCCCGGCCCGGGCACCTCCTCGAGGCCGACGAGCTCGTCCCCGGTGGTCATGACCGTCGCCCGGGGGCGCTGGTAGACCGTGACGTGACCCGCCCCGACCGAGCCGAGCACGCCGGCGGTCAGGCTCTCGATGACGCGCCCCCGCTCGACCACGACGGCGCCGGCGCGGGCGTCCTCGCCCTGCGGGGCGATGTTGTGCCCGGACTTGAGCGGCCCGGCGACGATGACGTGCTCGCCGTCGCGGCGGGTCTTCTCGACCATCTGCACGGCGTCGGCGCCCTCCGGCACCGGGGCCCCGGTCATGATCGCGATGGCCTCACCGGGCCCGAGCGGCGCGCTGGCGGTCTGGCCGGCGGCCACCTCGCCGACGACCCTGAGCCGCACCTCCGGCCCCATCACGTCGACCGAGCGCACGGCGTAGCCGTCCATCGCCGAGCGGGCGAACGGGGGCTGGTCGCGATCGGCGACGACGTCCTCGGCGAGCACGTAGCCCGAGGCGTCCCAGAGCCCGACCTGACGGGTGGCCGGCGTGCGGCTGTCGCGCAGCTCCTCGGCCGCGGCGACGATCCGAGCCAACGCCTCCTCGTAGGGCACCAGGGCGTCCAATGAGGTCATCTCGACTCCTCCTCCTCGTCGGTGGGCACGAGCGCGTCGTACTTCTCGGCCGAGCCGCGCGCGCGCTCGACCGGGTAGCGCCGCGCGTTCAGCGCGATCTTGTCCTCGGCCGCGGCCATCAGGTCCACGCCCAGGCGGCTCGCCAGGTTGGTCAGGGTGATGAGCACGTCGCCGAGCTCCTCGCGCACGCGGGCGACCGGCGGCAGGTCGCCGTCCCGCTTCCAGAGGAAGAGCTCGAGGAGCTCGGAGGCCTCGACGGCGAGCGCCATCGCCAGGTCCTTCGGCGTGTGGAACTGCTCCCAGTCGCGCGCCCGGTTGAAGGCGCGCAGCTCCGAGGCGAGCGCCGCGAGGGGCGTCTCGGCGTCGCTGAAGCGCGCCTCACCGGCCGCGGGAGGCTCCTCGCGACGACCGGTCACGGCGCGTCCCGGCGGAGCGCGATGATGTGCTCCTCCTTGGAGCCGCTCGGCTTCACGCGGCCCATCCCGCCGGCCGGGCCGAAGCTCGGGCGCGGCTGGCTGACCGACGCCGCGAGGGCGCAGCCGGCGTTGGCGGCGGCGTGCTCGATGAGCGGCAGCACCGGGATCGGCCCGTCCGGATCCTGGCCGTCGCCGACGACCAGGAAGATGAGCCCGTCCGGGGCGAGGTGGCGGCGCCAGGCGCCGAAGACCTCGGCCATGCCGGCCACGTAGGCGTCGCGGCCGGCGGCCGTGCCGTGATGGCGGACTTCGCGACGGGCGCCGATCTCCCGGGCGCGCGCGAGCTCGGCGTCCATCCCGAGGATGCTGTAGCGCCGCTCGTGGTGGGCGGCGTAGTCGTAGACGCCCGGGTAAGGCGGCGAGGTGACGACCGCCGCCACCGGACCCGGCGCCTCGGGCGGGCGACGCGCGTCGGCGAGGGCGAGCCACGGGGCCCGCGCG
>SBGO01000287.1 GCA_006226565.1 Deltaproteobacteria bacterium | reverse complement strand
GAGCTCGCCGCCAGCGCCGGCGTGACCGCCATGGACGTCGGCGGCGTCTCGTTCTCCACCGGCGCCCGCTACGCCGCCGCCGGCCGGACCTGCGCCTGGTCCGACGGCACCGCCACGACGGCCGCCCCGGGCGTCTACACCCTCGAGCTCGCCCTCCACGACGGGGAGATCAGCCTCGCCGGGCAGCAGCTCACGCTCTCGGGCCGCGCGGTCGTCGAGAACGGCGCCGTCACCAGCGCCGACCTCGCCGTCGCCGGGAACATCGGGCTCGCCGGCGTCACCTTCTCCGGCCGCGCCAGCTACGACGCCAACGCCCAGACCCTGGTCCTCCTCCTCGAGAACGGCCACCTCGAGGCCGGCGGCGTCACCCTCACCCTCGCCGGCCGCGGCGTCGTCGACACCGCCACCAAGCGCGTCCGCTGCGTCACCTTCACCGCCGTCGGCGGCGCCTCGGCCGACCTCGCCGGGGTGTCCTTCGACGTCGGCGCCCGCTTCGCCGACACCGGCGCCGTGTGCGGCGAGTGGACCAACACCGCCGGCGCCCCCGTCTTCGAGGCCACGCTCGACAACGGCACCCTCGACCTGGGCGGCGGCAACACGGTCACGGTCAGCGGCACCGGCACCATCGTCGGCGGCCGCATCACCTGCGCCAGCTTCACCTCCTCCGGCGGCGCCGGCGGTGGCGGCGCCAGCGTGGGCTTCTCGGGCAGCGCCCGCTACGCCGCGGCCGGCGAGACCTGCGGCTGGCGCACCGACGCCACCGAGGCCGCGCTCTCCGTCGACCTCTCGACCACCCTCACCATCGGCGACAACGTCCTGACCCTCTCCGGCGCCGGCAGCCTCGGCGGCGGCGGCGTCGACTGCGCCGAGCTGACGGTCGAGGGTGACGTCGCCCTGGCGGGGACGACCTTCGACGTCGGCGCCCGCTTCGTCGCCGCCGACACCGCCTGCGGCTGGAGCGACGGGACCGCCTCCGAGGCCGGCCCCGAGCGCCTCGAGGTGACCCTGAACGGCGCCCTCGCCCTCGGCGACACCAGCGTCGCCGTCAGCGGCGTCGCCCAGGCCGAGAAGGTCGACGGGAGCTACGTCGTCCCGTGCTTCGACCTCGCCGCCTCGGCCGCCGCGGGCTGGCCCACCGGCGGGATCGCCTTCGACGGCGCGGTCCGGTTCTCGGCCGCCAACCGGGCCTGCACCACCGCCGACGGCACGCCGCTCCCGGTCCCGGCCGTCGACACCCTCAGCCTGGCCCTCGACCGCGGCGACCTGAGCGTCGGCGACGTCAGCGTCGCGCTCTCCGGCGGCGCCACCGTCGAGGACGGCGCCGTCACCTGCCTCGCGCTGAGCGCCGCCACCGACGCCAGCGGCTTCGGCGGCGTCGACATCAGCTTCGCCGTCGGCGCGCGCTTCGCCGCCGCCGGCGCCACCTGCGAGTGGGCGCCCGGAGACAGCGTCAGCTACGACGTCCAGACCTTCAGCGTGCGCCTCGACGACGGCGCGCTCACGGTCGGCGAGCAGACGCTCAGCCTCAGCGGCGACGCCACCGTCGCCGGCGGAGCGGTGACCTGTGCCTCCCTCGACGCCGCGGCCGCGGCCAGCGTCACCCTCGCCAACGTCGACTTCGGCCTCGCCGCCCGCTACGCCGCCAAGGACGCCGACTGCCCGTGGCGCGACGCCCCGCCGGAGGCGAACACCTTCACCGTGGCCCTCGACGGCGCCATCGACGTCGACGGCAACAGCGTCGCCCTGACCGGCGACGCGACCCTCGAGGGCAGCGCGCTGACCTGCGCGAGCTTCACCTCCGACGGGAGCGTGCCGCTCGGCGGCCTGACCTTCGCGGCGGGCGCCCGCTACGCCGCCGACGGCGCGGGCTGCGGTTGGAACGATGGGCTCGCCGGCGAGCGCCTCCAGCTCGCGCTCTCCGGCGCCGAGGTCGCCGTCGGCCCCGTCACCGCGACGCTGAGCGGCTACACGAGCCTCGTCGACGGGCGCGTGGACTGCGCCGAGCTCGGGGTCGGGGGCGATCTCGCCGCGACCTTCGGGGGCGTCGCGATGACCGGCCGCGGCCGCTACGCCGCCGCCGGCAAGACCTGCACCTGGGGCGACGGCTCCCAGGGGACCGGGCCGCTCCTCCAGGTGGCGCTGACCGGGGACGCCGAGCTCGGCGCCACCACCGTCCACCTGACCGGCGAGGGCACCGTCACGAACGGCGCCATCACCTGCGTCACCTTCGACGCGGGCGGCGCCCACGCCGACCTCGACGGCCTCAGCGCCAGCGTCACCGCCGCCTGGGCGGCCGCCGGCACCACCTGCGGCGACGTGACCGCGGGCAGCGCCGCGGCGCTGCGCGTCGAGGTCGCGGGGGACTTCCACGTCGGCACCGCGACCGTCCAGGTCGACGGCACGGGCGACCTCGTCGGCGGACGCCTCGCCTGCGTGGACCTGGCGGCCTCCACGGGCGCCACGGTCCCGGTCGGCGAGCTCGACATGGGCCTCGCCGCCCGCTACGCCGCCGCCGGCGCCAGCTGCACCTGGAGCGACGGCACGACGTCCGACCCCACGGTCGACACGCTCTTCGCCCGCCTGACCGGCGACCTGCAGGTCGGCGCCGTCACCGTCGGCCTCTCGGGCAACGGCCTCGTCGAGGGCGGCACCATCGTCTGCGCCGAGCTCGCCGCCGACGGCGCGGTCGACGTCGCCGGCGTCAGCTTCGACGCCGGCGCCCGCTTCTCGGCCGCCAACGCGGCCTGCACCTGGGCCGACGGCACGGCCACGCCGGCCCCGACCGCCGACACCCTGCGCCTGGCCCTGAACCACGGCAGCCTCCGCGTCGGCGCCAACACCGTGACGCTGTCCGGCGTCGCCGAGCTGGACCGCGCGACCGGCGTCACCTGCGCCAACCTCGACGTGACCGGCGACGTCGCCGTCGCCGGCGTGACCTTCGCGGGCGCGGCGCGCTTCGCCGCCGCCAACCAGACCTGCGGCGCCTGGGACACCGGCGACGCCCAGACCTTCGAGCTCCTCGTCCAGGACGGCGCCCTCGACATCGGCGGGAGCCAGGCCTCCGCGGCCGGCAGCCTCCGCGTCGAGGACGGCCGCGTGACCTCGGGCGACCTCGCCGTCGGCGGCGACCTCCACCTCGCCGGCGTCACGATCAGCGGCCCGACCGGCGAGCCCGCCGGGCGCCTGACCTACAGCGCGACCTACGGCGCCGACGGGACCCTCACCGCCGAGACCCTCGACCTCGCGGTGGCCGGCACGGTCAGCGTCGACGGCCTCGGGACCCTCGACGTCGCCGGCAGCGCGGCCCTCGTCGCCGGCCGGCTCGACGCCCTGACGCTCCACCTCGGGACCTCGCTCACCCTCGGCGCCGTCACCCTCGGCGCGGACGCCATCGACCTCGTCTACACCCGCGAGGACCCCGAGGCCGCCAACGCCCCGACGGTCCGGCTGGCGCTCACCAACGCCCACGTCACCGTGGACGGCCTCGGGAGCCTCGCCGTCAGCGGCGGCGCGCGGATCGTCAACGGCGCCCTCGACACGCTCACCCTCGACGTCGGCTCCGACCTGACCCTCGCCGGCCTGAGCGTCTCGGGCGGCGCGACCCTGACCTACAGCGCGGCCGGGAGCGCCTTCACCCTGGCCGTCACCGACGGCGCCGTCGCCGTCACCGGGCTCGGCTCGCTGACCGTCAACGGCCAGGCCGCGCTCACCGGCGGCGCCCTCGACAGCCTTACGCTTTCCGCCACCGGCGACCTCGCCGTCGCGGGCGTCGCCCTGACCGGCACCGCCAGCCTCGCCTACACCCGCGTCGACCCGGAGACGAGCCAGCCGTCGGTGAAGCTCGCCCTCACCGACGGCCACGCGACCGTCGCGGGCCTCGGCACCCTCGACGTCGCCGGCGACATCGCCATCGCCGGCGGCGCCGTCTCCGACTTCGCGCTGTCGGTCTCGAGCGACGTCACGCTCGCGGGCGTGACCCTCTCGGGCGGGCTCACCTTCGGCTACGTCGCCACCAGCGCCTCCCTCTACTTCCGCGTCACCGACGCCCGCGCGTCGGTCGACGGGCTGGGCGAGCTCCAGCTCGACGGCTACGCCGCCATCGCGAGCGGCCGCCTCACCCAGCTCGTCCTCGAGGTGGCCGGCAGCCTGACCGTGGGCGGCGTGACCATCGCGCCGGTCGGCGGCCAGCCCTCCGCGCACCTCAACTACGCCGCGACCTTCGGCCCGGGCGGCACCCCGACCGGCTCCTCGCTCGGCCTCAGCGCCAGCGGCCAGGTCGTCCTCGACGGCGTCGGCACCTTCCAGACCTCGGGCGCCGCGACCCTCGTCGACGGCCGCCTCGACGCCCTGAGCCTCCGCCTCGGCGCCTCGATGTCCCTCGGCGTCGTGCAGCTCTCCGCCAGCGCCATCGACCTCGACTACCTGCGCGTCGACCCCGACGCCGGCGGGGCCTCGACGATGGCGCTCGCCGTCACGAGCGGCCTGGTGACCCTCGGCGGCGTCGGCCAGCTCTCGGTCAGCGGCCGCTCGGTCCTCACCGCCGGCCAGCTCACCGACCTCCACCTCGCGATCGGGACGAACCTGAACCTCGCCGGGGTCACCATCGCCGGCGGCGCCTCGCTCAGCTGGAACCGCCCGGCCGGGACGCTCCGCCTCGCCATCGAGGACGGCTCGGCCTCGATCGCCGGCCTCGGCCAGGTGACCCTGTCCGGCAGCGCCACCCTGGCGAACGGGGCCGTGACGAGCCTCGATCTCGCCGCCACCGGCAACCTCGCCGTCGCCGGCACCGCGCTCTCCGGAGACGCCGTCTTCCACTACACCCGCGACCCCGACACCGGCGCCGCCGCGATGACGATCGCGCTCACGAACGGCCGCGTGCAGGTCGCCAACGTCGGCGAGCTCGCCGTCGCGGGCACCCTCTCCCTCGACGGCGCCACGCTCGACAGCTTCGACCTCGCGGTGACCAGCACCGTGACGCTCGCGAGCGTCGAGCTCTCGGGCGGCGTCTCCCTCGCCTACACCGCCGCCAACCAGACGCTGTCGTTCGCGGTGCGCGACGCCGGCGCGACCGTCCCCGGGCTCGGCGAGCTCAGCCTCTCGGGCAGCGCCGTCCTCAACGGCGGCAGCCTCAGCCTGCTCTCCCTCACCGTCGGCGGCAACATCGCGCTGAGCGGCGTGACCCTGTCCGGCGACATGGAGCTCGCCTACCTCGCGGCGGGCAACAGCCTCACCTTCGCCGTCTCCGACGCGACGGTGAGCGTTGAGAACCTCGGCACGCTCAGCGTCTCCGGCTCCTCGCAGCTCGCCGGCGGGCGCCTGACCCACCTCTCGCTCGCGGTCGCGGGCGGCGCGTCCTTCCAGGGCGTGGCGCTGTCCGGCGCGGTCTCCCTCGACTACGCCGCGACCTACGACGCGAGCGGCACCCTCCTCAGCCGCTCGCTCTCCCTGGGCGTCACCAACGCCACGCTCCAGGTCCCGGGCGCCGAGGCGCAGCTCGCCGGCGGCCTGACGATCGAGAACGGCGCCGTCACCTGCGCCGACCTCGGGCCGGCCAGCGTCACCCTCTCCGGCGTGAGCTTCGAGACCACCGCGCGCTACGTCGCCAAGGACCAGACCTGCGGCCACCTCACCGAGCCCGCCCCGGCCGCGCTCTTCGTCGGGAGCTTCGCCGCAGCCGTCGACGTCGCCGGGCAGCGCGTCACCGTCAGCGGCAGCGCCGACATCAGCGGCGGCGCCGTCCAGGAGGTCATCCTCGCCACGACCGTCGACCTCTCGAACGTCCCCGGCCTGACCTCCGCGGTCGTCGCCGGCCGCTACAGCGGGGGCAGCCTGTGCGTCGAGGGCGCGGTCCAGGGCGCGATCACGGCGCCCCTGGGCGTCACCGTCAACGCCATCAGCGCCGACTTCTGCTTCACCGGCGCGTCGGTCGACTCGGTGAACGTGAACCTCGACGTCACGGCCCCGAACGCCGTCGGCGATCCGGTCGACATCCTCGCCAGCGCCGGCTTCGACGGCGCCGCGACCCAGCTCACCGCCGCCGCATGCCTCGCCAACGAGGACGCCAGCGGCCGCGTCTGCTGCGCCGGCGTCGACGCCTGCCCGGCCACGACCTGGCACCCCTTCAACGGCGGCCAGCTCCCGGGCCTCCCGGCCGAGTGGGCCAGCCTCGGCATCAACGTGCTCGCCGGCTCGGTCTCGGTCGGCCTCGAGGGCCTCTCCATCGACGCCCTCGGCAGCTTCGACACCGCCGCCATGCCGCCGATCATCCCGGGCCTGTCCCTGAAGTCGCTCCAGGTGGCGTTCAGCGCCTCGGTCGGCAGCTCTACCGCCATCGCCGCCGGCGTCCGCGGCCTCTTCGCCGTGCCCCTCGGCTCGCAGCCGGTCGACGTCACCGTCGAGGGCAAGTTCCAGCTCGGCGGCGGCGCCGGGCTCGCCATGAGCCTCTCGGGCTCGGTCGGCGACCCGGCCAGCGGCGTGTCCGCCGACATCGAGCCGATGCGCGACGTCATCGGGGACAACGTCTTCGAGATCACCTACTTCAACGTGACCGTCGCGGCCGGCTCCAGCGGCATCTCCTTCGACATCGCCGGCGGCGCCAACGTGTCGCTCCCGCCGCCGCTCTCCATCGGGCCCCTCGGCGTGCAGCTCGCCGGCGGCGGCTCCCTCGGCAGCAACTCCGGCTTCTACCTCATCGGCGGCATCTGCGGCCTGTCGCTGCCGGCCTCGCTCCTGCCCGAGGGCTTCGAGCCCATCGCGTTTGGTGAGCCCTCGCCTTGCGCCGCGCCCGCGGTCGCCGTCGGCCTCGCGAGCCGGAGCTACCCCGACCGGCTCCTCGTGACGAAGCCCCGGATCCCGCTCCGGCGCGGGCTGACCATCGCCGCGGGCATCACGCCGCCCACGGGGGTCCTCGAGCCCCTCGGCCTCGACCCGCAGAAGTTCTACGAGGTCGCCGGCCTGGCCGATGACCCCGCCATCGGCGTCGAGCTCGGCGTCGACACCAACGGGCTCCGCCTCCGGGGCGCGCTCAACATCCCGTGGCAGGTCATCCGGCCGGACTGGAACCTCCCGGCGATCAAGCTCTTGCAGCTGGGCGAGCTGGCGTTCCAGCTCGACCTCGGGCCGAAGTCGATGCTGACCTTCTCGGGCAGCGTCCTCTTCGAGCCGAACCACTGCCTGCCCGACTACGCCAGCTTCATCGAGGCCGGCCTGAAGTCCGACGACAGCCCCTTCGAGGCCTTCGACCCGAAGAAGATCACCTGCCTCGACCTGCCCGCGCCCTTCCGCGCCCTGCCGCAGCAGCAGCCGCTGACGGGCACGGCGAAGTTCCGCTACATCCCGCCCAAGTCCTTCGGCGGCGAGATCTCGCTCAGCGGCATGTGGTACGAGCCCTTCTGGATCCCGAACGCCGGCATCGCGAACCCCGGCCTGACGGTCGAGGTGAAGCTCGTGACCGGCCCCTACGGGATCCAGATCCCGGTGCCGCGCTCGCTCGGCGTCAACGGCGACGTCTTCTGGAAGCGCCCGTACTACGACAACGCCGGCGGCACCCCGACGTTCCCGGTCTCGTGCACGACCGACGCCGAGTGTGGCGGCTACGGGAACTGCTCGGGCCACGCCTGCCCGACGGCCTGCGTCGACGGCCCCGACGCCGGGACGGCGCCCGACACCTGCGCCTACAGCTGGCCCTACCTCTGCAGCGACCCGGAGAACCCGAACCCGTCGTCGTGCATCGACACGCTCTACCAGCCGGCGAACGTGCCCTCGAGCCTGCTCAGCTCGGGGATGACCTTCTTCTTCGACGTCACGCCGACCCCGAGCGGGCTCCTGGGGCTGCCGCTGCCGACCCTCATCGTCCGGCGCGAGCTCAACAACCTCGACACCCTCGACCTCGCCCCGGCCCTCGACGAGATGAAGGACGGCGCGCGGAACCTCATGCGCTGGGCCGAGGAGCGCCTCCCGGGCCTGTCGCCGGACCTGTCGCCGTTCCCGCCCTGCGTCGACCTCGACGGCGACGGCGCCCTCGACAAGAGCCTGAGCTGCCTCCTGCCGGCCGTCCCGCTGTCGGGGCTCCTCCAGGACGCGCCGCTCCAGCTCCAGATCGACCGTGCGCGCCTCTACTTCTCGACCCACGAGAAGGAGCTCTTCGGCGTGACCTTCAACCCCGGGGTGCGCGCCGACCTCGACACCAAGCTGACGCTCGTCCCGGCCGCCACCTGCGACGCCGAGCACGCCTGCGAGGGCGGGCTGACCTGCGATCACGGGACCTGCAAGCGCGTCCTCTACCTCTCCGGCGCGCTCGGCACCGACGGCGTCTCGCTCGAGGGGCGCGTGAGCCCCATCAGCATCCTCAACGCCGTCACCATCAAGGGCGCCCCCTTCACGAAGTACGCCGACACCCGCGCCGGCTACATCCAGGCCGGCGGCGGCAAGCTCGACACCCTGCCCGGCACCGTCGAGACCTGGTTCAAGCACAACTCCGTCTACCCCGGCGTCTGGTACTCGATCCTGCGGCACGTGGATCCGCGCGGGCACGGCTGGGAGCTCTCGGTCGGCGACCCCGGGCCGCACTGCGTCACACGCTACGACAGCTGTGACAGCGGCGACTGCGCCCAGTGGACCTGCGAGGGGCGCCCCGGCGCGCCGGTCGGCTCCACCTTCGCCTGCGGGGGCGACGAGCAGCTCGGCAAGTGCTCGCTGTGCGCGCCCGACGCCGAGGGCGACTGCGAGATCCCCTGCGCGACCGACGCCGAGTGCGTCGGCGCCAGCGGCGTCGCCGCCTCGGTCTGCGAGGGCTACGTCCCGCCCAGCGTCGACGGGCTCCTCCTCAGCACCGCCAAGGGCGACGAGAGCTTCGACCTCGAGGCCATCCTGAGCGACGCCGCGGCGGCCTGCCCCCAGGGCGGCGACGTCGGGGCCTGCGCCGCCGCCGCCCTCAGCGGCCGCGTCGACACCCTCGCCGGCGCCCCGCTGTCGGCCGGCTGCCAGAGCTGCCTCGGGCGCTACGTCAGCTGCGAGCGCCGCGCGCGGATCCGCCTCGGCGTCATCAACTTCGATGCCGCCCCGACGCGCTTCGTCACCGCGGTCGACCCGGTGGTCCGCCCCGACGGCTGGTCCCACGCGGCGGTGGTGTTCGACGACGCGACCGGCGGCATCTCGCTCTACGTCGACGGGAAGGCCGTCGACGCCGTCGACACCGGCGGGCGCCCCGACTGCGACGCGGTCTGCGGCTGCGACACCACCTGCACCGGCGACGCGATGTCGGTGAGCTGCTCGGCCTGCGCGGCGACCGCGTGCCCCGACTGCAGCACCCAGGCCGCCGCCGTGACCGCGGTCGGCACCGCCTGCACGAGCTGCCAGAGCGCGCTCACGGCCTGGCGCGACGGCGCCGTGGCCGGGGGCAACTGGCCCGATCCCGGCCCCGGCGAGACGCTCCGCATGGGCGAGGGCATCCCGGCCCTCGACGACGTCCGCGTCTGGTCGATCCAGCGCACCCCGGAGCAGATCGCCAGCCAGAAGTCGGCCCTGCCCCAGGACGGCACGCCCGAGAAGATGGGCGACTGCTCGAACGCCGGCCCCGGCGCCTGCGCGGTCGGCGGCGCCGCGTGCGAGGTCGACTACGACTGCGAGGTCGGCGCCTGCGAGGGCTTCGTCCCCCGCGGCACCTGCCGCGCCGACGGCGACTGCGGCGCCGGCGCCACCTGCAGCGGCTACGTCCCCCCGACCCAGCGCTACGCCTTCGACGACGGCCTCATCGCCCGCTGGGAGTTCGACTACGACAGCTACAAGTCGGCGCTCGGCCGCGCGTGGAACACGCGCTACCAGGGCGACCCCAACGGGCTCGACTGCGTCGCGACGCCGTTCTCCCCGGCCAGCGGCACCTGCGGCCTCATCGGCGCGCCGTGCAAGGACTACGACGTCGACAACTACCGCAAGCTCCACGGCTGGTACGTCGGCGGCGCCCACTGGGTGACGGCCGTCGACGACCCCGGCGCCGGGATGCCCGACGACCTCGTCTTCAAGGTGAACGTGCCCTTCGGCTCGGCCATCATCAGCGACGGCGGGCTCTGGATCCGCGGCGGCGTCGCCACGACCTTCCCGTCGACCCTGCCGCTGCCGGACGTGCTCACCAACGGCGGCTTCCGCGCCGAGGTGGCGCTGGCCGGCACCTCGGAGGCCAAGGGCTCGCTCTACGCCAAGTCCTTCGACTACCTCCGCCTCGGCTCCTGCCACGCGTCGACCAAGGCGTGCACGACCAACGCCGACTGCACCGACCCCTACTGGCACCTCGACGCCCTCGCCTACTGCCGCGACGACGGCTTCTGCACCGACGGGCCCTGCCTCGGCCGGCTGACGCTCTCGGGCTACGGCCCCAACGGCCTCGACGACGGCATCGACGACGGCTTCTACGTGCAGACCAACCTGCACTCGAAGCCGCTCCCGACGCTCTCCGGCGGCGCCCGCGCGAGCCTCGAGACCTTCGCCTCGCCGCGCGAGGACCTGAGCTTCATGAACTACGAGCTCCAGTGCCCGCCGGGCCAGGCGTGCAACACCATGGGCGACTACCGCCTGTCCATCGCCGGCGGGCTGAACCTCAACCTGCCCGTGCCCTTCGCCCTCGACGCGTCCGGCCAGCCGACCCAGCTCATGCAGATCTGCGGCAACGTCGGCGCCTTCAAGCCGGGCAAGAACGACACCCTGCCCGACTGGGTCACGACCGGCCGCGCGTCCTGCGCCGACCCGAGCCGCGACCCGAGCTTCGGGATGTTCGTCGACGGCACCATCAGCGTCCTCAACCAGACGTTCTCGGGCTCGTCGCTGCTCACGAGCTGCGGCTTCGAGGCGCGGAGCTCGCTCGACCTCGACGCCATCGACCTCGGCCCCTTCGGGCGCCCGTCCTTCGGGACGCTCTCGGCCGAGGTCAGCGCGCGCTTCGTGCCCTTCCGGATGTGCGCCCGCGGCTACATGAACCTCGACGTCGACCTCCCCGAAGGCGACGGGCCCAAGCTCCTGCAGATCGACGCCGAGGCCGTGGCCGACACCTGCTTCGGCGATCCGCAGAAGATCGCCGGCACCGGCTCGGGGAACTACCTCCGCATCCTGACCGGGAGCCCGAGCGGGACCCCGGCGCCGGCCACGGCGCAGTTCCTCTCGCTCGGCGGCGCGTCCCTCTTCTCGCTCGTCGGCGACGTCGACATCTGCGTCGGCGACGGCGACCTCATCCACACCGCCGGGACCCGCGCCTGCCAGAGCGACCACCTGCACGTCTGCGGCAACATCTCGCTCCTCGGCGGCGCGGTGACGGTGGCCGACGCCTGCCTCGACGTGTCGGCGCCCGAGGGCGACGTCGTCTTCAGCCTGCGGAGCCTGGCGGCGGTGAACCTCGGGAGCATCGTCCCGTCGTCGACCACCGAGCTCTTCATCGAGGAGTGCCCGAAGGGCCAGGTGGCCGAGTGGAACGCCGCCGCCGGCGCCATCGCCTGCGTCGCCCACGCCGACCCCAACTTCAAGATGCCCGCGCCGATGGTGCGCCTGCGCTTCCGCTCGAACCTGACCGTGGCGGGCGGCTCCTTCGGCGACGTCGACGTGAACCTCTCGGCCGACTTCTCCAACGGCACGGTCTTCTCCGGGACCGCGCGCTACACGGCGGGGACCAGCACGGCCTTCGGCTTCGACTACTGGGCGCCGGACTACTGCGACATCGGCGTGACCCTGGTGATCCCGGACGGCCAGGCGCCGTACCTCGAGGCCGCGGAGCCGCGGTGCTCGCCCTACTGCTTCGTGGACGCCAACTGCGTCGACGACGGCGCCACCTGCCGCTACGGTCGCTGCTCGGTGTGCGGCGACGGCGAGTGCGCCTTCGGCGAGAACAGCCAGAACTGCCCCCAGGACTGCGGCGCCCCCTCGGGCGAGCCGTGCACGGTCGACGACGACTGCGCCTCGGCCAACTGCTGGACCGAGGCCGAGCAGGCGGAGATCCTCGTCAGCGACACCGTCGCGCCGGGCCAGGGCGTGTGCCTGCCGTGCGACCCGAACGACCCGCTGACCTGCCCCGCCGACCAGTACTGCGACGGCTTCCAGCTCCTCGAGTGCCGCGACAAGGCCGGCTACGGCGTCGCGTGCGGCTGGAACGACGTCTGCATCTCGGGGATGTGTCAGTTCGACGCGCTCTGGGGCGGCCCGCGCTGCGCCGACTGCACGAGCGACGCGCACTGCGCCGGCGGGCAGTGGTGCGACACCTACCCGGCGCTCTTCCCGACCGCGCCGGACTACAAGTGCCACGGGCTCGCGCCGACGGGCGGCAAGTGCGGCTTCGGCGGCTCCGACCTCCACTGCGAGCCCGGCAACTTCTGCGACGTCGACGGGACGTGCCACGCCAAGGCGCCGAACGACTACGCCTGCATCCGCGACGCCGTCTGCGAGAGCGACCACTGCTGCGCGGGGACCTGCCGCGAGTGCTGCGCGAAGGCCGACTGCGGCCCCGGGCTCGGCTGCTACGACTGGACCTGCAAGAAGGGCGAGGACGGGCGGCCCTGCGTCGAGGCGGCCGAGTGCGCGGGCGGCGCCTGCGACGGCTACTGCTACACCCCGGGGAGCAAGGGGAACTGGGACTTCTGCCGGATCGACGCGGAGTGCGCCGACGGCGAGACGTGCTTCGAGCACGGCGACGGCCGGCGCTGCCACTGCCAGACCGACGCGCAGTGCCCGGGCGGCTACTGCGACCAGGGGCCGTGGGGCTTCGTCGGGACGACGGACGGCAAGTGCGGCACCAAGAAGGCGAACAACGTCGACGAGTACTGCGAGAGCGACGTCTGGTGCGCGGCCGGCGGGCTCTGCGTCGCCAACCGGTGCGTGACGCCGCAGCCCAACGGCACCGCCTGCGGCGGGGACGCGGGCTGCACGAGCGACCACTGCTGTAACGGCACCTGCCAGGAGTGCTGCAGCAAGTCCGACTGTGGCGCCGGGCTCGGCTGCTACGACTGGACCTGTCGCAAGGGCGCCGACGGCGAGGCCTGCGTCGAGGGCGCCGAGTGCGCCGGCGGCGCCTGCGTCCTCGGCATCTGCACCACCCCGGCGCCCAACGGCTACGCCTGCGCGGGCGACGGGGCGTGCCAGAGCGGCCACTGCTGCGGTCTCACCTGCCGCGAGTGCTGCAGCAAGGCCGACTGCGGGGCCGGGCTCGGCTGCTACGACTGGACGTGCAGGAAGGGCGCCGACGGCGAGCCCTGCGTCGAGGCGGCCGAGTGCGCGGGCGGCGCCTGCGACGGCTACTGCTACACCCCGGGGAGCAAGGGGAACTGGGACTACTGCCGGGTCACCGCGGAGTGCTCGGGGTCGCAGACCTGCTTCGAGGCCGGCGACGGCAACCGCTGTCACTGCGTGTCCGACGCGCAGTGCCCGGGCGGCTACTGCAACACCGGCGACTGGGGCTTCAACTCGGGCAACGGCCGCTGCGGCGCCAAGGTGGGGCGCGGCGGGACGTGCGAGAACGACGCGTGGTGTCAGACCGGGCTCACCTGCGTCTCCGGCCAGTGCAGCGCGCCGAGCTCCGTCCACAACTGGGGCAGCTGCCTCAACGACTCCGAGTGCATCGGCGGCAACCAGTGCTGGAGCGGGCAGTGCCGCTGCCCCAACACCACCGCGTGCGTCAACGACCTCGGCTCGAGCTACGTCTGCAACGAGGGGACGTGGCTCGCGGGCAACACCGAGGGCCAGTGCGTGCCGCGGGTCGGCGTGGGCGGCGCCTGCGAGAACGACGGCTGGTGCCAGTCCGGGCTCCTCTGCGACGGCAGCGTCTGCTACCAGCCCGGGACCGTCGCGAACTGGCAGACCTGCACGGCCACCCCGCAGTGCGCGAACAGCGGGACCTGCTTCGACCACGGGCCGGGGGTCGGCAACCTCTGCCACTGCACGGCCCACGCGCAGTGCCCGGGCGGCTTCTGCGACCTCGGGACGTGGAGCTGGTCGACCACCGACGGCAAGTGCGGGACGCCGCAGCCGGCCGGGTCGTACTGCGAGAGCAGCGAGTGGTGCCAGAGCGGGCTCGCCTGCGAGGGCAACGTCTGCATCGCGCCGGCGTCGAAGCACAACTGGGAGTCCTGCACCTCCACGTCCGAGTGCATCGGGGGCAACCAGTGCTGGAACGGGCAGTGTCGCTGCCGCAACCAGACGGACTGCACCAACGACCGCGGCGCCGACTGGTACTGTGACGAGGGCACGTGGCTGGCGGGCAACAACGAGGGCCAGTGCCATCCGAAGCTGCCCGACACGGACGCGCCCTACTGCGAGTCCGCCGCGTGGTGTCAGAGCGGCAACTGCGACTGGAGCGGGCGCCTCGGCCGCAACATCTGCTGGAGCCACATCCCCCAGCCCTACCTCGCGACCTGCAACCTCAACGGGCACTGCGCCAGCTGGAGCTGCAACGCCAACCGCGGCTACATCTGCGACCCGCTGGCCTACACCATCCCGAACAACGTCCGCGAGTACTGCGAGTACGACGTCTGGTGTCAATCCGGCGGCTCCTGCGTGTACTCACCCGCCACCTGGAGCAACGTCTGCGTCGCCCCGGCGAACCGGGACTGGGGCGAGCCCTGCGACCACAACATGCAGTGCGGCGCGCACCCCGGCCTCTACTGCGCCTACTGGCCCATCGGCGGGTGCGGCGTGGGCCGCTGCGACATCGGCATCGGCTACTACTGCGGCTACTGACCCGCGGGC
The DNA here is from genome assembly GCA_006226565.1 of Deltaproteobacteria bacterium. Classification (GTDB taxonomy): domain Bacteria; phylum Myxococcota_A; class UBA9042; order PHBI01; family PHBI01; genus PHBI01. Next base: position 3,021 of record SBGO01000287.1, on the reverse strand, counting down.
CGCGCCACTTCGAAGTGCCCGAGGTGCCTCCGAGGAGGGACCTCGGGCCGGGTCGTTGCCCCGCGGGCGGCCGGTGGACAGGCCGCGGCCACCGCCACAGAATCCGCCCGAGGCCACGTCGTGGTCCGCCCCGATGCCCCCGAGAGGTCCCATGGAGCCCAAGGAGATCTGGTCCGTCCTCCGCGCCGAGCTCGGGCCCACCCTGACGGCGCTCGGCCTCAGGCGGCTCAAGTCGAGCCCGCCCGCCTACACCCTGGCCCTCGAGGGCGGCGACCACGTGACCCTGTGGTTCAAGATGCGCTCGGTGGGGGGCCGCTTCACCGGCGCGCTGCAGCGGTCCCCCGAGCCCAAGCCGGGCATCGAGTGGACGTCGGCGCCGTCGTTTCGCAGCGCGCGGCTGCCCGATCTCCTCGACGACGCGGGCTGGGCGCGCCTCGTCGCCATCCACCGGCGGGTCGAGGAGAAGCTCGGCGGCCCGACGGACGCGAACGTCGCGCGGGGGAGCGACTACTGGTTCGCCTGCGCCGACGCCGAGGACGTCGCGGCGTGGAGCCGGCTGATCGCCGACGCGCTGCCGCGGCTCCTCCCGGCGTTCCGCTGACGCCCGGGGGCGCCGCGGCCCTCGTCGTCAGCTCCGGACGTAGACGCCGGCCTGGCGCTTGCGCATGACGCGCTCGTAGACCGTCGGGGCGAGCCGCGTCAGCCAATAGGACGCCTTGCCGACCGGGGTCAGGACGAGCTGGCGGCGACGCGCGAGGACGCCCTCGACGATGTCCCGAGCGATGTCGGCCGGCGTGGCGAGGCGCCCGATGGCGGCCTTGTGGACCGTCGCGGGCGCGCCGTCGGCGCCGAGGGCGCGCGAGTCGATGCCGGTGTCGACGAAGCTCGGGCACACGACCAGGACCGCGACGCCGTCCTCGACGAGCTCGGCGCGCAGGGTGTCGAACCAGCCGTGGAGGGCGTGCTTGCTCGCGGAGTAGGCGCTGCGGCCGATGAGCGGGGCGAAGCCGGCGACGCTCGACACCGCGACCACGATGCCCCGGCGCGCGACCAGCGCGTCGAGGGCCGCCAGGGTGCAGTGGACCGCGCCGAAGAAGTTCACGTCCATCACGCGGCGGGTCACCGCGAGCGCCGTCTCCGACGCGAGGGAGTGGTGGCTGATCCCTGCATTGTTGATCAAGATATCAACACCACCGTAGCGCGCCACCACCTCGGCCATCACCGCCTCACAGCGCGCCGCGTCGGTCACGTCGCAGGACCACGCCGCGGCCCCGCCGCCGACCTCCGCGGCGACCACCGCGACCGCGTCCGCGTCGTAGTCGAGCAGCGCCACCCGGGCGCCACGCCGCGTCAGCTCGTGGGCCAGCGCCCGCCCGATCCCGTGGGCCGCGCCGGTCACGACCGCGACCCGCCCGTCGAGCGGCCGGCTCATGGCCGCCCCGGGGCCGCGCCCGCGCACCGCATCTCTCCGTGGCTCGTCATCGCGCCTCCTCGGGCACCCGATGCGGGTCGAGCATCCCCGAGGGCGCGCCACTGCGCAAGGCGGGACCGCGCCCTCGAGCGCAGCGGCGCCGAACACCCCGGGGGGATCCTGGGCGCGCGCCACGGCGTCGTGGTCAGTAGAGCCAGTAGCCCGTGTTGATCCACGCGGGGACGTCGACGCGGAAGCCCTCGCCGAACGACTGGTTGACCGAGTTGCTCTGGCCCTGGACGGTCCCGGACATGAGCTGCGTCGTCGGCCCGGTCGACGTCGCGCTGAACGAGTAGCTGATGGAGGTCCCGGCCTCGACCCAGGCCTGGGCGACCCAGGACCCCGTCGTGCCGAGCACGATGCGGGCGTAACCCGAGCAGCCGGCGACGCGCGTGAGCGAGTTGGCGTAGGGCAGCGAGCTCACGCTATAGAACTCCGAGGTGGAGTCGCAGATCGTCTCGCCCGGGACCCACTCGGCCTGGAAGTGGATCGACCAGACGCTGCTCCAGTCGCTCCAGACGCCGCCGGAGGCCGCCGTCCGGACGCGCCAGTAGACCGTCGTCCCGTTGTTGATGCCGTGGCTGCTCGGGCTGAACACGAGCGACGCCGTCGAGCCGGAGAGCGTCGTGTCGACGTACACGCCCGAGGAGAAGCTCGAGTTCGACGCGACCTGGACGCGGCTGTTGGTCTGGGGCAGGCCCGAGGGGTAGCTGGTTCCTTGCCAGACCCACACGAGCGAGAAGTCTCCGAGACCCACGCGGCGCGCGGTGCCGTTCGCGGGGCTCGACAGGAGCGGCGTGTTGACGCGGAGGAAGGACGACGCGGTGGTGAAGGACGTGGTCGGGCTCCAGGCCGACGGACCGAGCGCGGCGCCGCGGTGCCGCCACCTCGTGTAGTACGTGGTCGACTCGGCCCAGGTCGACTCGGGTGGCGTGTAGCTCACCTTGTAGGTGGTGCTCGCGGAGAGGTTGACGACGAGGCTGTCGAAGGTCGGCGTCGTGCTCACCTGGAGATCGCTGCTCTCGTGCACGTCGGCGCCGCCGTCGACGGCGAACGCGGAGGACGCGAGGGTCACGCTGTTGCCGAGGCCCGAGGCGCCGTCGGCCGGCGCGCTCACCGTGGGCTGGACGACGAAGGCCACCAGGGTCTGACACTCCGCGCCCTCGTAGCCGGGCGGGCACGCGCAGGTGTAGCCGTCGACGTCCTGACTGCAGACGCCGCCGTTCAGGCATGGATCGGGATCGCAGGGGTCGAGGTCGATCTCACAGTGAGGACCGTCGAAGCCGCTCGCGCAGCTGCAGACGTCGCCGCCGAGGCAGGTCCCGCCGTTGGCGCACGGGGCCGCGCAGATCGGGGTCGGCGGCAAGCCGGGGCCGTAGCGGAACCCGAACGCCGTGGCGTCGCCGGAGGTCGTGCTGTAGCCGGTCCGAACCGTGGCGCCGGGATCGCCGAAGGTGAGCGGCTCCTCCGCGCAGGTGCCGAGGTCGGCGTCCCAGGTGACGAAGGGGTAGACCGTGCCGGCCGCGATGACGCCGCCCACGACGTGGTCC
>SBGO01000737.1 GCA_006226565.1 Deltaproteobacteria bacterium | reverse complement strand
GCCGCGGCGGCGGTGGTGGCCGTGATCGCCCTGCCCGGCGACGCCCCGGGCTTCCGCCTCAAGGGCGCCGTCGCGGTCGAGGCGACCGTCGTCCGCGACGGCCAGACCGTCGTGGCCGACACGCGGATCGAGGACCTCGGCGCCCTCGCCGACGGCGACCGGATGCGCCTCCGGGTACGCTCCGCCGCGGGCCGCCCGGGCCGCGTCGAGGGCCTCGACGGCGGCGACTGGGTGCGCGTCTGGGAGGGCGCCATCCCCGAGGACGGCTGGCTCCCCTTCGGCCTGACCGCCAGCGCCGGCAGCGAGACCGCGCTCCGCGTCGCGGTGTGCGAGCCGGAGCGCCCGATTCCCGCGGACGTCTTCGCCGCCGCCGCCGCCCCCGAGGGCTGCGTCCTCCGAACCTGGATCCTGGATGTGCGATGAGGCATCCTCCCGGCGCTCCCCCGAACGGGCAGGCCCGATGAACCGCTTCGCTGCCGTGGCCGCCATCCTCGTCACCGCGCTGGTCGCGCTGGCCGCCCCGCCCGCGCTGGCCGACGAGGTGCGCTACGCCCTGGTCGTCGCCGCGCACGAGGGGGGCCCCGACGAGACGCCGCTCGCCCACGCCGGGCGCGACGCCCGCCGCGTCAGCGACACGCTGGTCGCCCTCGGCGGCTTCCTCCCCGAGAACGTCGTGACCCTGGTGGACGTCGACGCCGTCCGCGTGCGCGACGCCCTCGCCCGCCTCAACGCGCGCCTCCGTGCCGACCGCGAGCCCGGCCGCACGAGCCTCCTCATCGTCTACTACTCGGGCCACGCCGACGCGCGCTCGCTCCACCTGAGCGGCACGAGCCTCCCGTGGGACGAGCTCCGGAACGCCGTCTCCGGCTCCGCCGCCGAGCTCCGCCTGCTCGTCGTCGACGCCTGCCGCTCCGGGGCCGCCACCCGCGTGAAGGGGCTGACCGCCACCGCCGCCTTCGCCCTGCCGACCCCGACCGAGCCCGTCGCCGAGGGCTTCGCCATCCTCTCCGCCTCGACCCTCGGCGAGGACGCGCAGGAGAGCGACGCCATCGGCGGCTCCTTCTTCACCCACCACCTCGTCGGCGGCCTCATCGGCGGCGCCGACGCCAACGCCGACGCGCGCGTCACCCTCGACGAAGCCTACGCCTACGCCCGCGACCGCACCGTCGCGAGCACCGCGACCACCGTCGCCGGCGCCCAGCACCCGACCTTCCGCTACGATCTCAAGGGCCGCGCCGACGTGGTCCTGACCTCGCTCGCCCCCTCGCGGGTGGTCGGCCGCGTGCGCCTCCCCGGCGCCGGCCGCTACTTCTTCCACCGCGGCGACGACGCCGACGCCCCGCTCGCGGCCGAGCTCAAGAGCCCCGGCGGCGACGCCCGCGTCACCCTCGCCCCCGGCCGCTACTTCGTCCGCTGGCGCCGCCCCGAGCGCTTCCTCGAGGGCCGCCTCGACGTCCCCGCCGGCCGCGACGTCCGCCTCGACCCGGCCGGCATGAGCCGCTTCGAGTACGCGCGCCTGGTCCGAAAGGGCGGCTCCGACGGCCTCGCCGGCACCCTCGCCCTCTTCGGCGGCGCCGCGGCCGCCCCGCTCGGCGGCTTCGGCCCCGAAGGCCACGTCGGGCTCGTCGGCTCCCTCGACCTCGAGCCCGTGACCCTCGACCTCGCCCTCACCTACGCCACCGCGACCAGCGGCGACCCGGAGGCCGCCGCCACACTCCACGGCATCGGCCTCCTCGCCGGCGCCCGCAAGGTGCTCGACGTCGGCCCGCTCTCGGTGTCCTTCGGCGTCCGCGCGGGCGCCGTCACGCTGGTCGAGGACTACACGCTGCCGACCGAGGAGGGGCCGCGCGCCCGCGTCGCTCCGGCCTTCGAGGGCCTCGCGCGGGCCGAGCTCGGCCTCGGCGGCCCCTGGCTCCTCGCCCTCGAGGGCGGCGCCCGGGTCCTCGCCCTCGAGGTGCGCCGCGACCTGGACAGCACCGAGGCCCGCACCCCGCTGGTCGGCTGGGCGCGCCTCGGGCTGGGGATGAGCTTCCGATGACGCGCACCACCCTGGCCGCTCTCGCGCTCGCCCTCGCGCTCTCCACCGTGGGCTGCGGCGACGCGCTCACCGACGGCGACTGGCGCGGCCTCCCGACGCTGGTCCTGCGCGGCGCCATCCACGCCGTCGACGCCCCCGAGTGGGGCGGCGAGCTCGCCCCGGCGCTGATCTGGACCCCGCTCTCGGCCCCGGCGGAGCGCTTCCCGGTCCAACCCCTCGCCTTCGCCGACACCGACTTCGCGGCCTTCGAGGCCCGCATCCACGGCACGCCGCCGCCCGCGGCGCTCGAGGTCTGGGGCGACGCGGACGACGCGGACGAGGCCCCGCCCCGCATCGGGGTGGCCCTCCTCGCCGTCCTCGAGGACGACGACGTCGGCGAGGACCTCGACGCCGACGCGCTCGACCGCACCGCGCGCGGCGTGGCCGCCGACCACTACCTGCTCTGGGTCGAGGGCGCCGACCGCCTCCGCGACCAGGTCGGCGAGCACATCCTCAACCCCATCGCGCTCGAGGACGGGTTCAACCTCGCCGTCGGCCTGTGCCGGCCCGGCCGCCCGAGCCAGCTCATGGTCGTCCCGTCCGAGCGGGTCGGCGTCGTCGCCCGCTCCGAGGCGCCCGCCGGGGCCTGCCTCGACGTCTATTGGGGCGCGTGGAGGCGGTGATGACGGACAAAAACACCACGCGCGCGCTTTTTCGTGTCCACGCCCCCGCCCCCGCGGGTCATCCCGGTGAACCCACGCCGCACGCGCCCCCGGTGGGCCGCAGCCGACGCGGCCCCACCCCGGCGCGGAGACCCGACGCCCCCCGCCCCACCTCCGGAGCATCCTCGATGAAGCTTCACGTCCTCGCCCTCCTCACCCTGGCCAGCGGCGCGCTCCTCGGCGCCTGCATCGACGACGAGCCCGTCGCCGGGCGCCCCGTCGCCCTCACCCCGGCCGCCATCACCGGCGCCGCGGAGGTCAACACCCGCCTCGTCGCCCAGGCCCTCTGGGACGCCCAGCGCTGGCTCGACCAGTCGATCACCCTGACCGACCTCGAGGACGTCCTCCTCCCGAGCGAGGCCACCGAGGAGCCGGTCGCCGCCGCCGGCGGGGCCAACTTCCTCGTCTTCCCCCAGTCCGAGGACGACGAGTTCGAGGCCGCCCTCGACGACATCGTCGCCTTCCTCGACGAGCGCGTCTTCGCCGACGCCGCCATCGAGTCCCAGAGCGGCACCCAGGTGATCTACCGGGTGACCTCGGAGCGCTTCTGCGACCCGGCGTGGGGCGAGAGCGAGGAGGACGCGGACCTCTACGAGAGCTGCACCGGCACCCTCGACGCCATCGAGGTGCGCCTCGCGGTCACGAGCTACGCCGAGGGCGACCTCGACATCGCCGTGCTCGTCGGCGCCGACCGCCGCGAGACGATGGTCATCGAGCTCCACCGCACCCTGCTCGCCGTCACCGTGCGCATCGGGCCGACCCTGGCCGCCGCCCTCGAGATCGACGCCGCCATGAACGCCGACGACCCCGAGTACGTCGCCCCGACCCTGAGCGGCTCGGGCAGCGTCCGCATCGCGGCGCGCCGCCTGACCGAGACGCGCACCCGCGTCGCCGTCGAGCTCCCCGACGCCCTCGAGATCCACGGCCAGCCCGGCCCCGACGAGCCGGTCGTCACCTTCGCCGCCGGCCCCGGCTCCACCAGCCTCGACGTGGACCGCGTGGCCCAGACCGGCCAGCTCGACGTGGACCTCCGCGACTTCGCCATCAGCGGCCCCAAGCAGATGCTGCAGGACGTCGGCGGGGACTCGACGATGACCTGCTTCGACGGGGAGGGCTACGAGCTCGAATGCTACCCCGACGAGACCGAGGAGCCGACGCCGGTCGAGGGGACCTTCGAGCTCTCCATCAGCCGCCTCGCCGGCCTCATCGACCTCTCCGACGAGCAGCAGGAGCTCGCCGTCCAGGGCCTCATCGCCGGCCCCATCGCGCTGCTGCTCGACGAGCAGCGCGTCTTCGGCCTCGACGTCGACGGCGGCCAGACGCCCGTCGACCTGACCATGGTCCCGGCCGACGATCGCGTGGACTTCGCCCTCTCCCACGCCGCCACCCTGAGCGCGAGCTTCCGCATGGAGGACGCCGCCGACCTGTGGCCCGACATCGCCGAGAGCTTCCTCGCCCACGACGACCTCACCGCGCGCTTCGACGGCGACGCCCCGCGCTTCTCGGTCCGCGAGACCGGCCTGCTCGTCGAGTCCGGCGCCATCGCGCTGAGCAGCAGCGCCCGACCGGACCTCGACCGCACCCTCGAAGCCGGCATCTGCGCCTGGTACGACGACCAGGGCGACTGGGCCGAGGGCGGAAGCGGCTCGGCCTCCGCCGACGGCACCGACGGCTCCCCGCTCCCGCCGGTCGACGAGACCGACGGCGGCGCCGACGAGGCCCAGCACCTCTTCGACTTCGCGACCGGCGACACCTGCCCCGAGGCGGACGCGCCCCCCGTCGTCTACCCCGACGACAGCTCCTACTACTAGGCCCGAGCGGCCCCTCCCAACCGTGACGCCGCGCGCGGAGGACGCCCTGTCCTCCGCGCTTTTTTTTGCCTCGGGTGCTCTGGCAAGACCGTCGAGCGCTGGGCTACGCTGTGAATATGACACAGCCACAGCCTCCAGCCGGCGGTGGCGCGTCGTTCGTCGACGTGCCGCTTCGCGCCCGTTTCTTCCAGTCGTCGGCCTTCTTCCCGATGCCCATCGTGCTCGCGAGCACGCGCGGGCCCGACGGGGCGACCAACCTCGCGCCCTACAGCCTCTGCTTCCCGCACGTGACGGGCGAGGGGCACGCGATGGTCCTGGTCATGAAGTCGACCTCCAAGACCGCGCAGAACCTGATCCGCACCGGGCTCGTCACGATCAACTTCATCCCCGACGAGGTCGCGCTCCTCGAGAACGTGAAGCTGCTGTCGCGCACCGTCCCGACCGCCGAGAAGATGGCGCAGAGCGTCTTCACCCTCGTCCCGTCGGACCGCGACGTGGGCGACGGCGCGCGCGCTCCGGACCTCGTGGCCGAGTCGATCCAGGTCTTCGAGTGCCGCCTCCTCTCCTCCGAGGCCGACACCGGGGACGACGAGGACGAGCTCCGCTTCATCCTCGCCGTCGAGCGCATCCGGATGCAGCCGCGCTGGCACGCCGCCCTCGAGGCCGGCCGCGGCTGCCCCCGCCTGCCGGTCGACTACGGCTTCAAGAAGGCGAGCGACAGCTGGCTCTCGCGCCCCCGGGTCGCCGTCTCGGGCCCGCGCCTGCGGCCCCGCTTCGAGATCACCGTCCAGCGCCCGCCCGAGGACGTCGCCGAGGCCTTCACCGAGGCCCTCGAGCGCGCCGACGCGCCGGTCGTCGGCGCCCGCCTCGGCGAGCACGTCCAGCTCAGCCTCCCCGAGGACCGCCGCACCACCTGGTCACCCCACCTCGACCTCCGCCTCGAGGATCTCGGGGACGGCGGCACCAGGATCCGCGGCCGCATCGGCCCCCACCCGCACATCTGGACGCTCTTCACGGCGCTCCACCTCGCGGTCGCCTTCACCGCCATCGGCGGGCTGATGTGGGGGCTCTCGCAGATGATGGCGAACGAGAGCGCGTGGGCGCTCTGGTCGGTCCCCATCGCGCTCTTCCTGCACGCCTTCATCGCCGGCGCGGCGTTCATCGGGCAGGGCCTCGGCGCGGATCAGACCTATCAGCTGCGCACCTTCCTCGATGACGTTCTGGAGGTTTAGCCGACCTCGACGCGCACGCGACGAGAACAGGCTTTGACCCGAGGGAGCGCCCGGGGCGAGAATTTCGGCACGGAAGAGAACACGCCACGCGACCGAGCGGCGGACGCGGGCGTCACCCTGGAGGCTCTGATGTCCTTCCACACGAACTGGCTCGCCCTGGCGGCGTGCGGGCTGCTGCTCGCCGCCTGCCCGAGCGACAAGAAGCTCCCCATCGGCTCGTCCTGCTCGAGCGACGGCTCGTGCGACAGCGGCTACTGCATCGCCAGCACCTGCCTCGATCCCAACGAGGACACCGACGGCGACGGGCTCATCAACTCGATCGAGGGCGCGCTCGGCACCGACCCGCAGAACGTCGACACCGACGGCGACGGCGTCGACGACTACGACGAGGTCGTCAACGCCGCGAGCCCCCACGACACCGACGGCGATGGCAAGTCCGACGCGGTCGAGAGCGCCCTGGTCGACGTCGATCAGGACTGCATCGTCGACCAGTACGACGCCGACGACGCCGTGCCCGAGACCGACCCGGCCGTGCTCGCCGGCTTCGTCTGCCTGACCGACGGCGCGTGCGGCGCCGAGGGCGCCGTGGTCACCGCCACCTGCACCCTCGAGGCCGACAAGCGCATCCACCACTGCGACTACAGCCAGGTCACCGGCTACGAGGCCGACGAGGTCAGCTGTGACGAGGTCGACAACGACTGCGACGGCGTCACCGACGAGGCCTTCACCGCCGGCGGGACGGTGACCTTCACCGACCTCGACGGGACGGCCAAGCCCAAGGGCGCCTCCTGCGGCACCGGCGCGTGCTCAGGGGGCGTGGTCGTCTGCGCGGACGCCACCACGCTCACGTGCAGCACCGCGGGCACCGGCACGGCCGAGGTCTGCGACGCCGTCGACAACGACTGCGACGGCGTGACCGACGAGGACTTCGCGAACGGCGGCACCGTCACCTACGACGGCGGCCCCTACGCGCCCGACGCCGGCAAGGTCCTCGGCGCCGCCTGCGGCACCGGCGCCTGCGCCAACGGCACGGTCGTCTGCGACGACACCGACAGCGCGCACCTGACCTGCAGCACCCTCGGCCAGGCCAGCGCCGAGAAGTGCGGCGACTCGGTCGACAACGACTGCGAGGGCACCGTCGACGAGGGCTTCGACGTCGTCGACTGCACGACCTACTACTACGACGCCGACGGCGACGACTACGGGCTCAGCGACGACAGCCAGTGCACCTGCACCGCGATCGGCGAGTACGACGCGCTCTACGGCGGCGACTGCGACGACACGACCGACAAGTACGGCCCGGACGCCGCGCCCATCTGCGGCGAGGACGCCGACTGCGACAGCGCGCTCCTCGACGTCGGCGAGGCCTGCGACGACGGCGACGACGAGGCCTTCGGCGACGGCTGCACGGGCTGCGTGGTCACCGAGACGATGATCAGCGACGGCACGCTCCGCTACCGCTACAACGTGGCGACCGCGGCCCTCGCCGGTGGAGGCTTCGCGGCGGCGTGGGTCGACGGCTCCCAGGCGGTCTTCGCCGGGGCCGCCGGGGTCGCCGGCGGGATCGTCTGCACCTTCCACGACGCGGACGGCAAGGAGCTCGGCAGCTTCACGCTCGACAACGTCGACGCCTACTACTACGAGGTCCCGGCGGTCGCCGGCCTCGCGAACGGCGACGCCATCCTCGCGTGGATGCAGCGCCCGATGGACCAGAGCGCCAGCAAGCTCTTCGCGCGCCGCTTCGGCCCGGACGGCACCCCCAAGGGCGAGGCCTTCCAGCTCGACGACGTCAGCTACGACTACCTGGCCTACGACATCGCCATCGCCGCCCTCGACGACGGCGCCTTCGTCGTCGGCTGGCTCGGCGAGAGCTACGAGTCCTACACCTACGAGCCGCGGCTCCGCGCCTTCGGCGGCGACGACCAGCCGCGCTTCGACTCGGTCGTCGGCGGTCCGGACGGCTACCTCGAGGACCTCTCGGTCGTCGGCTTCGACGACGGCTCGTTCCTGGCCGGCTGGATCGACACCGACATGGAGCTCTACCGCGGCCACCTCAAGGTCCGGCGCTTCAAGTCGACCGGCGAGCCCGTCAGCGACCCCGTCGCCGGCGTCCCGACGGACGGCCCGGACGACGTCCGCACCTGGGCCCTCGTCGGCTTCCCGGGTGGCGCCTTCGCGACGATCTACGCCTACGACGCCGGCGACTACAACATGACCCTCGTGGCGCAGGGCTTCGGCACCGACGATCTGCCGAGCGGGGCCGCGCGCACGCTGGTGGAGCCCGCGGGCTACACCCTGCCGATGGAGTTCGAGGCCGCGGCGCTGCTCGACGGCACCATCGGCGTCGCCTACGGCGGCTACGGCATGAACGAGTCGCCGCTCCCGGCGACGCTCCTCGTGCTGCCGGCGGGCGACGGGGCCGTCGTGACGGTCCTGCTCGAGACCACCGAGCAGGAGACGAGCACGGACTTCTCGGCGGTCGCCGCGACGACCAGCGCCTTCCTGACCGTATGGCCGGGCGGGACCTTCAGCGGCGCGCAGATCTACTACCTGCGCGTCTCCGCCGAGGGGAAGCCGCTCTACCACTGAGGCACGACGCGCCGCGGCCCCCCCGGGTCGCGGCGCGGTCCGCCCGCGCGAAACGAGGTCTTCGGTGCCGCCCGGTAGCGGCGCCAGCGCTCAGTCGAAGGCCCGCTCGACGCCGAGGTCGTCGCGGAGGGCCGCGGACACGCCGCCGGTCGCGCCGAGGCAGGCCACGAGCATCCAGATCGCGATCCCCACGACGCCGATCAGCAGGACGAGGCTCAGCCCCGGCGGCCGGCCGTGCGTCGCCACGAGGATCACCACCATCAGCAGCGCCGCAGCGATCACCACGACGAGGAGCGCCCCGGCCTTGCGCGCCTGCTCGGCGAGCTCGGGCCGGCCGAGGTGGGTGGCGACCCGGTTGAGCGAGCCGAGGTAGGTGAAGAGCATCGCGATGCTGGCGAGGCCGGCGATGAGGGTGGGGACGCTGCCGACGCCGCCGGCGCCGTGGCGGATCGCGCGCCGCACGTCCGCGAGGACGGTGACCGCGTCGACGAGGCCGATGAGGAGCGCCACGCTTGCCAGCACGAGGGCGGCGATGGCGAGCCCCTGCCCTCCGGTCCGCGCCGGGACGGCGACGTAGCGCACGAGCCCGACCTCCGCGGTGAGGGCGATCACGAGCCCGAGGACCGTGGTCAGGACCACGGTGACCTCGGCGAGCCCCCGGCTCCGCGACCCCATCAGCGCCACGCCGAGCAGGAGCGTCAGGACGAAGAGCACGAGCCGCATCGCGAGCGCCGCGTAGACGAGCCGGAGCCCGGCCTGCGCCGCCACCCAGCCGGCGTGGTCCGCGAGGTCGTCCCCGGCGTCCGCGCCGTCTCGCGCGCCTCGGTCGAGATCCATGTGCCGCCCTCCTGATGACGAGCGCCGAGGATCCGCGGGTCCCGCCCGCGCCGTCAACCCGGAGGCCCATCGCCGTGGCCGCGCCGCCGGGGTATCCTCCCGCCCATGAGCGCCGACACCGCCCCGCGGACCTCCTACGACGACTTCCCGTACCCCGGCTACGCCTACTGGTTCACGCACCCCGATCACCTGGGCGTGCTCGGATCGCTCTACGGCCTCGACACGGCGCCCTCCAACGCGTGCCGCGTGCTCGAGCTCGGCTGCGGCGACGGCGGGAACCTGCTCCCCATCGCGGCCCTCGCCCCCGAGAGCCGCTTCGTCGGCGTCGATCTCTCGGCGACCGAGATCCGCCTCGGCATGCGCCGCATCGGCGAGCTGGGGCTGAGCAACATCGAGCTCGTCCACGCCGATCTCCGCGACCTCGGCGACCGCCTCGGCACCTTCGACTACGTCATCGCCCACGGCCTGCTGTCGTGGATCCCCGCCGACGCGCGGGTGGAGGCGATGCGCCTCATCGGCCGCTCCCTCGCCCCCGACGGCGTCGCGATGGTGAGCTTCAACACCTACCCCGGCTGGCACGACTACGAGCCCATCCGCCGCCTCATGGCCTTCCACGTCGCGAGCGTCGAGGCGATCCCCGAGCGGGTGCAGCAGGCGCGCGACGTGGCCCGCTGGTACTGCGCGCGGGTCGCCCGCGAGGCGGAGGAGGTCAAGGGCAACCTCATGGTGGAGCTCCACCAGCGCATCGCCGAGTCCTCCGACTCCATCATCGCCCACGACTACCTGTCGCCCCACCACCACCCGTTCTGGTTCGACGAGTTCGCCGCGCTCTCCGCCGAGAGCGGCCTCCAGTACGTGGCCAGCGCGCGCCAGGGCCGGAGCCGCATCGGCAACTTCGACGCCGACGTCGCCGGGATGCTGCGCGCCATCGACGACCCGGTCCGCCAGCAGCAGTACATAGACTTCTTCTCGAACACGCGCTTCCGGACGGCGGTCTTGTGCCGCTCCGATCGCGCGCTCGACCGGGCGGCGGGGGTCGAGCGCTTCGCCGAGCTCTTCGTCGAGTCACGCACGGGCACCGACGTGTGGCACGAGACCCTCCGCGACCGCGAGCAGGTGAGTGTCATCACCCCGGTCGGCGGCGTCGCGGTGCAGGGGCTGCCGCTGCGCATCACGCTGTCCCACCTCTATCGGCGGCAGCCCGTGCCGATCGACTTCGACTCGCTCTTCGGGGCGGTCCTCCCCGAGCTGCAGCTGACCGGCGCCGACGAGGGCCGCGGCAACAGCGAGGAGGGGCGCGCCGAGATGGTCGTGGCGATGGTGAAGGAGCTCGCGCGCCTCTACTTCATGGAGGTCATCCACCTGTGGCGGATCCCGCCGCCGATGACCCTCGAGCGCGGCGATCGCCCGCGGACCGGCGCGCTCCAGCGGCTCCAGGCGCGGGAGGGGACGACGGCGACGACCCTCGGGCACCGCCACACCCACCTCGATCCGGTCCAGCGGCAGGTTCTCGCCCGCCTCGACGGAGAGACCTCGATCGACACCCTGCGCGCCGAGATCGACGGCGACGTCGACGACGCGTTGGGCTTCCTGACGAGCGCGGGCTTCCTGCTCGCGCCGGGCGCGGACTGACATGCGCGCTGCACGCGAGTTCGGCGCGGGGGTCGAGTCGAAGCGCGGCTTCGCCTATAGTGGCTGCGGTATGGCTTGGGGGGTACGCTTGGCGCGCTGGACTTGGGTGCTATTGGCGGTCGCGTGGGCGGGGTGCGGGAACCCGACGAACACCACCACCGACACGACCGAGGACGTCGACACCGGGCCCGACATCCCGACCTCGACGTCGTCGCTGGTCCTCGACCCGACGGCGATCACCTTCGAGTCGCTCTTCCTGAACGGGATCGGCAACGTCGACCTCGATCTCGAGAACACCGGGAGCGATCCCATCGTGGTGCTCGACGCGTCCTTCGGGAAGGACGACGGCGTCTTCGTCGTGAACCGGCGGAGCTTCGAGGTCCCCGCGGGCGAGCACTTCACCCTCAAGGTCGCCTTCTACGGGCTCGCGATCGGCGTCTTCGAAGACACCCTGCACCTCGTGACCAACGCGGCCAACGGCCCGACCTTCGACGTGCCGGTCGCCGGCGGCGTCAACCCGACCGAGTGCCAGGACGGCGACAACGACGACCACGGCCTCGGCTGCGAGGCCGGCGGCGACTGCAACGACGACGACCCGACGATCTTCAACGGCGCCCCCGAGTGGTGCAACCAGGAGGACGACGACTGCGACGGCCTCTACGACGAGGACTTCGTCGGGCTCGGCGCCCAGTGCGAGACCGGCCTCGGCGACTGCACCGCGACGGGCATCAACGTGTGCTCGCCCGACGGCAAGTCCATCGTCTGCGACGCCCAGGCGGGCGCCGGCAGCGGTGAGCGCTGCAACAACCTCGACGACGACTGCGACGGGCTGACCGACGAGGACTTCCCGTCGAAGGGGAGCCTCTGCTCGGTGGGCCTCGGCGCCTGCAAGGTCGCCGACAAGTACGTCTGCAACGCCGCCCAGACCGGCCTCATCTGCCCGGTCACCGCGGTCGCCGCGCACCCCGAGGTCTGTCACGACCTCATCGACAACGACTGCGACGGCATCACCGACGAGGGCAACATCGAGGTCTGCGCCGACGGCATCGACAACGACTGCGACGGCCAGACCGACGAGTCGGGCTCGCGCTGGGGCGAGTCCTTCTTCGCCCGCGACGCCCCGGGCGGGACGGTCGACATCTACCCGTCGGCCGGCGACGGCACCTTCGATCCGAAGGTCCACGTCGACTTCCCGACCGGCAACTACTACAGCGTCTTCGCCGTCGGCGACTTCGACGGCGACCGCTGGCTCGACCTGGTGGTGCGCGAGAACGTCACCCAGGGGCGGCAGCTCTGCGCGAAGAACTCGGACTGCACCTCCGGGCACGTCTGCGCCGACGGCGTGTGCCGCAAGCTCTGCACCAACGACGGCGACTGCACCGAGTTCCAGCTCGAGCAGTGCGTCGACACGCGGTCGCAGAACATCAACAACGACACCTACTGCCTGCCGCCGTCGACGGTCTACCTCGCCGTCAGCGCCTGCATCGGCTCGGCGGCCATCCAGCTGACGCCGCTCTTCACGCTCAACCCCTCCGACCAGGTCGGGCCGGTGGTGGACGTCGACGGCAACGGCCACCTCGACTTCGTCGGGCTCCACCACTGGAACCGCGAGGGCAAGACCGGCTTCGTCTGGCTCAACGACGGCAACGGCCACTTCACCGAGCTCTCGCCGGCCTTCGACTACAGCCCCCTCTACGGCTCCGGGCTCCTCGGGCACTGGCAGTGGGGGCTGACGCCGACCAGCAAGGACCTCGACGGCGACGGGCGCGTCGACATCCTCGGCCAGAGCCAGGACACGACCGGCTCGCAGCCGACGGACTTCTGGTGGGCGCGCAACCTCGGCAACGGCACCTTCGCGACGATGCTCGAGCTCGGGCCGACCATCCCGAACCCGGCGAACCTGACGACCGTCGACGACTTCGACAAGGACGGCGACCAGGACATCGTCGGCGGGCTCGACGAGGACGGCCAGCCGGGGGCGGCGTGGATGCTGCTCAACCGCGGCACGGTGGGCGTCACGACCTCGTGGGTGCAGGCCTACGAGATCATCGACCTGGCGCCGACCTGGAACGCCGGCGACGGCAACGACCACCCCGGGCTCGGCGAGGGCACGAGCTACGACATCGACGGCGACAGCTACCCGGATCTGCTGACCTCCTGGGTCCCCGAGGAGTGCGGCCAGTTCATCTACGGCTGCACCGAGGTGCAGCAGCCGAGCGACATCTGCTTCGGCGGCAACTGCCGCAAGCTCGCGTTCATCAAGAACATCACCGCCTCGCCCTGCGACGCCGGGACGAGCTGCGTCGAGGGGCAGTGCGTCAGCGGCTGCACCGCGAGCTGCCAGGCGCGCTTCTGCGGGAGCGACGGCTGCGGCGGGAGCTGCGGCGAGTGCGCCGAGGGGCAGCGCTGCGTCGACGGGCAGTGCACCGTGGACTGCGTCCCGCAGTGCGGCGACAAGCAGTGCGGCGACAACGGCTGCGGCGGGAGCTGCGGCGAGTGCCCCGAGGGCTTCGCGTGCGCCTACGGCGTGTGCGCCGACGACTGCATCCCCGACTGCGCCGGCAAGCGCTGCGGCGACGACGGCTGCGGCGGCACCTGCGCGGTCTTCGCCGAGCCGCAGGTCATCGCCTTCGACGCCAACCCCAACACGACCGTCGTCGGCCCCATCAACGTCCCGCCGACCGCGCCGGGCGTCGCCATCGACCCGGCGAACCCGAGCACGAACGTCGACCTCACCTGCCAGGTCGTGGCCGAGAGCTACGATCTCGACCCGGTCCGCTACTCCTTCATGTGGTTCCGCGACGGCGTCTTCCAGAAGGCCCTGGGCGACACGCCGATCGTCCCGTCCTCGTGGACGGCGCCGAACCACACCTGGAAGTGCGTGGTCCACGCGACCGACGGCATCGAGCGCTCGCCCGCGTCCGAGGCGTCGGTGAAGGTGCAGTGACGGCGCCGACCCCCGCGTAGGGGCGATCGGCGCCGGCGCCGCGCGGCGCGGCTCCCAGGGAGCGGCCCGCCCGCCGGAGGGGAAGGACCGCGGCCCGCTTCGGCGGGTCGCCACGCCCCTCTGCGCCTCTGGCCGGCGCTCCGGGCGGAGGTGGGTTCGGGGCACGACTCGCGCTCCCGCGAAATTCGGGTAATGTCCCTTGCGGCGCACAAGGGAGGTGCTGCATGGCGAAGCTGACGCGAGCCCGTGCCGAAGAGCGGGCAGACGCGCTCCAGGCCGAGTTCGACGCGTGGCAGGAGCATGCGGAGGACTTGGGGCCCGACGCCCTCGCGCTGCGGCGCTTGATCGGACGGGCGCGCGCGCTGCTGCGCCGCGTGCACCGGCTCGACGACCCGGCCGGGCGCGCGCTCACCGAGCGGCTGAACGACCAGCTCGGCGCCTTCCGTGGCGCGTGGAGCGCCCTCGAGCGGAGCGGCAACGGCGCGAACGCCGCTGAGCTCGACAGCCTCACCCAGGCGCTGCTGCGCGGCGAGCCGGAGGCCGGCGACGCCCTGGCCGAGCGCCTCGTCGTCAGCGAGGCCGAGACGACCAGCGCCGACATCGAGACCCTGGGCCTGCGCGCGAGCTTCCTCTTCGCGCGCTACGCGCGCCACTTCGCCGGCAAGCCGCGCGCGAGCCGGGACGCGCTGATGCTCGGGGACATGGAGCGCTACCTGTCGAGCATGGTCGAGCGGCTCGTGCTCGAGCTGACGCTCCACCTGCAGGACGCGCTGATGAAGCGGATCGAGCTGCTGACCGAGCAGCTCGCGATCTGGGCGCTGGAGCAGGAGCAGATCGGCCCGGCGCGCGAGGCCCTGCCGCCGCGCGAGCGCCTGCACGCCCTGGCCGAGCTCACGGACGGGCTGGCGGCCGAGTGGCGGGTCCAGGTCGCGCAGGTCCCGGGCTCGACCGTCCGGCCGAGGCTGGTCAAGCGCCTCCTGAAGGCGCTCGAGCTGGTGCGCATCGACGTCGACGCCCTCGCGGCGACGGAGCTCCCCGACGACCTGGAGGCGCGCGAGCTGCTGGCGCGGGTGGTCGAGCTCCAGGACGCGTGGCTCACGCGCAAGGACGAGCTCGCGGCGCAGCGCCGACGCTCCAGCCCGATGGTCCGGGCCCGCGCGCTCCAGGCCGAGGTGGCCGAGTGCATCCTGCAGTGGGCGCGCGAGATCACCGGCGGCGCCCACGGGCCGGACCGGGTGACCCGGATGGGCGAGCTCTGCGACCGCCTGCAGGAGCTCGAGCGGCAGCTCGCCAAGGCCGTCCACGACGGCGCGAACGACACCACGGAGCGGCTCCTCGGCTACGCGCGGGCGCGCCTCGTCGAGTGGGAGCTCGCCTGGGAGCAGGCCTACGGCGGCTGAGCCGCGACAGGCCCGCTAGACGTGGCCGCCGGCGCGCATGAGCGCTGCGGCCTCGGCGCGGATCGCCTCGGACGGGCTTCCCCAGCCCGGCTCATAGCCGAAGAGGTCGCGGGGCGAGCGCGCGACGAAGCCTTCGACGATCTCGAAGGCGTCGATGCCCACCTCGCACGGGTGGTCGTGGCCGCAGGCGTGGGTGAGCGCGAGGAGCTCGTGGCGGAAGGTCGCGAGGTAGCCGGCGACGCGATCGGCCTTGCTCGTCGGGTCGAGGCCGCGGACGAGCCAGCGGTTGTGGGTCGCGACGCCGGTCGGGCAGTGGCCGGTGTGGCAGCGCTGGGCCTGGATGCAGCCGACGGCGAGCATCACCTCGCGGGCGGCGGCGATCATGTCGCAGCCGAGGCCGAAGGCGAAGAGGGCGTCGGCCGGGAAGCCGATGCGCCCCGAGCCGACCCACACGACCTGATCGGCGATGCCGGCGCGCTCGAAGATGGCGCGGACGCGGGTGAAACCGACCTTGAACGGCAGCGCGACGTGGTCGCTGAAGACCAGGGGCGCCGCGCCGGTGCCGCCCTCGCCGCCGTCGACCTGGATGTAGTCGACGCCGCGCCCGGTGGTCGCCATCAGGTGCGCCAGCTCGTGCCACATCGCCTCCTGGCCGATGGCGGACTTGATGCCGACGGGGAGGCCGGTCTCGGCCGCGAGGTGCTCCACGAAGTCGAGCAGCTCGTCCACCGAGCCGAAGGCGCTGTGGGCGGCCGGGCTGACCACCGCGCGGCCGGGCTCGACGCCGCGGATGGCGGCGATCTCGGGGGTGCACTTCGCCGCGGGGAGGATGCCGCCCTTGCCGGGCTTGGCGCCCTGGCTGAGCTTGATCTCGAGCGCCTTGACGGGGTAGCGGGCGACCCGGTCCTTGAGCATCGCCAGGTCGAAGCGGCCGTCCTTGGTGCGCGCGCCGAAGTAGCCCGTGCCGAGCTGGAAGATGAGCCCGGCGCCGTGGTCGTGGTACGGCGCGATGCCGCCCTCGCCGGTGTTCTGGAGGGCGCCGGCCTTGGCGCAGCCGCGGTTGATGGCCTCGACGGCGGCCTTGGAGAGCGAGCCGAAGCTCATCGCCGAGGTGTTGATGACCGAGCCCGGGCGGAAGGCGTGCTTGCGCCCGCGGGCGCCGCCGAGGACCTTCGCGCACGGCAGCGGGTGCATGGGATCGTCGCCGTGGGGCCCCTTCGGGAAGGCGCTGTGCTTGATGATGAGGTAGTTGGACGCCTGCTCGAGGTCGTTGTCGGTGCCGAAGCCGAAGTAGTTGTTCTGCCCCTTGCTCGACGCGTAGACCCAGCGCCGCTGGTCGCGGGAGAAGGGCCGCTCCTCGTCGTTGTTGGTGACGATGTACTGCCGGAGCTCGGGCCCCACCGCCTCGAAGATGTAGCGAAAGTGCCCGAGAATCGGGAAGTTTCGGAGGATCGCGTGCTTGGTCTGGACGAGGTCGTAGATCGTCACCAGCAGGAGCACTCCTGCGATGACGACGAGGACCCAGGCACCGGTGCTCATGACGCTCGCTCCCGGCTGAGGT
The DNA here is from genome assembly GCA_006226565.1 of Deltaproteobacteria bacterium. Classification (GTDB taxonomy): domain Bacteria; phylum Myxococcota_A; class UBA9042; order PHBI01; family PHBI01; genus PHBI01. The sequence goes on along the minus strand of SBGO01000737.1, from coordinate 1,079 downwards.
CGGACGCCTCGATTATGCGACGCGCCCCGGGAGGCTGACAAACGCGGCCGGCGCGGCGGGCGGTCAGCGGCGCAGGAGCGCGCAGGGGCCGGGGAAGCGCTGAGCGACCATGGCGTCGGCGACGAAGGCGTCGATCACGCCCTGCTCGCGCGGGCCGAGGCGGTCGTAGGCGGCGGCGACGGTCTCGTCGGGGAGGCGGCCGACCTCGGAGAGCCAGTTCGAGACCCACAGCCAGGTGCTGTTGAAGAAGGCGCGCTTGGGGAGCCCGGCGGCGTCGCGCGCCTCGGGGTAGAGCGCGATGAAGTGCCGCTCGTAGACCGACGTGATGAGCTCGCGGTAGGGGTTGAGCTCGCGCGCGATCCACCAGCGCCACAGGCGGCGGCGCAGGAAGCGGCGCTCCTCGTCGCCCAGCGACGCCAGCGACGGGCCGAGGCGCGTCTCCCGGTCGGCGTTGACGAAGTCGAGCCAGACGGCGGCCCAGACGACGCGGTAGGCGCGGTGGGAGGCGACCTCCTTCTCCTCGAGCATCGCGAGGAAGTCGAGGATGGGGTTGGAGAAGGCGAAGCCGAGCTGACTGAGGGCCTGGCGGATGAGGTAGAACGGCTTCTTCGAGAGCCGCACGTTCTGGGTGAAGGCGCGGAAGCAGGTGAGCGACGGCGGCGTCTTGCGCGTCTCGTCGGCCTGCCAGTCGGCGACGCACTCGGCGTCGAGCTCGGTGATGAGCGGCTCCTCGGTGATGTCGCGCGAGAGGAAGAGCTCCTTCGGCACCGGGATGTCGACCAGCGCCCCGAGCCGCGCCTCGTCGAAGGGGTTCCGGAGGTTGGCGGTCATCCCCTCCTCGATGAGGGGCGAGAACGTGGGCGGCTCCATGAGCGCCGTGCCCGACTTCGTGAGGTCCTTGGGGAGGAAGGGGTCCTTCCAGTAGTTGTACTGGAGGCCGCCCTGGAAATCGCTCCACTCGCGGAGCGCCGTGGTCACCTCGGGCGCGTGCGGATCGGCGACGGGCGGCAGGTCCGGTCGGCGGACGATGGTGTCGCTCGGCGGGGCGTCGCCCATCGGGTCCGGCGGCGCGGGGGTGG
>SBGO01000419.1 GCA_006226565.1 Deltaproteobacteria bacterium | reverse complement strand
ACGGGGACACCGACGCGGTCGTCCGGACCTGCGTCCGCGCCCTCGAGGGGCTGGCCGAGGCCCGCGACGTCGCCTGCGTGCTCGTCGCCCACGACGTCCGCGGTCCGGCGTCGGACGCCGTGCTGGCCGAGCGGATCGCCGCGGGGCTCGGCGAGCGCTGGGCGGATCGGCTCCACCGCGTGCCCGCCGCGGCGACCGCCGGAGAGATCAAGCACCTCGCCGCGGGGCTCGACCTCGCGATCTCCGGGCGGATGCACTTCGCCATCGCCTGCCTGGGCGGCGGTGTCCCGGTGCTCGCCCTCCCCTACCAGGGGAAGTTCGCGGGGCTCTACGATCTGCTGGGCCTCGACCGGGCGCGCCACATGCACCCCGCCTCCCTCGACGGGCCCGAGGCGCTCGCGCGGGCCGCGGCGGCGCTCCTCGACGCGCGCGGCGAGAGCGCGGCGATCCTCGCCCGGGAGCTCCCGCGGATCCGCGCACTCGCCCTCGAGAACTTCGCCTAGCCAGGAGCGGCCTCGGCCCAGGGCCGCGGCCCTACGGCCCGCGGGAGGCCGCTACTCGCCGGTCTCGATGCTCCACAGCTCGGGGAGGCTGCCGCGCAGGACGAGGCTCGGGCAGTGGGAGTGGCGCACGACGTGCTCGGCGACCGAGCCGAGCAGGACCCGGCGCATCCCGTGGCGCTCGCGCGACGGGATGACGATGAGGCGGATGTCGTTCTGCTCGGCGTACTCGACGATCTCGTCGGCCGGCGAGCCGAGGCGGACCTTGAGGATCGGCATCGGGTCGATGCCGGCGGCGATGACCCGCTTCTTGAGGCCGGCGGCGACCTGCTGCACCCGCGCGCCCGGGTCCACCTTGGAGATGATCGCGCTCGGCACCATCGAGCTCGGCACGCCGAGGACGTGGATGGCGTGGATCTCGGCGCCCTTGAAGAGCTTGACCACGAGGCGGAGCGCGAGGAGACCGAGGTCGTCGTTGCCGATCGGCACGAGCACGCGCTCGACGCCCAGGTAGGGCCCGGCGCCGCGGTCGGCGTGGACGGCGTGGAGCCCGCGCATGACGTCGAAGGCGGCGATCGTCCCGACGACGCGCCGATCGACGTCGACGACGGGCACCGCGCGCGCCTTCCGCTCGAGCATGTCCTCCACCAGGTCGGCGAGGCGCGAGTCCTCCTCGGCGACCAGCGGCTCCGGGTCGAGGCAGGTGGTGACGGCCTCGGCGCCCGCCGGCTCGCCCTCGGCGACCCGGTCCGCGAGCGCGCGCTCGCTCGCCACGCCCACGAAGCGGCCCTCGGGGTCCACGACCGGGAGCTGGCGCACGCCGTGCTCGCGGAGGGTGGCGAGGACTGCGGCGACCGTCGCCTCGGCGGGTGCGGTCACCACGTCGGAGGACATCACCTGGCGCGCGATCAACATCGGCGGGCTCCTAGCTGCGTTACGGCCTTCGCGGCTCTTCTCCAATGTCGCACCGACGGCCGGGGCGAGACAACCGCCTCGCGCGGGATTCAGCGCCGGCCGCGACCGCGCGGGGGCCGCTGGCGACCGATCGCCGCGCGCTCGTCCCGGCCGCGCTGGTAGGGCTCGCTCTTGTCGGCGATGGCGCGCAGGTTCGTGCGGGTCGCGCCGAGCATCCGCATGGTGGCGTCGTGGCGGGCGTCGAGGCGCGCCAGCTTGGCGTCGGCCCGGCGCGGCCGATGGAAGTTCTTCTCGGTGATGCGCCGGCGCTTGCGCGCGTGGGCGTGGGGCAGGATCGCCTCGACGAGGCCGAGGGCGCCGCCCACGACGGTGGAGGCGAGCCAGACGAGGAAGAGGAGGACCCGCTGGAGGACGCCGCCGAGGTCCCGTGGCGGCGCCGGAGTGGCGCTCCGCCGCGCGACCACCGCCGCCTCGCGCGGGCCGTCGAGCCGATCGCGCACCGCGGCGACCGTGCCGAGGCGCTCCTCCGGCGCGAGGCGCGTCATGCCGGCGAGCACGTCGCGGAGCGGCCCGGGCGGCATCACCTGGGCGTGATCGATGGCGAGGCGCGTCCGCGGGAGCGCCTCGGGGAGGAGCCCGGTCGCCAGGACCGTCAGCGTCACCCCGAGGCTGTAGAGATCGGACGCCGGCCCGGCCTGGCCGTGGAGCTGCTCCGGCGCCATGTAGCCGAAGGTGCCGACCACGGTCGAGCCGCCGGCGGGCTTGAGCGCGCTCTTGACCGAGCCGAAGTCGATGAGCGCGAGGCGCCCGTCGGAGGCGACGAGGAGGTTCGCGGGCTTGACGTCGCGGTGGACGATGGGCGGATCGTGGCCGTGGAGGTAGGCAAGCACGTCGAGGGCCTGGCGCAGGACGCCCAGCAGCTCCCCGGGGGCGAAGGCGCCGCCGGCGTCGAGGTGCTCGGCCAGCGAGCGCCCCTCGAAGAGCTCGGTGAGGAGCTGGATCCCGCCGTGGTCGTCGCGGAAGTGCGCGAGGTAGCGCGGGATCCCCGGGTGGTCGAGGCGCTGGAGCACCGCGACCTCGCGCTCGCAGAGCTCGAGCGCCTTCCAGTCGTCGGCGTCCGCGAGGCGGAACACCTTGAGCGCCGCCTCGCGGCCGGTCTCGGGGTCGCGCACGCGCCACGACGTCGCCTGCCCGCCGCGGCCGAGGGGCGCGACGACCTGCCACGGCGGGGGCGGGGTGGGCGGGGTCATCTCGAAGAGATTCTCCACGCCGCGTCTCGCGTCAACAAGCGGCCGACACCGTGCTACCGTGCCGCCCATGGCCACGTCCGGACCGACCGAGCTGAGCGCCGCCGAGCAGGAGCTGCTGCTCGCCCTCGCGACCGAGCAGGAGCGCTACGAGGCGCGCGACGGGTGGAACTTCCAGCACACGCTGTGGAGCCGCGTGACCTACGCGATGGCCTCGGCCCGCGGGAAGCTCACGCCGACGCACATCCCCGGCAAGTTCGACATGGACCGGAGCTTCGAGCACGCCTTCCGCAAGCTCGTGGACGGCCTCATCAAGCGCGGCCTCGTGCGCTTCCGCGCCATCGGCTCGCACCGCCAGCCGCGCCAGACCCTCGGCTACAAGGGCCACGAGGCGCGCGTGCGCGACCTCTTCCTGACCGAGGCCGGCAAGGACGTGGTCGCGACGCTGCGGGCGGCGGCCGCTCCGCCGCCGCCCGACGGCGACCTCGCGCCGCCGCCGGCGCCGAACCCCGAGCCCGAC
>SBGO01000316.1 GCA_006226565.1 Deltaproteobacteria bacterium | reverse complement strand
CGAGCCCGAGCGCCACCGACGGCCCGCTGACCGCGTAGGGGTTGCCCGCGGCGCGCAGCCAGCCGACGAGCGCGCTCGGGCCGATCGCGTAGCCGAGGCGCGCCCCGGCCAGGCCCCAGGCCTTCGAGAAGGTGCGGAAGACGACCGCGTTGGGCAGCGCGAGCGCCGCCGCCGTCAGGTCCTCGTCCGCCATCTCGCCGTAGGCCAGGTCGACGATGAGCACGGCGTGGGGGGCCGCCGCGGAGAGCCGCCGCAGGTCGTCGGCCGTCGCCACCGCGCCGGTGGGGTTGTTGGGGCTCACGACGCAGATGGCGCCGGTGTCCGCGGTCACCGCGGCCGCGACCGCCTCGGTCGGAAACGCCCCGCCGAGCCACGGGATCTGCACCTGGGTCGCGCCGACCAGGACCGCGTACTTGTTCAGCATCACGAAGGTCGGCGCGGACAGGACGACCTCGCGCCCCGGCGCCAGGAAGGCCCGGAAGGTGCGCTCGAGGGCGTCGTCGCCCCCCGCGGTCACCACGACCTGCGCCGGGTCGACGTCGAAGCGCTCGGCCAGCGCGGCCTCGAGCGGGGCGGCGCTGGGGTAGCGGCGCAGGATCTCAGGGTCCGCGGCGGCGAGCCCGTTCAGGAGCGCGGCCGGCGGGGCGATCCCCTCGTTCCCGCTGAGCACCAGGTCGATCGGCGCGCCGTGCTTGGGCACCTTGTAGGCGGTCAGGCCGGCCACCGCCGGCGACGGCGTGGGCCCGGTCGTCACGGCACGATCTGGCTGAGGTTGGTGATGACGATGTCGCTGCCGCCGCGCGCCTTGAGCTGCGGGATGAGGGTCGGCAGCGTCGAGCGCGGCACCGCCGCCTTCACGGCGTAGGCGTCCTCGGCGTGGAGCTGCGCGATGGTGGGGTGGCGCATGCACGGGAGGATCTCGATGAGCCCGTCGAGGTCCGCCGCGGAGACGTTCACCTCGAGCATGACCCGGTGGCGCGCCTCGAGCACCGACCGGAGCAGCATCACGAGGTGGTCGATGGCGACCTTCTTGTGGGGATCCTCGAGCGCCCGCGGGTTGGCGTAGAGGCGCGTCGACGAGCGCATCACGTCGTCGACGATGGTCAGGCCGTTGGCGCGGAGCGTCGAGCCCGTGGCCGTGTTGTCGACGATGACGTCGGCGTCCTCGGGCGGGAAGACCTCGGTCGCGCCGTAGGAGCGGACGAAGGTCGCGTCGAGGCCGCGCTCGGCGATCCACTTGCGCGTCAGGCGCTCGTACTCGGCGGCGATGGTGAGGTGGTGCGCCGGGAGCCCGCCCTCGGGGGTGACGAGCGCGTTCGGCGCGGCGGCCACGATGCGCACCGGGTCGAGGCCGGTGTCGAGGAGCTCGACGAGGTCGGCGTCGAGCTCGGCGACCCAGTCGGCGCCGGCGAAGCCCACGTCGCGGCTGCCGAAGTGCAGCATCTCGACGATGTTCTGGGGCTTGAGGATCTTGATGTCGTAGCCGTCGAGGGAGATCGACGGGCGGTAGCCGCGATCGTCCACGCGCACCTTGATGCCGGCCTCGCCCAGGAGCGCCAGGACGCCGACCTGCATGCGGCCTTTGGGGAGGGCGAATCGGAGGTTCGAACGGTCGGTCATCGGTGGGCTCGCGTCGGGGTCGGTGGAATCCGAGGGGAGCAACAGTGGGTCCTCGGCGGGGTTGAGGCAAGCCCGACTTTGCCGTCGGGCGGACGCCGGGCTCGTCCGCGCCTTGCCAAGCGGCGCCGGGTTCATAAACTCAGGCGGACCTTGAGACCGGTGGTGAATCGATGTTCTGGGCTCTCGTCCTCGGCGGCGCTGCGGTGGCCGCCATCCTCGCGATGCTCCGCGGGCACAACCCGCTCTTCTGGGCGCTCTCCAGCCTCCCCGGCGCGGCGCTCCTGACCGTGATCCCGCCGGCCAACGGCAAGGCCCTCGGCGAGCGCAAGCGCGCCCGGCGCGAGGTCGGCAACAAGGTCGGGATCTTCACCTCGGGCGTGGTGGTGCTCCTGGTCATCATCCTGTCCCTGGCCGGCGTCTTGCCCGCCCTCTGACCGGCTGCGTCACACCTTGTCGAGCCTCGATGTCGCCGCGCAGGCGACGATGTTCGCCAATCGCCTGAGGAAGCGCGCCCGCCACCTGGCGCGCTGGGCGAAGCGCGACCGCGTGACCTGCTATCGCCTCTACGATCGGGACATCCCCGAGATCCCGCTGGCCGTCGACTGGTACGACGGGCGCCTGCACGTCGCCGAGTACGCGCGCGGCGGCGAGCCCGCCGGCGACGACTGGATCGCGGCGATGGGCGAGGCGGCCTGCGAGGCCCTCGGCGTGCCGCCCGAGCGGCTCTGGTTCAAGCGCCGCGAGCGCCAGCGCGGGCTCGCGCAGTACGAGAAGGTCAGCGCGGAGCAGGCGCGCTTCAAGGTCCGCGAGGACGGGCTCGCCTTCGTCGTGAACCTGTCCGACTACCTCGACACCGGGCTCTTCCTCGACCACCGCGCGACCCGCGCCATGGTCCGGGCCGAGGCGCGGGGTCGGGACTTCCTCAACCTCTTCGCCTACACCGGCGCGTTCTCGGTGCACGCGGCGGCGGGCGGCGCGCGGTCGACGACGACGGTCGACCTGTCGCGCACCTACCTCGACTGGGCGGCCGAGAACCTGGCCGAGAACGGCTTCGAGGGGCCGCGTCACGCCCTCGTCCAGGCGGACGTGACGCGCTGGATCGCCGAGGCGCCGGCGGCGTCCTGGGACCTCGTGGTCTGCGACCCGCCGACGTTCTCGAACTCGAAGCGGATGGACGACGTGTTCGACGTCCAGCGCGACCACGTGCGGCTCCTCCACGAGGTGCTGCGGGTCACGCGCCCCGGCGGGGTGGTCTACTTCTCGACCAACTTCCGGCGCTTCAAGCCCGAGCCGGCGGCCTTCGCCGGGGCCCACGCGGTCGAGATCTCCGACAAGACCGTGCCCGAGGACTTCCGCAACACACGCATCCATCGCTGCTGGCGGATCGAGAAGCCCTGATGCGTCCGACGCGCTCCGTCCTCGTCGTCCTCGCCGTCACGCTCCTCCCCGCCTGCGCCAAGGAGGCCCCCGCGCCGGCGTCGGCCCCCGGCGCCGCTCCCGCTCACGCTCCCGCGCCCGCGGTGGCTCCCGCTCCCGCTCCCGCGCCCGCGGTGGCTCCCGCTCCCGCTCC
>SBGO01000568.1 GCA_006226565.1 Deltaproteobacteria bacterium | reverse complement strand
CGGCCGCGCGCGGCACCGGGACGGGCAGGGGGGCGCCGTCCACCAGCTCCGGCGTGTCGGGGGTGACGGGCGGCACGACCCGCGCGGGCAGCGTCGCCTTCGGGCGCTCGGGGCGCGCGGCGACCAGCAGGCGGATCTTCTCGAGGACGTGGTCGCTCAGGGACTTCGTGGCCTTGTCGAGGAGCCGCTCCTTGAGCTGCCGACGCTTGCGGTCGTTCTGCCAGACGTTGGTGTCGATGGTCTTCGCGACGCGGTCGAAGACGGTGAAGAGGAGCGTCCCGCTCTTCACGTCGAAGAGCGTCGCCTCCACCACGCCGGCCGTCTCGATGGTGTTGTGGGGCAGGAAGAAGGCGCCCACCACGGTGAGCCAGCCGAGCGCCCAGGCGTTCGTGTAGCTCCGGTCGACGAAGCGGTGGCGGTAGAGGAGGAGGTACTCGGCGCGGTAGCGGGCGGCGAGCTCCCGGAGCCCCGAGACCCCGGAGGCCGAGGGCCAGTCGGTCGAGACCTCGCTGACGATCTCGAAGTGACCGCTCTGCTCGAGCTGGTCGGCGAGGACGCCCGGGACCGAGGCCGTCGGCAGGTCCTCGTCGACGGCGTAGCCGGTCGCGACCGACACGATGCCGATGCGGGCGCTCTCCTCGAGGTAGACCGGGGCGCGGAGGATGGTCTTGAGCTCCTCGTCGGCGATGGCCATCCGGTCGCGCGCGAAGTAGTCCTTCTCGAGCGGCGCCGGCGGCGGCGCCACCGCGGCGAGCGGCAGCGGCTCCATCGCCGCGTGGAGCGGCCCGGCGGACGCGCAGGCGGTGAGGGTGGACAGCGCGGCGAGCGCGGTCAGGAGCGAGCGGGTGCGTGGCGTTGGGCGCATGGGAACCTCCGAGGCTGTCGTCTCCCCGAGGGTCCCAGGTCGCGGCGGGCGTTGGGTCACCGCCGCTCCCGCGCTCCGTCACGATTTCGTCACGGCGGGTGCCTGGAGAGTTGCGTCGAGGCCCCCAACTGGGGCGTAATCCCCATATTAAATCGTGTGAATGGTTTATGGTCTCTCGGAGCCGATCGTGACCGACCTCTCTCCCGCCGGCCTGCGCACCCGCCTCCGCCCCTTCCTGAAGCGGGGCCTCATCCGCGGCGTCCCGACCTCCTGGCAGCTGCTCCAGGGGCAGATCGAGATGGCGCCCTACGTGGTCATGCCCGACAAGGGCGACCGCCTCCGCTACGCCGGCGCCCCCTTCGGCCACCCGATCCTGCGTCAGCCGCTGCTCCTCGCCGAGATCGGGCTCGACCACCTGCGGGTCGGCCACGGGCTCGGCGCGCGGCTCGACTCGCAGCTCAAGCACCTCGCCTTCGTCTCCCACGAGGGGATGCCGGTCTACGACCTCCAGCTGCTCCAGACCCACGAGGACGGGCTCGAGCGCCTGCGCCGCTTCTTCCTCGCCATCGACGCCGGCGCGACCAGCGAGGGGCGCCGCCACCGGCGCCTCGCCGAGCTGATCATCCCCGACGCCGCCGGCTATCGCGCCCGCTTCACCGCGCGGGGCGGCTTCATCGATCGCGCCGCACGCTTCGACTACCCGCCGCCGAGCGCCGACTTCCTCCGGCCCGAGCTGTCGAGCCTGACCGGCTTCATCGACTACTGCCTCGAGCGCTTCGACCCGGAACCCGCCGGTACGCCGCTGTGGCGGCACGCCGCCCACCTCGCGGAGCTGTCGACGCGACGGCTCCGCGAGGCGGCGATCCGCTGAGCTTCGGGATCAGGTCCCGCTCTGGTCGGCCGCGGCGTTGGACGACGCGTCGGCCGGCGGGCCCTCGCCGGTGCCCGGGATGATGGCCAGGCCGCCCTGGATATGGGCCTTGATCTGATCGAGGGTCATCGTCGTCCCGAGGCAACCGTAGGTCTGCGTCGTCCCCGGGTTCACGGCGTCGCCGTAGCGCTTCTCGATCTCGGCGCTGGTGTCGTCGATGCGGTCCTGGGTCGCCGGGTGCGAGGACAGGAAGGTCGGCACCTCGACGCCGCTGCTCAGCGCGAGGAGCTTCGCGAAGAAGTCCGTCAGGCCGTAGGGGTTGTAGCCGGCGCCGTAGGCGATCTGGAGCCCGACGCTGTCGGCCTCGGCCTCGTGCTCCTGGCTGAAGGTCGTCGACAGCAGGAAGCCGTAGATCCCGTTCGCCACGTCGTTGGCGATGCCCTCGCCGAGGAACCACTCGGCGATGACGCTCACCGCGTACTGCTCCTCGAGCTGCTTGACGCCGTGCCGCTCGGTCACGTGCCCCAGCTCGTGGCCGAGGACGCCGGTGATCTCGGCGCAGTCCTGCGCCTGCAGGATGAGCCCGGTCGAGATGTAGGTGAAGCCGCCGGGGGCCGCGAAGGCGTTGATGAGGTCGTCGTCGGCGATGACCGCGACCTTGTAGCCGCCGATCTCGGCGGGGTCGCGGAACGGCGCCGACGCCGGCACCAGGGAGGCCACCAGCTCGGCCGCCCAGACCGTCGCGGCGTCCTCCGGGGTGGCGATCCGATACTGATAGCGCAGCTGCGCGTCGACGCTCGCGCCGAGCTCGAGCTCCTGCTCGTTGGAGATGAGGTAGCCCCCGAGCCCGTCGCCGCAGGCGTTGGCGGAGAGGGCGCCCGCGACCAGCGCGAGCGGGAGGAGGAAGCGCCGCTTCATCGTGATGTCTCCTTTGCTGGGTCGGGGCCACGCCCTCGACGCCTGTACCACTACCGGGCCGCACGGAGCCAGTTCCAGCCACGCTCGTGGCGCGGCCGACGGCGAATGTAACTCGGCGCGTGGCGCCGATCGCCTGGCGGGCCGATGCGTCGCGGCGCCGACCCGGTGCGACCGAGAAACCCGTTGTATCACGGGTGGACGCGGGGTAGGACACGCGGCATGCGTACCACCACCACGATCGTCACGTCTCTCGGCGCCCTGGTGCTCCTGTTCGCAGCGCCCGCGCGCGCCGGTGTCTGCGACCCCACGACCCTCGCGTCGGCGGCCACCCTCTGCTACGGCGACGGCGGGATCAACAACCCCGACAACGTCGCGGGCGGGACCTTCTCGCCGACGACGGCCTTCGTCCAGGGGAGCCAGGTCTGCTTCGCCTATGACGTCACCGCCGACATCGAGCACGGCGGCTACGACCGCGTCTACCTGCGCATGACCGACAACCTCGGCGGCCAGCAGGAGGTCTGCCTCGCCGGCGTCGACGCCGGGGACTGTGGCGCGCCGATCGGCGACAGCGGCGGCTGCGAGAACTTCCCCGCGCAGCACTACGACCTCGCCGGGACCGCCTGCTTCACGCCGCAGACCGGCGCGACCCAGGTGACCGCGCGCGTCTACGTCGCGCCGATCGACCTGGCGTTCCAGTGCGGCGACACCTGCACCGCGGGCGGCGACCTCGAGGTCGTCGTGAACCAGCTCCGCGTCGTCGGCTGCAACGGCCTGTCGACCGGCTCCTGCGGCAACGGGTCGATCGACGGCAGCGAGCAGTGCGACGACGGCAACGGGCTCATCCTCGACGGCTGCGATCAGCAGTGCCGCATCGAGTCGGGCGCCATCTGCAGCGCCGACGGCAAGAAGTGCGCGGGCAAGAAGACCTGCACCGCGGTCACCCCGGGCTCGCTCGCCACCCACTACTGCTACACCAACGCCAGCGACAAGGCGGAGAGCACGCTCGTCTGGACCTGGAAGGTCCGCGGCGACGGTCAGCCGATGCTGATGTACTGGGACGTCGAGGGCGGCGTCGAGCTCCTGAAGAACGGTGAGTACGACAGCCTCTGGATGACCTGGGAGGACGACCTCGGCGGCGGCGAGACCTTCTTCCTGAACGACGGCGGCCTCTTCCAGTCGACCTTCTACGAGGCGTGGAGCCGCGCCTCGCGCGCCATCACCCCGACGACCGGCGCCGGCTCGGTGACCGTGACGGTCTGGGTCAAGTCAGACAGCAACACCTCCTGCGCCTCCCCGAAGGCCGGCAGCGGGCCGTTCAAGGACCTCTTCGCCAACGATCTCACGCTGTCGTCCTGCGGCGTCACCGCGACGCGCTACGACACCCTCGCCGAGTTCACCGACGCGATGGGCGGCTGCTACATCGTCCACGATTTCAACAGCCTCGCCTCGGGCTCGGTCGGGCCCTTCAGCGGCGACGGCTACACCGTCGACGTGGACACCAACGAGCCCGCCGTCGTGCTGACCGCGCACTCCGCGCCGTACTACACGACCCAGGCGTCCGGTGACGGCACCGTCGCCCTCGAGGCCCAGGGCTACGGCGACTACGAGTCGAACAGCCGCCTGCGCATCAACTTCACCCCGAAGCCGGCGCGCGCCCTCGGCATGAACGTCATCGACGCCGGCGACGGCAACGGCATCATGGCGGTCGAGGCCTACCGCGACGGCGAGCTGGTCTTCGTCGACAACGACATCCAGGCGAGCGCCGACCCCAACAACTACATCACCTGGAAGGGCCTGGTCTTCAGCGAGCCCGTCGACAGCGTCGTCCTCTTCATGATCGAGGGCGGCGACTTCTTCAACATCGACAACCTCGTGCTCTACCCCCAGGACGACAGCGACCTCGACGGCGTCCCCGACCAGTGCGACTGCGCGCCGAACAACCCGCAGGTCGCCGGCACCTTCACCGAGATCTGCGACGACGGCATCGACAACGACTGCGACCTCCTCACCGACGGCGGTGACCCGGACTGCGGCGGCACGGCGACCTCGTCCTGCGGCGTCTACGCCGACGAGCAGCTCACCACCACCAACGGCGGCTGGCTGACCTCGGGCAACCAGGCCTGGCGCTACGAGCCGGGCGGTGGCCTGTGGCGCGCGGTGAGCGCCCACAACATCGACGCCGTCCTCGAGACCGCGCCCTTCCAGATCAGCGAGGGCGCCTGCGACGAGGTCTACAAGGTCACGGTCGACTACGGCGGCAACACCGAGGCCGGCTACGACTTCCTCGTGACGAGCTACTCCATCAACGGTGGGGCTTTCGTCACCCTAGACACCCAGTCGGGCAACCTCGCGCCGAAGACGCACACCCTGCCGGCGAGCGTCGCCCCGGGCGACAAGGTGAGCCTGCGCTTCCGCTACACCACCGACAACGCGACCCTCGGGATCGACCCGTCGGTGAGCCGCGTGCGCATCTTCTCCGACGCCGACCAGGACGTGGACGGCACCTGCGACGCGTGCGACTGCGCGCCCGGCAACGCCGCCTTCGCCGAGGAGTGCGACGCCGACGGCGACGGCTACTGCAGCAAGCTCGCGGGCACGCTGAACCCCGACCCGACGGTCGCGGGCTGCGCTTCGGACACGATCGGCGGCGGCACCCACGTCGGCACCGACTGCAACGACGCGGCGGCGACGGCGAACCCGGGCCACCTGGTCGAGACCGGCTACTGCTCCGACGGCCTGGACAACGACTGCGACGGGCCCATCGACGCGGCGGATCTCCCGGACTGCGCGGTGGACGACTGCACCGACGTCGACCGCGACGGCTACGGCAGCGGGACGACCTGCGCCAACGGGCCGGACTGCGACGACTTCGCGCCGTCGTGCACGACCGACTGCTCGGACCACGACGCCGACGGCATCGCGGACTGCAAGGACGGCTGCATCGACGTCGACCACGACGGCTACGGGGTCGGCCCCGACTGCGCCGGGGCCGACTGCGACGACGCCGTCGCGAGCTGCAACGTCGACTGCACGACCGACGCCGACTCGAACGGCATCGCCGACTGCTACCAGGACTGCATCGACGCCGACGGCGACAACTACGGCGTCGGGACCGGGTGCAACGGCGCCGACTGCGACGACACCTCGGCCCGCTGCACGACCGACTGCTCGGACGCCGACCAGGACGGCACCCCCGACTGCAAGGACGACTGCATCGACAAGGACGGCGACGGCTACGGCGTCGGCCCGGCCTGCGTCGGCCCCGACTGCAACGACGCGATCGCGACCTGCACGACCGACTGCGTGACCGACACCGACGGCGGCGACGGCAACGGCATCCCGGACTGCGAGGAGGACTGCCAGGACAACGACGGCGACGGCTACGGCGTCGGCCCGGCCTGCGCCGGCCCGGACTGTGACGACACGCTGCCGACGTGCACCCTCGAGTGCGCCGACTTCGACGGCGACCGCGTCCCCGACTGCGCCGACGACGACGACGACAACGACGGCCTGAAGGACACCGACGAGGGGATCCAGGGCACCAACCCCTTCGATCCGGACACCGACGACGACGGCCTGCTCGACGGTCAGGAGGTCCACAATTACGGGAGCAACCCGCTCAACCCCGACACCGACGGCGACGGGCTGAACGACGGTGCGGAGGTGAAGAACTACGGCACCGACCCGACCAACCCCGACACGGATGGGGAGGGCCTGCGCGACGGCGAAGAGGTCAACGTGTACGGTACCAACCCGAACAACGCCGACACGGACGGGGGCGGGATGGACGACTACAGCGAGGTGCAGACGGGCCGTCGCCCGGTGGACTACCCGCAGGACGACGGGGACAACGGCCAGTACCAGGGCAGCGGTGGCTGCGCCGGGGCGGGCGGCGGCGCGCCGTGGGCGCTCGCGCTGGGGCTCCTGGCGCTGGTGGCGCTGCGGCGGCGGCGTGCGGCCTGGGGCCTCGTGCTGGCGGCCGTGGTCGGCACCGGCGTCCTCTCGGCGCCGAGCGCGCGCGCGACGGGGCCCGAGGGCTTCAGCGTCCAGAACTTCGTCATCGCGCCGGGGCCCGACCGGGTCTTCTCGGTCGAGGGGAGCGAGGTCGCGCCGGCGTGGATGCCCTACGGCGGGCTGTGGTTCCACTACGTCAAGAACCCGCTCGACTTCGTGGTCGAGATGCCGGGCCAGCCGGTCCAGACCGACCACGTCATCCAGGACATGGCGCAGCTCCACGCGGGCCTCGGGATCGGGCTCTTCGACCTGGCCGAGCTCGAGCTGGTGCTGCCGATCTCGGTGTACGCCGCCGGCGACGCGAACCGCTTCCCGGGCGTGACCTCGGGCGGCGTCGGCGACATGTCGGTGCGGCTCCGCGTGCGGCTCCTCGGGCGTGACCCGACGACCCACGACGGCGTCGGCCTGAACCTGGGCGTCGGCGTCGGCATCCCGATCGGCGCGAAGGACGCCGGGCTCGGCGACGGCGGGCTGACGCTGCAGCCGAAGCTGGCGTTCACGATCGGCGCGGGGCCGCTGCTCGTGGCGCTCAACGCGGGCGTGAACGTCCGCACCGAGACCGAGGCCTTCCAGAACCTCGACTTCGGGCAGGAGCTCCTCTACGGGCTCGGCGTGCAGCTGCAGATCGTCGACGCCTTCGCGATCGGCGCCGAGGTGTTCGGGCGCACGCAGCTCTCCGACCCCTTCGGCGACGCGGCCGAGGGGCCGCTCGAGCTGGCGGCCGGCCCGAAGGTGACCCTCCTCGACGGGCTCGTCATCGAGGCGGGCGGCGGGCTCGGGCTGACGGCGGGCTACGGCGCGCCGGACTGGCGCGTGTTCGCCGGCCTCTCGTGGGCGCCGATGGGCCCGGGCGACCCGGACAGCGACGGCGACGGCATCCCGGACTCGGTGGACATCTGCCCGAACGAGCCCGAGGACGTCGACCGCTACAAGGACGAGGACGGCTGCCCGGACCTCGACAACGACGGCGACGGCGTGCCGGACGTCAAGGACCGCTGCCCGATGGACCCCGAGGACATCGACGGCTTCGAGGACGACGACGGCTGCCCCGACAGCGACAACGACCAGGACGGGCTGCCGGACACCTCCGACGGCTGCCCCGACCAGGCCGAGGACAAGGACGGGTTCCAGGACGCCGACGGCTGCCCCGACCCCGACAACGACGGCGACGGGATCCTCGACGGCAACGACGGGTGCATCAACGAGCCCGAGACGATCAACGAGTACCAGGACGATGACGGGTGCCCGGACACGCCGCCGCTCGCGCGCGTCGAGGGCTGCCGGATCATCATCGGCGACAAGGTGTACTTCAAGACGGGCAGCGCGCGCATCGAGCGCAAGAGCTTCCCGCTCCTCGACGAGGTGGCGCGGATCATCGGCGGGCTCGCCGACTACGACCACGTCTTCATCGAGGGCCACACCGACGACCAGGGGAGCGCGGGCTACAACCGCCGGCTGTCCGACAACCGCGCGAAGTCCGTGCGCAAGTACCTGATCCGCGCCGGCATCAAGGCGCGCAAGCTGAAGGCCAAGGGCTTCGGCGAGGACAAGCCGCTCGCCTCGAACGACACCGACGAGGGGCGCGCCAAGAACCGCCGCGTCGAGTTCAAGGTCATCGGCGGCAAGTGCGCGGACGAGAAGTAGCCCCGCCGGCAGGGAGGCGAGGGAGCCGCGCGGCGCCTTCGCCTCTCGCTGAACGATGAGAACGGGCGGGTGCCGATGGCGCCCGCCCGTTCGTTTTCGAGGGGGCCGGGGGCGGCATGGGACACAGACGCCCCCGAGGCCGTCGCAAGCGCCCCGATCGGATGGAACGCCGATTCTCGAACCACTGAGAACACGGAGAACACGGAGGTGGCGCTCTCCGTGTTCTCCGTGTTCTCAGTGGTTCAATCGCAATCTCGCGCGCTGGCTCGGTGCTGCGGGTAGGCTTGAGAGCGCAGGCGGAGCGCGGACCCTCGTGCGCGAGGCGTTTCAGGCGCCCCTTGCGCTGCGCTTGTCAGGCACAGTCAGGCGCCAAGGACGCGTCCGCGCAGGCGTTGGTGCGGGCTTGCGCTTACGGGAGCTGGTCGCCGAGGAGCCAGGCGTCGGCGCGGACCTCCTCGAGGTTGTCCTTCACGCGCTGGCGGAGCCAGGTCGCGCGGTCGGCGCCGCCGGCGATGGCGCGGCGGGCGCGGGTGACCTCGGCGCGGACGGCCTCGGGGAGGCTCATGTCGTCGCCCCGGGTGCGGGCGCGGACGTTCTTGCCGTTGACCAGGAAGGTCGGGGTGGCGTTGACCGAGGCGGCCTCGGCGCGGGCGATGTCCGCGTCCACCGCGGCCATGATGCGCGAGTCGTGCATCGCGGCCTCGAGCTTCGCCCCGTCGAGCCCGCAGGCCTCCTCGCCGAGCGCGAGGACGCGCGTCAGGAAGAGCTGCTCGTCGTCCCGCCGCCACTCCTCCTGGCTCGCGAAGAGCGCGTGGGAGAGGCAGGCGAACTGGCCCTGCTGGTGCGCCGCGAGGACGGCGACGGCGCCGGCCCGCGCGAGGTGGTGCATCTCGAGCGGCAGCTGCCGGTACTGGATCTGCACCTCGTCGGGCCAGTGGCGGAGGAGCTTGTCGGCCAGCTCCTCGGCCGCCCGGCAGTAGTGG
Source organism: Deltaproteobacteria bacterium (assembly GCA_006226565.1). GTDB lineage: Bacteria > Myxococcota_A > UBA9042 > PHBI01 > PHBI01 > PHBI01. The sequence goes on along the minus strand of SBGO01000568.1, from coordinate 8,566 downwards.
CACTGCAGGTCGGCGAAGATCGTCACCACGACGAGCGGGGCGCGCGCCCCCTCGGCCGGCGTCGTGATCGCGTCCGGCGCCACGACCGTCGGATCGTCGGCCTCGGCCCGGGGCGACGTGGTCGCCTCGAGGATCGGGCGCGCGGCAGGCTTCTCACAGGCCGCGAGGGACAGCGTCAGCGCGGCGAACACCAGGAGACGGGACATCGACAACCTCATTCCATGACCGGCACGCCGCGCGGCGGCGTCACCTCGTCGGCGGGGGGCAGCTTACGCCGCACCAGCACCACTCCTGTCAAGGGAACCGCGAGCTGCACCGCGATCATGGCCACCACCGCCGGGATCGCCGCGGCCGTGTGGCCGGTCTCGAGCGGGAAGCCGTCGGCGAACCACGTCATCATCGCGGCGCCGATGGTGAAGCCCGCGTACACGTCCATCGCCAGGCGCCGGCGCGCGGACATCGTCAGCGCCTCGCGCGCCGCCCACAGCGCGACCAGGCCCGCGGCGAGCCCGACCAGGTTCATCGGGTCGAAGGCGGTGTCCTCGATCGCGCCCGCCGCCAGCATCCCGATGTCCGGCGAGCCGACGAGCAGCGCGGCGAGCTGGAGGACCAGCTGGTGGACGCCCATCACGACGAGCAGGTAGCCGAAGGCGGTCAGCCCGCGGTCGGGCGCCGCGCCGAAGGGCGCCTGGTCCTCGTCGCCGACGTCGTCGAGGAGCACCTGGTTGGCGAAGCGCCGGAGCACGACCGGCCAGGTCAGGAGCATCCCCGACGCGAGCAGCAGCGTGACGATGAGCATCGGGAGGCCGCGGCCGTGGGACGCGATGAGGAGGAAGAGCGCGAGCGCGCCGACGGTGCCGACGGCGACGTAGACGTAGCGCTGCACGAGCCGGTCGAAGCGCTGGGCCGTGACGCCGCGGATCGCGCGGACCCCGCCGTCGAGGTGGAGCGCGGCGCGCACCACGAGGAGGGCCACGAAGAGGATGAGCAGCACGCCCTCGATGCCGCCGAGGCCGACCTCGCCGACGAGGACGAGCGCCAGCACGCCGACGGCGAGGCCGATCGCCGCCAGCACGGTCATCAGGACGCCCACGCCCTCGACCGAGCGGTCGCGGGGCACGAGCGACAGGTCGAAGGTGTCGGCGGCCTCGAAGGCGGCGCGCACCGGGCGGCGGAACACGAGGAGCCCGAGGGCGGCGGGCCAGGCGAGGCTGAGGAGGGCGAAGAGGACGTAGCCGATGAACGGCATCTGCTCGACGAGCAGGGTCAGCAGCGCGCCCGTCGTCAGGGTCGTCGCGATCGCCGCGATGATGTAGCGCCGGACCGCGGCGAACACGAGCGGGGAGCGCGCGATGAGCGCCTTGCCGGCGGCGTTGTGGAGGCCGGCGCGGATGGCGCCGAGGGCGAGGACGCCGATGAGCGCCACCCGCGGGCCGCCGAGGGTGTAGGGGAGGATGCCGACGAAGGCGAGCAGCACCAGGTAGAGCGTGACGAAGAGCGCCATCCCCTGACAGACGAGCCCCAGCGCGGGGAGGCCGTAGTCGGCGGGGAGGGACGGGTTCTGGTGCGGCGCGGCGTCGCTCACGGCGTTCCTCACGGGGCGTTGGAGTCCGCGCAGTATCCCGGCTGTTTCGCCGCGCGTCCAGGCGGCCCGGGCGCTACTCCTGGCGCAGCTCCCGCGGTCGCCCCTGGGGCGCCTTGGCGTAGAGGCGCGTCCCGGTCGAGACGCGGTAGCTGCGGCCGCGCCAGCTCACCGTCCGCAGGAAGGGCGCGACGGCCCAGACCGGGACGATCAGCAGCTCCTTGAGCGGCCCGAGGGGGAGGGCCTGGAGGAGCCCGTCGCGGCCGCGCAGGCGCACCCACTGGAGGCCGTCGCGCAGCAGCGTCAGGGCGACGCCCCAGACGAGCGGCCCGACGCCGGTCAGGCCGAGGAGCGGAACCAGCAGCGCCACGGCCATCGGGCTGAAGAGCGGCTCGAAGGGGTAGAGGGCCGGCGTGACGCGGCTCCGGATGAGCCCCCAGCGGAGGTGGCGGTGCAGGAAGCGGCGGACCGTGGTGTCCCGGCAGACGTTCTGGATGACGCCGCCGCAGAGGCGCACCTTGTAGCCGGCCTGGGCGAACATCTGCCCCATGACGAAGTCCTCGGCGAGGAGCGAGCCGACCGCCTCGAGCCCGCCGAGGGCCTCGAAGACCGAGCGGCGGAACATCATCGACTTGCCGACGCTGACCGCGTGCTCGCCGTTGTCGCCGGTGATGGCGACGGAGCCGGCGACCGGGCCGTTCAGGTGGAGGTTCTCGAGGGTCGCGCCGAGGGTGTGCTCGCCGACGCCGGCGAAGAGGTTGGAGACGAGGCCGACCGACGGCTCGGCGAGGAGCTGGCCGAGCATGAGGCGCAGGTAGTCGGGCTCGACGGCGACGTTCGAGTCGCTGATGACGACGACGTCGTGGGTGCCGGCCTCGAGCATCGCGCGGAGGTTCGACACCTTCGGGTTGAGGGCGCGCTTGCCGTCGTGGACGACGAGGCGGGCGCGGACGTCCGGGTAGCGCTCGCGGAGGCGGCGGACGACGGCGATGGCCGGGTCGGTCTCGCCCTCGACGCCGAAGACGAGCTCGTAGTGCGGCCACGACTGCCGGAAGAAGGTCTCGAGGTTGGCCTCGAGGTCGTCGTCTGCGCCGCAGAGGGGCTTGAGGACGCTCACCGGGACGGCGGCCGAGGTCGGCGCGAGGGCGCGCTTGCGCGGCTGCGTGACGCCGTAGACGGCGACGATGGAGAGGAGGGTGGCGACGGTCGTGAAGAGGATGAGCAGGATGGCGATCGCGGTCATCATGGCGGGTCTCCTTGTCGGTCGCGGGGCTCAGGCGGCGTCGGCGCGAAAGATGCGACCCCACAGGGGGTAGCTGAAGCCGAAGTAGACGGCGGCCGAGCCGATGAGGCGGGCGAGCTGCACGGGCAGCCCGGCGGTCACGGCGAGCAGGTGGAAGGCGACGAGGTTGAGCGCGAAGGCGCCGACCTCGACGACGCCGAAGAGGGCCCCCTGGCGGAGGAAGTCGCGGGAGCGGTCGTTGAAGGCGAAGTACTTGTTGCCGAAGAACTGCACCGCGAGGCCGAGGCTCAGCGCCGGCAGGTTGGCGACGGCGGGCTCGACGCCGAGGACGTCGACGAGGATCGACAGCGCGAGCACGTCGACGAGGGTCGCCACGACGCCGACGAGCGCGCTGCGGCTGAAGGTTCGGCGGTCGGGCTTGGGGGGCTGGGGCATGGGCCACCTCGGTCGGCAGTGGTTGAACCAGTTCGGGTGCTGTCGGCGGGAACAGCAAGGGGCGTGCCATGCGTTGCACCCGCGCGCAGAGCGGGCGTTCGCTCGGTGTGCGGCACAGCGTGCGCGGCGAGCGCGGCGCGCGCTGCCACCGCGCCTTCTCACCAGCGTTGCTTTGCGGCGCCCCGGGCGGCAGAATCCGCCGCTGCAGCCGCACGCCCCACCCGGGGCGCAGCGCGGGGGAGGCTCTCATGCGTCGGACAGGGTTCTGGGTCGCGCTCGCGACGGTCTTGGTCGGAGCGCCCGCGCTCGCTGGAGCGCCGGCCGATGGGCGACTCCCCGACGGCGCCGCCGTGCTGGCCGAGGCGCTCGACGGCGCGCGCCTCGACGTCTACCTCGATCTGCCGGCGGCCTTCCTCAGCCGCGACGGCGCCCCCGGGACGCTGACCGAGGCGTGGCTCGAGGCGTGGCAGCGCGACGCCTTCGCGCGCCGGACGCTGCTCGACCAGGACGATCGCGTCCGCTCCGTCGTCCCGTGGGTCGTCGATCCCCGCGACCCCGGCGCCGGCTGGGTGGAGCTGGCGACGCTGCTCCCGCCGATCACGCCGCCGCCGACCCGCCTGAACGAGCTCCCCGCCGGGCCCGCCCGCCCGCTCAGCGCGGTCGTCCCCGCCGACGCTCCGGGCCCGCGTCAGGGCGCGCTCTCCGGCAAGGTCGTCTACGTGTCGGCCGGCCACGGCTTCGTCTGGACCGACACCATCACGCGCTGGGCGACCCAGCGCGGCAACACCAACGACATCGTCGAGGACCTCGTCAGCGCCGAGGCCATCGACCAGTACCTCGTCACCTACCTGCGCAACGCCGGCGCCACCGTCTTCACCGCGCGCGAGCGCGACATGAACCCCCACATGGTCATCGTCGACGCCGACGAGGGCGGCACGACGACCCTCGACGGCGCCGGCGCCTACAGCGAGTCCGGCACCGGCTGGCAGAACGCCGACGCCGGCTTCCTCGGCGGCCTCGCGCCCTACCAGGGCAACGTCAACCCGTTCACCGCCGGCACCACCCGCGCCGTCGCCGCCGTCCCCGGCAGCCCGACCGCCTGGGCGACCTGGGTCCCCAGCGTCCCGGCCGACGGCTGGTACCGCGTCTACGTCTCCTACAGTCAGGGCGGCGACCGCGTCAGCGACGCCCACTACGTCGTGCGCCACCCCGGCGGCGAGACGAGCTTCCGCGTCAACCAGCAGCGCCACGGCGGGACCTGGATGGACCTCGGCCGCTTCTGGTTCGAGGCCGGGCAGAGCGAGACCCGCGGCGCCGTCGTCCTCTACAACGACAGCGCCTCCGCCGGCCTCGTCGTGGCCGACGCCGTGCGCCTCGGCGGCGGCATGGGCGACTTCGACCGCGGCACCGGGACCGGGCTGACCGACGGACCGACCTCGGGCCGCCCGCGCTTCGAGGAGTGCTCGCGCTACAACGTCCAGTTCTCCGGCGCGCCCGCGTCGGTCTACACCTACGCCGGCAACGACCGCAGCGACGACGTGTCCTCGCGCTCGCGCTACGCCGCCTGGCAGAACGAGTCCGGCGAGGACGCCGTCTACGTCGCCTGGCACACCAACGCCCCGAACCCCGGGCGCGGCACGTCGACCTACGTCTATGGCCCCAACGCGCCGGACGGGACCTACAACTTCACCGGCGTCGCGGGAAGCGACGACCTCGCCGAGGCCATCCACGACGAGCTCGTCGCCGACATCCGCGCCGACTTCGACGCCAGCTGGCAGGACCGCGGGATCTACAGCGCCTACTTCGGCGAGATCAACCCGGGCCACAACCCCGAGATGCCGTCGGCGCTGGTCGAGGTGGGCTTCCACGACACGCCCGCGGACGCCGCCCTCATCGCCCAGCCGCGCTTCCGCCAGGTGGCCGCGCGCGCCTTCTACCAGGGCATCGTTAAGTACTTCGCCCAGCGGGACGGCCTCTCCGTGCGCCTCCTGCCCGAGCCGCCGGAGCGGGTGCGGGCGGTCGGCGTCGCGCCGACCCAGGCCCGCGTGAGCTGGGCGCCGGGGCCCGTCGGCGGCGGGGGCGGGGACGCGGCGACCTCGTACGTGGTCTACCGCAGCGCCGACGGCCGCGGCTGGGACAACGGGACCGCGGTCAGCGGCGCCACCGAGCTCGTCGTCGACGGCATGGCCCCGGGCGTGCCGGCCTACTTCCGGGTGAGCGCGGTCAACGCCGGCGGGGAGTCCCTCCCGAGCGTCGTCGTGGGCGTGTCGACGAGCTGCGCCAGCGGCCCGTCGCCGGCGCTGATCGTCTACGGCTTCTACCGGCTCGACAGCTCCTCCTGCCCGCGCGACGACCTGTCGGCGTGGGGGCTCGGGAGCCCCATCCGCGACCGCCAGGACGAGGTGAACCGCTACGACTACGTCGTCGACCACGCCGGCGGCTTCGTCGCGGCCGGCGTTCCCTTCGACTCGGTCGAGGCGACCGCGGTGGAGGCCGGGGACTTCTCCCTCGCGCCCTACACCACGATCGACTGGATCCTGGGCGAGGAGTCGACCGTCGACACCACCTTCAGCGCGGCCGAGCAGCAGCTCGTGAGCGCCTGGCTCGACGGGGGCTCGGGGCGCGTGCTGGTCACCAGCGGCGCCGAGCTGCTGTGGGACCTCGAGGAGAAGGGGAGCGCGGAGGACATCGCGTTCGCGCACGAGCGCCTGGGAGCGGGCTACGGGGCCGACACGGCGAGCACCTGGGGCGTCGTCCCCACCGGCGTCCTGGCGGGGCTGCCGGCGCTGACCATCGACGACGGCACGCTCGGGACCTTCCGCGTCTTCTACGCCGACGTGCTCACGCCGCAGGGCGGCGCGACGTCGATCCTGGACTACGACACCGGTGAGGCGGGCGCCGGGCTCTGGTACGCCGGCGCCGGGTGGACGGCGGTGACCTTCGGCGTGCCGCTCGAGGCGCTGTACCCGGCGTCCGCGCGCGCCGAGCTGATCGCCGCGGTGCTGGAGGAGGCGGGCGTCGCCGCCATTCCGGACAGCGGCTGCGGCGGCGGGGGCGACGACGTCGGGCCGCCGACCGACACCGACGCCGGCTCGACCGACACCACGTCGTCGGACACGGTGGCCGCGGACACGGTGGCGGCCGACACGGTGACCTTCCCGGACGTCCTCGTGGGCGACGTCACCGACGGCACGTCGGTCCAGCCGCCCTACCGCGAGGTGCGCTCGGAGCAGCACAAGACGGGCGGCGGCTGCGCCGGGGGGAGCACGCCGACGGCGTGGCTGCTCGCGGCGCTGGCGCTGGCCTTCGCGCTCCGCCGGCGGGGCGCGCTCGGGCGGCGCTGAGCTCGGCGGGGGGCGGGCTCTCGGGCCGCCCCCTGCGTCCGCTCAGGAGATGATCAGGCCGAAGAGGGTCGACGTCGCGTTGGCGGACAAGGACGCGAGGAGGCCGACGGCGAAGGCGCGGCCGCGGCCTGTGGGGTGGTCGATGGCGAGCCCGGCGAGGAGCCCCTCGACCAGCCAGATGAGGAGCTCCATCGTCAGGACCCAGGCCCAATAGGGCTCGAAGCGCGGCGCGACGAACCAGAGCGCCGGGTGGGTCGCGACCTGGAGGCCGATGGCGACGAGCACGACGGCGACGACGGGCCGGCCGAAGCGCTGCAGGAACAGCGTGTAGATCGGCACCTCGATCAGCACCGTGAGCGCGAAGGCGCGGAGCCAGAGCAGCTCGTAGCTCATGCGGCGGCGGCTCCGGGGCGGCGGGCGACGAGGAGCGCGCTCAGGACGGCCAGCTCCAGCCAGCCGTGGAAGAGCGCCAGGAGGAGGTAGACGTAGCGCGTCTCGGTGGCGTCGACGAGCGCGGCCAGGGGCACCAGCACGCTCGCCACGACCACGGCGCGCAGGCCCCACGCCCCGAGGTCGGCGCGGAGGTCGCGGACGCTGCGGTCGAGGCTCGGCGGGGGGCGGCGGTCGGAGCTGCGCTGGGGGACGAGGCGGAGCCAGACCGCGTAGTGGATCGACTGGGCGAAGGCGAAGAGCGTGACGAGGCGCACCGCCATCACCGGCTCCGCGTCGGGCGCGAGGCTGAGCGCCAGCTCCTCGAAGCGCAGGCCCGCGGCGTCGCCGGTCCAGGCGAGGGTGAAGAGGCCGTCGAGGGCGCCGGCCAGGATCGCGACGACGACCGCGAGGTAGAGCGCGGCCACGAAGGCGACGCGGCGCCACGGGCCGCCGTCGCGGGCGAGGGCCAGCCACCACGCGAAGGCGACGAAGTTGTGGAGGTGCCCGACCCAGAGCGCGGTGTCCCACGGGTTCGCGACGCCGTAGACCGTCAGGCCGGCGACCACGGCGAAGGCGACGGCGCGCCAGCCGCGTCGGCCCGGGGTCAGGGCGAGGGTCGCGAGGATGGCGCCGCCGCCGAGGGCCATCTCGGCCTCGAGGAGCAGCGGGCCGCCGAGGGCCGCGCCGAGGCGGAGCGCCGTCATGCCGCCGAGGCCGACGGCGAGGGCCAGGAGCGGCGCGCGGCCGAGGGGCAGGGGAGGGCGGACGACGAGGTAGCGGAGGTCGCTGACGATGTGGGGGACGCCGAGCAGGAGCGGGCCGAGGAGCAGGAGCCAGAGCGGCGCGACGGCGGTCAGGGTGAGCGCGACCAGGATGTGGAAGCTCGCGACGACGCTCAGGCGGAAGGCGCGGTCCCGGACCGCCGCGCGGCCGAGGGAGATCCGGCAGCCGAGGCGCCACAGGGCCCGGCGCGCGCGCTCGAGGGGGCCGAGGGCGACCTCCCACAGGTCGACCACGGCGCCCAGGCTCGGGAGCTGCGCGCGTGAGGGTGTGGACGAGGCGGCTTTGGAGTCGGGCGTCACGGGCGCCGATGGTGACACAGCCCGCGGCCCATCGCGAGCACCGGGAAAGTGTGATGAACTGGGGTCTGACCCCAGTTCATCACACTTTCTTGCCGACGAGACGAAAAATGTGAAGTTGCGGGGTCAGACCCCGGGGCGTCACATTTTTCGGGACACGGCTCGTGCGTGGGCGCGCGGCGGCGAAGGCCGCGCCGGCCTCACATCTTCTGGCGGGTCGCCCGGCTGATGTCGTCGACGATGGCCGGGACGCCGTCCTCGGTGAGCTCGGTGGTCAGGACGAACCAGGTCTCGTTCTGGCGCACCGACCAGCCGCGCGCGAGGGGGGCCACGGCGGCGAGCGCCTTGATGCGGCCGTCGCGGTCCGCGCCGGGGGCGCTCCCGAGGCCCACGAGCTGCTCGGCGATGGTGGCGACCCGCGGCTTGTCGGCCGCGGGCGCGACGCGCTCGA
>SBGO01000001.1 GCA_006226565.1 Deltaproteobacteria bacterium | reverse complement strand
CTCCGCCGCCTGACGCCGCTCGGCCCGGACGGCGTCGCGACGGCGAGCTGGGAGGCGCCGGTCGCGCTCGTCGGCCCCGAGGGAGCGCGGCGCCTCGGCCTCCCCGGCGAGCCCGAGGCGGTGGACCTCGACGACAGCCCGGAGGGCGCCTGGGTGGCGGTGCTCGAGGACGGCACCGGCGCGGTCTTCGGCACCGACGGCGGCGCGCCCTGGCCCCTCGGCCGCTGGTCCGACGCCCTCGCCGTCGGCGCCGGCGAGGACCACGTCTTCGTGGCGACGCCCCACGCCCTCCACCGGGTCCCGCGGGGCGGGGGCGAGGCGGTCGTCTGGCCCCTCGGCCCCGAGGTCGCCCTGCCCCAGGACGTCGAGGTCGCCGCCGACGGGACCGTGGCGCTCGCCGGGCTCGACGGCGTGGTGCGGCTCTACGACCCCGCGGGCACCCTGCTCGCCGTCCTCCGCGGGCACGAGGAGCGCGTCGTCGCCCTCGCCTTCGCCGGGGACGCGCTCTGGACCGGGAGCTGGGACGGCACCGCGCGGCGCTGGGACCTGACCACCCTCCGCGACGCGCCCGACGCCGTCGCGGCGGCCACCGCCCGCGCCTGGGCGGCGCCGCTCACGCCGTGACGGAGCGGGCGAGCCCCCGCCGCGGTCAGGGCAGCGTGCGACAGCAGCGGAACCCCAGCAGATCCCCGGCCGCAGCCCACCCCTTGCGATCGGTCGTCGTGACCTGCGCCGCGCTGCTCGCCCAGCGCCCGCCCCGGATGATGCGGTTCGTCCCGGTGGCGTCGAAGGGGGTGGTCGAGCCCGGGTAGCTCACGTACCAGTCCTCGACCCACTCCCAGACGTTGCCCGCCATGTCCATCGCGCCGTAGGGCGACATCCCGCCGGGGTAGCTCCCGACCGGCGACGCGCTCGTCGCGACCGCGCAGCCGAGCCAGTTGGCCTCGGCGCACCCGACCGGATCCGTGTTGCCCCACGGGTAGGTCCGCATCGCGGTCTGGCAGGTCCCGGTCAGCGTCTCGCAGCCGCCCCGCGCCGCGCGCTCCCACTCGGCCTCGGTGCAGAGGCGGCGCCCGTGGTCCGCGCAGTACGTGGTGGCCTGATCATAGGAGACGTAGTTCACCGGGTGCGCGAGCTTCGTGCCGCCCCCGGCCGCCGGCGGATAGGTCGCGTCGAGGTCGGTGCCCTCGCGCCCCGACGGCGTGCAGCCGGCCGGCGGCGTCCCCGTCGCCGGCTCGCACCACGCCTCGTAGTCGGCGGCGCTCACCTCGTTCAGATCCACGGCGTAGGCAGCGAGCGCCACCTCGTGCTGCGGCACCTCGTCGGTCTCGCAGACGTCGCCGTTGCCCGCGTGGCAGCCCATCCAGAAGGTCCCCGCCGGGACCGCCACCTCGTCGCCGGCGACGCTGACGCAGCGCTCGGCGTAGGCCGCGCCGGCGGGCGCCGGCTCGCAGGAGAAGCCGGCCGGGCACGGCACGCCGAGGAGCCCGCACGGGCCGGTCGGGGCGGGCACCGACGGGGCGAAGGCGAAGGCGAAGGCCACCCCGGCGCCGTCGGTGGTCGTGTACTCGGCGCGCACCATCGCGGCCGGGTCGTCGAGCGAGAGCGGCTCCTCCTGGCAGCTCGCCAGATCCGCGTCCCAGCGGATGAAGGGGTACACCGCCCCCGCGGCGATGGTGCCGCCGTCGACCAGCGCCGTCCCGGCCCCGTCGTCGGCCGTGCCGCGCGTGCGGAGCCAGCAATCCTCGATGCCCGCCCCGGCGCCCACCTTGCGCCGCACCCCGAGGGCGACGTTCCAGTAGACCTTCTGCGCCGGCTCGCCGCCGCTCTCGAGCAGCTCCTGCCCGCGGAAGACCGCGACCTGGTACAGGTACGCGTCGGCGTCGAGCCCGCCCGGCTCGGTGACCGCGGCGCACGCCCCGCCGCCGACCTCACCGGCGACGCACTGGTTGCCCGCGGCCCCGGACGGGTCGAGGACCAGATCGGCCGTGAAGCCGCCCGCCGGGCTCGAGCAGTCGAGCGCCAGCGCGTCGAGATAGAGCTCGGTCGTGACGTCCGCCCGCGGGCCCGCCGTGCACGCGAAGCCCATCACCATCGTCGCCGCGCGCGCGCCGGCGGCGTCGAAGAGCAGCGCCAGGTCGGACGCGCAGGCGTCCCCCGCCGCGTTCTCGACGCAGCAGTCGAGCTTGGCCGAGCAGAAGACGTCGTTGAAGCTCACGGCCACGTCGAAGAAGCCCTGCTGCGCAGGCCGCATCAGCGCGACGTCGAACGCCACCGCGACGTCCGCGTTCGGGTCGCACATGACCGTCCGGGTAAGCGGCCCGGTGGCGGTCGGGCTCTGGAAGTCCAGCGCCGGCCCCGCCACCCCGCCCGGCGCCCCCGAGGCAAAGCTCCCGAGCGCCGTCACCGGGCCCGAGTAGACGCCGACGACCCAGACCTTCACGGTGTTCTCGGCGACGTCGGGGTCCGCGTCGCAGGGCCCGACGTAGCTCGCCGAGCCGGCGCCGTCCCCGTAGGCCGACGACGAGAGCCGACGTTGCCACACCACCTCCGCGGGCGACGCGCCGTTGTCGACCTCGACGTCCCACACCACGTCGCCCACGCCCGGGAGGCTCAGCGCCGCCACATCCAGGGACAGCCGCGCCCCCGCGGGCGCGGCCATCTCGGCGCCACAGGCGCCCTGCGCGATGCCCCCGAGGAGCGTCAAGAGAACGAGCCCGCGGCGTGTCATGACCACCATCTCTTCGCAACGCGATGAGCGAGGTGACAGGCCCACCCATCGCGCTCCGATCAAGGAATCCACGGGTTCCGGACGACTCCCGTGACCCCTCGACCCTATGCCAGCGCCGCGACTACCGCAATGCACAGCGCACACCGGCGCCGCGAAGGACCGTCATGGCACGGCGGACACGACCGCGCGGCAAAAGGAGGCGGCGTCGGTCGGGTCCTCGTCGGACGGGCTCGCCAGGTAGCGGCGGCAGAGGGCCGCGGCGTCCTTCCGGTCGCCCGCGGCGACGCGGGCGCGAGCGAGCCACGCCTCCGCGAGCGGCTCGGGCGGCGCGCATCGATCATGATAGCGCTCGAGGGGCGCGATCGGGTACGCGTCGGGCCGCCCCTTGGCGACCGCGACCTCGCCGAGCGCGAGGCCGAGGAGCACGTCGCAGGGCGGCTCCGCGACCCCGGACGCGGCCGTCCGG
>SBGO01000458.1 GCA_006226565.1 Deltaproteobacteria bacterium | reverse complement strand
CGGCGAGGAAGCGCGGCCACAGCGCGCGCGTGTGGCCGAGGACGATGACGAGGGCGTCGGGCCGGCCGACGTCGGGGAGGCGCCACGGGGCCTCGACCTGCCGGTCGTAGTCGTCCGCACGCCCGGCGGCGGCGAGGTCGAGGCCGGCCTCGGCGGCGTCGCGGGCGATGGCCTCGAAGAGGGGCTGCCACGGTTCCATGCCGTCGTCTTTGGCGAAATCCGGGGCGCGACGCAAGCGGCGTCTGGCTTTCCAGCCACCGGCGCGCGTGACAGAATCCGCCGCCATGGGCACGAAGACCGGCTCCAAGCCCCGGCGCTCCGTCGTCGGGCTCCTCCTCGGCCTCCTCCTGAAGGTCGTCCTGACCGCCGTGACGGTCGCCATCCCGCTCCTGGGCGTGTGGGTGGCGTCGTCCCTCGCCGTCTACCTCGACGGCCCGCTGTGGCTGGCGATCACCGCCGGGGCGCTGCTCGCGCTGGTCCTGCCGCTCCTGTGGGAGCTCTGGGGCGAGGCCCGGCGGAAGAAGAAGAAGAAGGGCGGCGAGCGGATCCTGGCGACCTTCGATCGGCTCGTCCTGCGGACCCTCGCGCTGAACCTGGCGTTCCTCGCGGTCGTCCTCTTCGCCTACCCGCGCCAGGGGTTCGCGGCGCTCTCGACCCGCGGCGACTGGATGCTCGGCGACTCCCACGGCGCCACCGCCGAGAGCGTTCGCGGCGTCCTCTTCGACGTCGCGGGCGGGCTCGAGTGGCTCTACGACTCGGCGACCTCCAACCCCTACGAGCAGTACGCCGACACCGGCACGGGGACGACGCCGAGCCCCGCGCCGCAGGTCGAGCCGACGGCGCGCCCGGCCGCGGGCTACGCGCTGGGCAGCTCGGGGCACCGCTGGCCGCTGCAGGAGTCGGTCGCGAGCGTGGTCGCCGGGATGCCGTCGTCGGCGAAGGGCAGCGTCGAGGCCGTCGGGAAGTACATCGCCGGGCAGGTGTCGGACCCGTTCCTGCGCGTGAAGGCCCTCCACGACTTCGCCGCCGAGTGGCTGGCCTACGACGCCGACGCGCTGGTCAGCGGCAACATCCCGTCCCAGCGCGCCGCCGACGTCTTCGCCGCGCGCAAGGCCGTCTGCGCGGGGTACGCGCGCCTCCTCGTGGCCCTCGGCGAGGTCACGGGCGACCGCTTCGTCTACGTGACCGGGCACTCGCGCACGAGCGGCAACGATCTGGACGGCGTCGGCCACGCCTGGAACGCCGTGGAGATCGACGGCGCCTGGTATCTCATCGACGCGACCTGGGACGCCGGCTTCGTCAACGGCGACACCTTCACCAAGCGCTACAGCTCCGATTACCTCTTCACGCCGCCGAGCGTCTTCGCCCGCGATCACTTCCCCGACGACGCGGCCTGGCAGCTCCTCGCGACGCCGCTGACCCGGGGCGACTTCCTGCGCCAGCCGGCGCTGTCGCCGAGCTTCTTCGCGCGCGGGCTGAGCCTCGACGCCCCCGCCCGCTCGCAGGTCGACGTCGCGGGCGCCCTCGACCTGGTGATCGAGAACCCGACCGGCACCTGGATCATGGCCGTCGCCGAAGACAAGTCCTCGGGCGCCAACGTCAAGTGCGCAGGCCCCGTCAACGACGCGAAGACCGCGCTCCACTGCGCCTTCCCGGCCGACGGCCGCTACCAGGTGCAGCTCATGGTCGGCGACCAGCAGTACGGCAAGTACCGCTCGGTCGGCTACGTCGAGGCCAACAGCGACACCTGACGCGGTCCCGCCCGGCGTCCCTGCGCGGCGGTTCGCAGATGACCGATCCGAACGAGCACAACCCCGCCCCGCACGAGGCGACCGTCCGCTGTCCGCGCAGCAATGGCCGGCCCCTCTTTCGCTTCGCCTTCGCGCTGATCGAACACATCTTTCCACCACGGAGGCCACGGAGGATGTGTGGCCGCTCGAGCCGAAACTCCGAGCGCGACCCGCTCCCCCCTCCGTGAGCTCCGTGCTCTCCGTGGCAAAGGACGTGCCGATTCAGCGCCTTGTGGCCTATCTGTTCGGCATTGCCCCGAGCCCCGCAGAGCGGAGCCAGGGGCTCCCGTGCCGTGGAGGCCTGCGTCCTTCGGGGCCCTCCGGCGGAGGGTCAGGTGGGGACGTCCTCGGTGCCGTCGATGTGGATGGCGAAGCGGTCGCGCTCGCGGGCGTGGACCGGCGCGTCGTCGGGCCACGGCCAGCCGCCGAAGCCGTCCTTGCGGTAGTCGTCGAAGGCCTGCTGGATCTCCTGCCGGGTGTTCATCACGAACGGCCCGTAGGTCACCACTGGCTCGCCGATCGGGCGGCCCTGGAGGAGCAGCGCGTGCGCGCCCCCCGGCCCGGCGACCAGCGGGGCGGCGTGCGCCTCCTCGAGGACGCCGCGGTGGCCGGCCTCGACCTTCACGCCGGCGACCTCGACGGCGTCCCCGTCGTGGACGTAGAGCGTGCGGCGCACCCCCTCGGGCACGGCGGGGAGCACCCAGCGGGCGCCCGGCTCGAAGGTCAGGGTCCAGATGGCGACGTGCGCGTCCTCGTGCGCGGCCCACGAGTCCGGCGGCGGCGACTCGGGCGCGCGGCCGCCGAGCGCGCCGGCGATCGTCTTCACCTCGGTCACGCGCCCCGCCTCGTCGGCGAAGCGGTGCACCGGGACCCCCTCGCGCCACATCATCTTGAAGTACGGCGCGACCATCTTGTTCTTGCGCGGCAGGTTCAGCCAGATCTGGAAGAGCTCCAGCGGGTTGTCCGCGTCGGTCTCGCGCAGCGGGAACATCTCCGCGTGGGAGATGCCGCCGCCCGCCGTCAGCCACTGCACGTCGCCGCCCCCGTAGCGCGCGGTCGCCCCGAGGGAGTCGGCGTGATCGATGTAGCCCTGGCGGCTGATGGTCACCGTCTCGAAGCCGCGGTGCGGGTGGCGCGGGAAGCCCGGCACGACCTGCCCGTGGTACATCGACCAGCCGTCGCGGCCCGAGAAGTCCTGCCCCATCCGTCGCCCGGCGAGGGAGGCGACCGGCGCCATGCGGGCGTCGCCCTTTGGGTAGGCGTCGTGGTGGTGCATGCAGAAGAGGAACGGGTCGAGGGTCTCCCACGGCGTCCCGAGGCGCCGCACGTAGACCGCCGGCAGCGGGGCCGAGGGGTCCGGCGCGGTCGCGACCGTCACCGCCGCCGCCGTGGCCGCCGCCGTCACCGCGGGGG
>SBGO01000101.1 GCA_006226565.1 Deltaproteobacteria bacterium | reverse complement strand
CGTTCCAGGACGGCAACACCATCGACGTCTACTGCGACATGACCTACGACGGCGGCGGCTGGACCCTCATCGGCAAGGGCCGCCAGAACTGGGGCATCAGCGCCGCGGCCTTCCCGACCGCTGGGCTCGGGACCCTCAACGACCTGGCCGTCAACCGCGACACGGCGCTGGTCGCCGCCATGCCCTCGGCCACCGTTCAGGCCCTCGTCGGCAGCGCCAACCTGAACACCCTCGTCGACGGCGTCCTCGTCCACCGCCACGACTGCGCCCTCGACACCTACCAGATCGAGCCGCAGATCGCCGCGCCCTTCGACTGGCGCATCTTCTACAGCGAGTACCACACGGGTGGCACGCCGAGCTCCTACCAGGCCTACTACACGCGCTTCCAGTACATGACCACGACCGTCACCCACGCGCGCGGGATCGGCTGGATCGACGACACGCTCCGCCCGACACCCACCTACAACGGGGCCAACGACTGCACGCGCCTCTTCACCGCGAACTGGACGAACCACAACCCCGGCTCGGGCGGCACGGGCTGGTCGGCGGGCTCGACCTGCGAGAACTCGGGCTGCTGGGAGTACTCGACCGAGACCCACGGCATCAACCGCGTCACGGTCTTCGTCCGCGAGTAGCGGCGCCCGCGCGCGCAAATGAAGAACGCCCCGCCGGAGAGCCGACGGGGCGTTCTTCATTTCAGGGCCTCGCGACGAGGCGGAGGCTCAGTCGTCCTGGCCGTTGTCGTCGTCGTCCTCGAAGCCGCCCTCGACGTCCTTCGGGATGATGCAGACGCGGCGGAAGACGCCCTCGCCCTCGGACTTGGTGTGGACGCCGTCGACCTCGCGCAGGGTGAGGTGGACGATGCGCCGCGAGCGCGGATCGAGCGGCCCGAGCTTGAAGGTCCGGCCCTCCTCGATGGCGCGCTCGGCGAGGGTGCGCGCCGACTCCCCGAGGTCGACGTCGGCCTTCGCCTTGATGCCCATCGAGTCGATGATGACCTTCTTGCGGCCGTCGCCGGTGGCGTTGACGACCTTGTCGACGAGGTGCTCGAGCGCGTCGAGGACCTCGAGGTCGTTGGCCACGAAGGCGTCGTGGTAGACGCCGCTCTGGAGGTCGATGCGGACGTTCTGGTCGTTCTCGGACACCGTGGCGTCCATGCCGAAGGCCATCCCGGTCAGCAGCTCCCGGATGACCTCGAGCGCCTTCTCGCCGCGCGGGCCGAGCTCGGCGCCCTCGGCGACCAGGACGTTCACCTCGATCGGGCCGTCCTCGGGGACGATCAGCTCCTCGACGTGGCGCGGCGGGCGGCGATGGCTACGGCGGTCGTCCCCGCGATCGCGGTCACGGTCGCGGTCGCGACCCCCACGGCCACGGCGGTCGTCCCGATCCCGGCCACGACCACGGCCGCGGTCGCCGCGATCGCCGCGGTCCCGGCCACGGCCACGGTCGCCGCGATCGCCGCGGTCGCCGCGGTCGCCGCGATCGCCGCGGTCCCGACGCGCCTCACGCGGGGGCCCCTCCTCGGTCTCGATCGAGCCGTCGGCGTTCACGCCGTCGCCGCTGAGCTTCTCGACGAGGTCCGTCGCAGCCTTCTTGCCCGAGACCACCTTGATGAGCGCGAAGCCGCCGGTCTTGCCGGCCAGGATCTCGTAGTTGAGCTCGGCAGGCTCGACGCCCAGGGCGCTCGAGGCCTTGGCGACGGCCGCGTCGATGTTCTTTCCGGTAAACGTGCTTGGATTGCTCATGTCGTACTCATCCGGCGCTTGATGACGATGTTCTGCACGATGGTCAGGGCGATATTGACGAAGATGTAGAGCACCAGCCCCGACGGCAGGAAGAGCATGAAAGCGGAGAACATGATCGGCATGCCGTACTTCATGATCTTGCCCTGCAGCCCGTCCATCGTCGCGGTGGCGGTCAGGAGGGTCTGAACGAACATCAGGATGCCGAGGAGGATCGGCATCACGTAGTACGGGTCGGGCGCGGAGAGGTCGTGGATCCACAGACCCATGGGCGCCCGGTAGAGCTCGACGCTCGTCTGGATCGACTGGTAGAGCCCGAACCACACCGGCATCTGGAGGAGCATCGGGAAGCAGCCCGTGAGCGGGTTGACCCCCTCGCGCTTGAAGAGCGCCATCTGCTCCTGGGCGAACTTCTGCTTGTCGTCGCCGATCTTCTTCTTCAGCTCGTCGAGCTTCGGCTTGAGCTTCTGCATCTTCTGCATCGAGCGGTAGCTCTTGTTGGTCAGCGGCAGGAGCACGAGCTTGACCACGACCGTCAGCAGGATGATGGCCAGCGCCCAGCTCCCCACGCCGCCGTGGAGCCACACGAGCAGGGAGTGCAGGGGCTTGGCGATGAACGAGAACATCCCGAGGTCCACGTCCTTCTCGAGGATGGGCGCGGCCTCGCGGAGGAGGTGCTGGTCCTTGGGGCCCGTGTAGAGCACGAAGTCGTAGTGCGGCGCGGCCTGGCTCGCCTCGACCAGCTCCTGACGGGCGCGGTCGATGTTGGCCCGCTCGTCGACGCTGGCGGTCTCGCGGAGCTTCTTCCACGCGCCGTCGATGGACTTCATCGACGCGCCGGTCGGGAGGTTGCCGAGGGTCGCGAGCGCCTGCTCACAGGTGCGGTGCTCGGCGTCGCCCTGGATCAGCCACTCGGGGCGGCACGCGTTGGCGCCGGCCGAGATCGTCGTCGACGCGCTGGTGAAGTAGCTCGCCGCGATCGACCACGCGCCCGGGACGTTGAGGTCGTAGATGACCATGTCCTGGGTGCACTGGCCGGTCGACAGCCGCTTCGGCGCCGCGAGGGCCGCGAAGTAGGCCGTGTCCACGCCGATGAAGTCGGTCGGCGTGGTGTAGCTGTGGACCGAGCGCGCCGGCTGACCGGCCTTGACCGCGTCGATCGCCTCGGACTGCATCGCGTTGAAGGGCGCGTGCTCGAGGGTCTCGTTGGTGTGGCAGGTCGCGCCCTGGATGTCGGTCGGGCGCTGGAACATCCCGCCGCCCTCGGAGGCCGGGTGCTGCCAGCCCGTGATCGTGAGGCCGGGCTGCGCCGAGATGGGCTTGTCGCCGACGTTGTAGAGCGTGACCCGCAGCTCGAGGGAGTAGGGGTTCTGGCCCAGGGTGAAGTGCTTCTCGACGTAGAACGGCGAGCTGTCGACGTTGGGATCCGGCCACACGTAGGTCAGCGGGAAGCCCGGCTCCTTGGTAACGCGGGTGAAGTACGGATCGGTCGCGTACAGCGATCCGAAGTCGCCGACGCGCTTGATCTCGTACGCCACGCCGGTCACGTCCTGGACCGCCAGCGGCTTCGCCGGGGTGATCGAGCCGCCGGGGCCGACCAGGTTGACCTTGTACTCGCCCGCGATCGACGCCGGCGCGGTGATGACGAGGGTGTCGCCGATCACCACGGGGCGGTTCACCGCGAACTTCTTCGCCTCGTCGGCGGTCGGGGCGATGATCGACCCGGCCTTGACGGTGCCGCCTCTGGCGCGACGGACGATCCGGGTGACGGTGTCGGCCACCTGGATCGACTTGAAGTCGACGCGGTAGGGCAGGAAGCCCGGATCCCAGGTCGAGATGATGTCGATGGGGCAGGGCGCGTCGGGCGAATCCGCCGGCTTCTCACAGACGCGCGCGAGCTTCTCGTCGGGCACGCCGTTGAT
Source organism: Deltaproteobacteria bacterium (assembly GCA_006226565.1). Lineage (GTDB taxonomy): Bacteria > Myxococcota_A > UBA9042 > PHBI01 > PHBI01 > PHBI01. Next base: position 14,287 of record SBGO01000101.1, on the reverse strand, counting down.
CTGCGGCAGCGGGTCACGCTTGAAGCGCTCCTTCTGGAGGTGCGCGGCATAGATCGTGCCGCCGCCCGCGGTCATCGTGTAGATGACCTCGGGCTTCTCTCCCCCCGGGACGCCGATCTTGACGCGCTCGACCGGGAAGGCCTGCCCGTCGGGGCCGGTCGCGTCGATGATCTCGACGACGCCGGGCAGGCGCTCGTTCGACGTCGGAGCGGGGGCCTCGACGGTCGGCGGCGTGCCGCCCATGCCGCTCTGGGCGAGGGTCGGCGTCGCCCACGCGGCGAGGGTGAGCAAGACCCCGAGGGGTCTCAGGAGTGCGCGCATGCATCCTCCGGGGAATGCGGTGGGTGAGGCTCCGACGGCCCGGTCGGCGGCGCGTGATCGCAGTCGTGCGCGCGCTCCCCGTGGGCCGGCGGGACCGGGTCGAAGCCCCCGGCGGTGAAGGGGTGACAGCGACAGACACGCCACGCGGTGAGCGCGCCGCCGCGGAAGAACCCATGCTTCGTCAGCGCCTCGTCGGCGTAGGCCGAGCACGACGGGTAGAAGCGACAGGCCGCCGGGAGGATCGGTGACAGCAGCCAGCGATACAGGGTGACGAGCAGTCTCAGCGGCCACGCGAGCGCCCTATCGACGGCGTGCCACGCCGTGCCGACGGCGGCGAGGACCGCCCTCGGAGAGGGTCTCGAGGTAGCGGGTGATGACATGGACCAGCTCGTCCCGGGTGACTGCGAAGGAGAAGTCGTCGATCCCGCGCTTTGCGGTGATGACGACGTCGTAGGGGGTCTCGCCACGGGCGCGCTCGCGGTGGAGGGCGACGCTGTTGCGCCACGCCTCTCGCACCCAGCGCTTGATGCGGTTCCTCTCGACGGCCTTGCCGACCTTGCGGGACACGGTGATCCCGATCCGGCTTCGATCACTCCGCCCCGCGAGGAAGTGGAAGATGAAGCGCCGCCCGTGGACTCGGTACCCGCCGCCCTGGAGCCTCAGGAACTCACGCCGCTTGCGCAGGCGTCGCTCGGGCGGAAAGCGGCGATCGTGTCGAGCGTCATCCACAGAGCGATCCGGCGTAGCAATCGGCGATCCCATGGCGGTCGTTCCCGTCACGGAGGCCCAGGTGCCGCGATCCGGGCACGAAGCGCGTGAAGCCGGCGTGCTGCGCCGGAGCGATCACGCCCGGCGCCAGCCGTCCCGGCCACCCGCACGTCGTTACTTCTTCGGGATCGACACCGTGAGGCGCTTGCGGCCCTTACGGCGGCGCGCCTTGATGACCTTGCGACCGGCGTGGGTCGACATCCGCTCACGGAAACCGTGCTTGTTCTTCCGCTTCCTGTTGCTGGGCTGGTAGGTCCGCTTCACCGCGTCTCTCCTGGCATCGCGCCGCTAACCCGTGCGCTCGATCACGTGGGAGATCTGTCGTTCTCCCGCCCTGGCCAGCTCGTCCGGCCAGGTCCCGCCCACTGGGCGGCGCGCCGCTCCTCGTCGCCCGGCTCAACAGCGGGCCGACTTGATCGGCGCGCTAGTAATCCCTCGCGTTGTTGGGATGTCAAGGCAAAACGCCCGCAACAGCTTGGTATCACGGCGTGATCCGTGGCCCTGGACGACCCCTCCGGCGGCCTCTCGCCTCCGGTCACCGAGCAGCTGAGAGTTTTTCACCCGAATTCGGAGGGTTCCCCCGGGCCGGAGAAGTATCGTCGATTGGCCCCTTGCGATCCCGAGGAGGGCTCTGTTACGCCAGACTCAGAGCCTGGGGCCGACGCTTGGCCTCGCCCCCTAGAAACGCCGAGCCCCCGTATGCCCCGGAGCCGAACGGGTCGTCGCCGCTGACGTGGCGATGGCACGTTGTGGAATTGGTGCGTGCTCGCCCCCGCGCTCGACCCATGATCACATCATCTAAGATCTGCGTGATCCCGCGCAGGTTGAGGGAATCTCTTGGACCTCTGGAAAAAAACACTCGACGTCCTCGAAGGTTCGGTTGAGCCCTACGACTTCAAGAACTGGATCCTGCCGATCCAGTGCGACACGATCGATCCGGACGAACGGGAGATCGTGCTGTCGGTGCCCGATGCGTCTCACGGTGAGTGGCTCGAGGAGAACTTCATCGGTGAGATCAAGGACACCCTGAGGTCCTTCACCGAGCACGACTACCGGGTCCGCTTCACCTACTACGGCGCCTATGGCGACGAGGCTCGCGGCCCCGACTCGCACGAGACGATCGCGCCGGTCCCCCAGGGCGCGCCCCCCGAGCTCATCCACCGCTACCGGTTCGAGGAGTTCGTCGACGGCCCGACGAACCAGTTCGCGATGACCGCGGCGCGGGCCGTCGCCGATCACCCCGGCACCCGCTACAACCCCCTCTTCATCTTCGGGGGCGTCGGCCTCGGCAAGACGCACCTGCTCCACGCGATCGGCCACGCGGTGGTCGAGCGGAACCCGGCGGCCCGGGTCTTCTACGTCACGTCCGAGACGTACGTGAACGACCTGATCGCCGCGATCCGCACCGACCGGATGCACGCCTTCCGCAAGCGCTATCGCGACGACTGCGACGTCCTGCTCGTCGACGACATCCAGTTCATCGCCGGCAAGGACCGATCCCAGGAAGAATTTTTCCATATGTTCAACACGTTGCACTCTGCTCACAAGCAGATCGTGATGACGTGTGACCAGCTCCCCCAGTCGATCCCCGACATGGAGGACCGCCTCCGATCGCGCCTCCAGTGGGGCCTGATCGCGGACATCAAGCCGCCGGGCTTCGAGACGCGGGTCGCCATCCTCAAGAAGAAGGCGGACGCCGACGGGATGGCGCTGCCCGACGACGCGGCGATGCTGATCGCCCGCCACGTCACCCGCAACGTCCGCGAGCTCGAGGGCGCGCTGATGCGGGTCGAGGCCAACGCCCGCATGATGCACCGGGACATCGACACCCACCTCGTCGAGCAGACCCTCAGCGACATCATCGGGGACGGCCTGCGGCGGGTGCAGCCGGAGCAGATCGTCAAGGCCGTCTGCGCCGAGTACAAGGTCCAGATCGGCGAGATCAAGGGCCCGCGGCGCCACCGCAACATCACCGTCCCGCGCCAGATCGCGATGTACCTGGTGCGCGAGCTCACCGACGAGTCGCTGCCCCAGATCGGCGCCCTCTTCGGCGGCCGCGACCACTCCACCGTGATCAACGCCCTCAAGCGGGTCGAGGCCCTGCGCGACGCGAGCCCCGACGTGCGCTCCCGGATCGAGAAGATCCGCCGCCAGCTGCGCGAGTAGCGCGAGCAGAGTCAGAGCCGGGAGGACGCGCTTCATCGGCGCAATCTGAACACTGAAAATAAGTTCAGTCAACATCCTCTCGAATCGGATCGCGCTACCTCTATATAGGTAGGACGCGTATCCGTGCGTCGGTCCGTCTGTCGACACGGTGCTGATCCTCGATCAATATCCGTCGCCATGCTGACCGTGACGCTGTTCGTCCTCATGACGGCGCTGGCGGCCTCGACGACGTCCGTCGAGTACGGCGCGCCCGTCATCCCCGATGGATCCCACGCCTTCGCGATCGCCCGCCGCGGGGACGACCGTTGGCTCGTTCGCTACGACCTGGCGGAGCAGCGCGTCGCGCTCTGGGCGCCGCTTCCAGTGCGGAGCCACCTCTTCGTGGTGAGCGCCGACGGGCGTCGCGCGGTGACCTGCGACGACGAGGACGCGGGCGTGATCTGGGAGATCGGTGCGCAGGCGGCGACCCGGCGAGGCGCGATCACGCTCTGGGATCCGAGCGTCCCCAAGGACGACGTCCTCGGCCACCTGACGCCGACCCAGCTGATCGCCCGCGGCGAGCGTCTGGTCGCCAAGAACACCGACGGCGGGACCGCGTGGGTCGCGACCCTCGGCGCGTCCGCGGCGCGCTGGAGCCGTCTGCCGGACGACCTCGTCACGGTCTCCGAGGACGGCGCGCGCTGCCTGGTGCACGGCCCCCCGCCGAGCGTCGGCCCGTGCGGCGTCGACGCCCCGCGAAAGGCGCTCCCGCTCCAGGAGGGCGCCCAGATCCGCACGAGCTACGGCGCTGACGCCGATCCGCGCTTCGCCGGCGACCTGCTCCTCTACGACGTGTCCCTCGTCGACGCTGGCGTGGAGGAGCTGACCGCCTGGAGCGTGCCCGATCGGCGGCCCCTCTGGACCAGCTCGAGCTGGCACGTGCCCGAGCTCTTCCCGCAGCCCGACGGCTCGCTCTGGGTGGTCTCCACCCGGACCGACGTGGAAGGCAGCCGCGCGGCGCTCCACGAGCTCGACCCGAAGAACGCCGCGGTGCGACGGAGCCTCGAGGTCGGCGAGCTCGACCTCAGCGCCGTCGCGGTCGTCGACGGGGTGCTCTACGCGACGCCGGAGTTCCACCTGTTCCCCATCTACCGCTGGGACCTCGCGAAGGGCGAGCGCCTGCCGGACCTCACGGCGCCCGGCCCCGGCCCCTCGAGCCGCTGACGGCTCCCGGACGACGCGAAAAACGAGGGCGAAAAATTCGACGGACCCGCGACCTGGCCGCACCCTGCGCGACGCCATAGACGCAGACCGCCGAACGGCGTGATCGCGAAAGACGCACCTCGCGACCCGGGCCCACGCTCGGGGGGCGCCGAGGCCTGCGGATAACCCTGTGTACCGACGGTGGACAACCCTCGGGATATCGGTGTGGACGCCGTGTGCATTGCACACAAGGGGGCTCGTCCACAGCCGCATGCCCCGTTGATCCCCAGCACAATCCACGCGGTCACGAGCCAGATTCTCGTCGGGATCCGATGATCTCGGGCGCGGTCCCCATCATCCACAGCCCCTACTTTGGAGATCGGATCCCTGATCTCCTCTTCCTCTTTTCCTTCCAAAGCCAGCGAAAGTGAGGTTGACCAGACCGCCCCGCCAGCGCAAAGGTAGGCGCGCATCCGGTCCAACCCCGCTCGTTGAGGTGCTCGACCATGGCCACGCTGGAGCTCAAGCTCGACCGCAACACCTTCCTCGGCGCCGTCTACAAGACCCAGGGCGTCGTGGACCGGAAGTCCACGAGCAACGTGCTCAGCCACATCCTCGTCGACACCCTGAACGAGGGCCGCATCCGGCTCCTCGGCACCGACTACGACGTGACCATCCAGGCCGAGGTCCCGGCCGAGGTCATCGTCGCCGGCGCCGCCTGCATCAACGGCAAGAGCCTCTTCGACGTCGTCAAGAACGTCGACGACGACGAGGTCCACGTCCTCGGCCTCCCCAACGACTGGGTCGAGGTCACCGCCGGGCGCTCGGTCTTCAAGCTCGCCGGCATCACCCCCGCCGACTTCCCGGAGCTCCAGCTCCCCGAGGACGTCCGCTGGCTCGGCATCCCCAAGGCCGCCTTCAAGGACCTCGTCGAGAAGACCGCGTTCAGCATGTCGGACGACGAGACGCGGATGAACCTCAACGGCGTCTTCCTCCGCATCGAGGCCGGCTCCGGTGACGGCCTCGCGCGCCTGACGATGGTCTCCACCGACGGCCACCGCCTCTCCAAGGTCGAGCTCGAGGCCGAGCTCCAGGGCTACGACGGGCAGCCGCTCTCGGCCATCGTCCACAAGAAGGGCGTGCAGGAGGTCCGGCGCCTCCTCGACGGCGACGGCGAGGTCCTCGACGTCGGCTTCGCCCCGGGCGTCATCCTCTTCAAGAGCGGCGGCACGACGTTCTCGGTCCGCCAGATCGAGGACGCCTACCCCGACTACGCCAAGGTCATCCCGGCGGCCGCCCCGGTGCGCGTCGTCGTCCCGCGCGAGCGCCTGCTGCGCGCCATCCGCCGCAACGCCATCCTGACCAGCAACAAGACCTACATCATCAAGGTCGAGCTGCAGCCCGGCAAGATCGCCGTCACCACCTCGAACCCCGACTACGGCGAGGGGCGCGACGAGGTCGACATCGACTACAGCGGCGAGGGCATGGTCATCGGCTTCAACTACAACTACCTGCAGGACGTGCTGAACGTCATCCGCGGGGAGACGGCGGTGCTCGAGCTCACCGACGAGTTCAGCCCGACGGTGGTGACCTCGCCGAGCGAGCCGGGCGCCATCTTCGTCGTCATGCCGATGCGGGTCTGATCGCCCGCGGGCGACCTGCGCCATGCACCTCGTCGCCCTCGGCGCGGAGCACTTCCGCAACCTCGCGACCTTCCGGCTCGAGCCCCATCGACGCTTCAACATCCTCGAGGGGCGCAACGGCCAGGGGAAGACCAACCTCCTCGAGGCGGTCTTCCTGCTGAGCGCCTTCCGCTCGTTCCGGGACGCCAAGAACCGCGAGCTCGTCGGCTGGGGCGAGGAGACGACGACCGTCTACGGCGAGGTCGTCCGCCGCGACATCCGGCGCACCGTCCAGGTGACCCTCAGCGCCAAGGGCAAGCGCGTCGCCCTCGACGGCAAGAACATCACGCGCCTCCCCGACGAGCTGGCGCACCTCAACGTCGTGCTCTTCGGGCCCGACGACCTGGTGCTGACCAAGGAGGGGCCGAAGGAGCGCCGCCGCTTCATCGACCGCGCGACCTACGCCGTCTGGCCCGACTACGTGACGGCGCTCCGGCGCTACGCCGCCGCGCTCAAGAACCGCAACGAGCTGCTCCGCCAGGCGACCCTGGGAGGCCTCGACGGGAGCGTCATCCAGGCCTTCGAGCACGAGCTCGTCGGCCACGGCGCCCGCGTCATCCAGCGCCGCCTCCAGTTCCTCGCGACCTTCCAGCCGCACTTCGACCGCGTCTTCGACCACATCACGGCCGGCGCGCTGAAGGGCGGCATCGCGTATCGCGGCTTCAAGGGGCTCGAGAAGGGCGCCGACCTCGCCGGGATCGAGGCGGGCTACGCCCAGGCGCTCGACGAGGCGCGGGCGACCGACATGCGGCGCGGCTTCACCTCGGTCGGCCCCCACACCGACGACCTGCTCTTCCACATCAATCGGCGCTCGGCGCGCATCTACGCCAGCCAGGGGCAGCACCGCGCCTTCGTGCTGGCGCTCAAGATCGCCGAGCTCCACCGCATCCACGAGGCCATCGGGGTCTATCCGGTGTTCCTCCTCGACGACGTCTCGAGCGAGCTCGACGCCGAGCGCAACGCGCAGCTCATGAGCTACCTGGACAAAGCCGGCGGTCAGGTCTTCATCACGACGACCGACCGCCGCTTCATCCACGTCGACTCCGACGCCCGCGTCTACCGCGTGGCCGACGGCGTCATCCGCGCCGAGTAGGCCTCCTCAGGCGCCCGCGCGGAGCGCCTGGATGGCCGTGATGGTGATGGTGAAGACGATGTCCTCGACCAGGCAGCCGCGCGACAGGTCGTTGACGGGGCGCGCGAGGCCCTGGAGCACCGGGCCCATCGAGACCACGTTGGCGCTCCGCTGGACCGCCTTGTAGGTCACGTTGCCGGTGTTGAGGTCGGGGAAGATGAACACCGTGGCGCGGCCCGCGACGGGGCTGTTCGGCGCCTTGGTGCGGGCGACGTCGGGCATGATGGCGGCGTCGTACTGCAGCGGCCCGTCGAGGAGGAGGTCCGGGCGCAGGCGCTTGGCGATGTCCGTCGCCTGCTTGACCTTCTCGACGTCCTCGCCGCCGCCGCTGGTGCCGGTCGAGTAGCTGAGCATCGCGACGCGCGGCTCGATGCCGAAGGCCTTGGCGGTGTCGGCGCTCTGGATGGCGATGTCCGCGAGCTGCTCGGCGGTCGGGTTGGGGTTGACCGCGCAGTCGCCGAAGACGAGCACCTCGTCGGGCAGGCACATGAAGAAGACGCTCGAGACGAGGTCCGCGCCCGGCGCCGTCTTGATGATCTGCAGCGCCGGCCGGATGGTGTGCGCGGTCGTGTGGACCGCCCCCGACACGAGGCCGTCCGCCTCGCCCAGGTGCATCATCATCGTGCCGATCATGATGCCGTCGGCGAGCTCGGACCGCGCGCGGTCCGGCGTCATCCCGCGGGACTTGCGGGCCTCGACGAGCGGCTCGACGTAGCGTGGCGCGACGATGACCGGGTCGATGAGCTCGACGCTCTCCGGCAGGTTGACGCCCTGCTTCTTGGCCTGCATCCGGATCTCGTCCGGGTTGCCGATCAGCACGCAGTGGGCGATGCCGCGCGACTCGACGATGGCCGCCGCGGCGATGGTGCGCGGCTCGTTGCCCTCGGGGAGGACGATGCGGCGCCGCGCGGAGCGCGCGTCCTGGATGAGCTTGTGGCGGAACGCGGGGGGCGAGAGCCGCCGCGCGCGCTGGTTCGAGACCAGGCCGCCGAGCCAGCCGCGATCGAAGTGCTCGGCGATGGTCGCCATGGTGAGCTCGACCCGGCGCTTGTCGTCGTCGGGGATCTTGCGGTCCATCGTGCCGACGCGGGTCGCCGTCTGGAAGCTCCCCTCCTCGACCCAGAGGATCGGGAGGCCGGTGTCGAAGGCCGGCTGGCACAGCTCCATCACGCGCTCGTTGGGCGCGACGCCGCCGGTCAGCACGAGCCCCGCCAGCTTCATCCCGTCGAGCACCGCGAGGGAGGCCGCGAGGATGATGTCGTCGCGGTCGGCCGGGGTGATGATGAGCGTCCCGGGGGCGAAGACCTTGATGGAGTGCGGCACCGTCATCGCGCACAGCCGCACGTCGCGGAAGCGCCGCCGCTCCATGTCGCCGGCGCTGATGATGCGCGCGTCGAGCCACCGGGCCATGTCGAGCACGCGCGGCGCGCGGAGCTCCTCCTCGGTGTGGATGAGCGCGATCGGGTTGAGCTTCTCGGCGATGGCCGCGGTGCGCCACGGGGCGACGCCGGAGGGCCCGCGGGCCGGGATGCGGTTGATGACGCACGAGTGCGTGGCGCCGTCGTTCGAGTCACCGAAGCCGCGGGCCGCGATGGACATCGCGTTCGCGAGCTCCTCGGGGCTCTGGTCCGACGGGGCGGCGACGAGGACGAGCTCCGCGTCGAGGGCCTTCTGGATGAGCGTGTTGACGCGGCTCGAGAAGATCATCCCGCTCTCGGGGACCATCCCCTCGACGACGAGCACGTCGGCGCCCTCGGCGGCCGCGGCGCAGAGCGCGACGACCTCTTCCATGAGGGTCTGGTCGTCGCCGTCGGAGAGCAGGTCCTCGACGCGCTGACGCGGGATCGGCGTCGGCGGCAGCAGGCTCGAGCCGAGCTCGACGAGCTTGATGGAGTGATCCCGGCCGCGGGTCGAGATCGGCTTGGCGTAGGCCACGCGGACGCCGTTCTGGTCGAGCGCGCGGACGAGGCCCAGCGAGATGGTGGTCAGGCCGACCTGGTGGCCGGCCGGGGCGAGCAGCACGGTGTGAGGCATCGTTCGACTCCGTCGAGGCGGCTCAGGAGAGGGTCGGGGCCACGAGCGCCGCGGTGTCGCGGGCGATCAGCAGCTCCTCGTTGGTGTTGACGACGACCGCCTGGGGCCGGGTCGAGCGCGTGACGCGCCCGCCCACGCCGCGGATGCAGCGGGCGTTGGCGTCGGCGTCGAGCGTCAGGCCGAGGAAGCCGAGCTGCTCGATGACGCGACCGCGGACCAGGCTCGAGTTCTCACCGATGCCGCCGGTGAAGACGAGCGCGTCGAGGCGACCGAGCGGAACGACCAGGCCGGCGATGCTCTTGGCGAGCGTGTAGACGAGGATGTCGATGGCCAGGCGGGCGCGCTCGTGGCCGTCCTCGGCGGCCTCCTCGAGGGTCCGGAGGTCGTTCGACAGGCCGCTGACCCCGAGGAGCCCGCTCTGCTTGTTCAGGGCGTCGAGCACCGCGAGCGGGTCCATGCCGCGGACGCGGGCGATGTGGCCGATGATGGCCGGGTCGACCGAGCCCGAGCGGGTCCCCATCATGAGGCCCTCGAGCGGCGTGAGCCCCATCGTCGTGTCGACGCTCCGGCCGTTCAGGACCGCCGTGGCGCTCGACCCGTTGCCGAGGTGGGCGGTGACGAGGGCGTGGTCGTGGGGGTCGAGCTCGAGCAGGCGCACCGCCTCGGCGGCGACGAAGCGGTGGCTCGTCCCGTGGAAGCCGTAGCGCCGGACCTCGTCGTCCTCGAGCCAGCTGTGGGGCACGGGGTAGGTGTAGGCGCGCGCCGGCATCGTCTGGTGGAACGCCGTGTCGAAGACGGCGACCTGCTGCAGGGCCGGGAAGAGCTCCTGCGCGATGGCGATGCCGATGAGGTTCGGCGGGTTGTGGAGCGGGCCGAGCGGGATGCAGTCCTCGACCTGGCGGACGACCGCCGGGGTGATGATGACCGAGCCCAGGAAGCGCGAGCCGCCGTGGACGACCCGGTGGCCGACGCCGGCGAGCCCGCCGGTGAGCCCGAGCTCGTCGAGCACGTCGACGGCGGCCCGCAGGCCCGCGTCGTGCCCCGCGCCCGGCAGCGCGCGCGTGTGCTTGGTGCCGTCGACCTTCCAGTCGAGGCTGGCCTCCGCCGAGCCGAGCCGCTGGGCGATGCCCGAGACGTGCTCGCGGCCGTTGTCGGCGTCGATGACGGCGAACTTCGCCGACGAGCTTCCACAATTCAGGACGAAGATGTTCATGAGCCCCCCGCAACGGGTCGCTTCCTCTTGCGACCCCATGGACACGCGCGTGACCCTATCACGAGTCAATAGGGACCGAACCTCCTTTTCGAGCCCCAATCGATGCCCCGCGAATAGGCGCCGCGGGCCACGCGTTGGCCGGGCACCACCGGGACCGAGGAGCGTGCGTGGAGCGGGACGCCCTGCAGCGTGGAGCGGGCCCAGGCCGCGAGAGCGGAGACCCTGATGCGCCCTTTGCGTCGTTGGGATCGACGATCGGATCCGGCGGGGGTATGTTCGGCCCACCTCCAGGGCGTCGACCCGGGGCCGAGGAAGCGGAGCCCCGAGGCGGCGGCCGACGTCGCGCAGCGACGGGTGGAGGCGGCGTCGAATCTGTCAATCTGGGACCCGGAGCGCGGCGCGGCCAAGCGCGCCCCGACCGCGGTGTCCCGGCCGGGGAGGGAGTCATGCAGCGTTTCGTCATCGAGGGAGGCCGACCGCTCAAGGGGACCGTCACGCCGGGGGGGAGCAAGAACGAAGCCCTGCCCGTGCTGGCGGCGTGCCTGCTCACGCCGGAGCCGGTCATCCTCAAGAACCTCCCCGAGATCGCGGATGTCCTGGTCATGCTCGAGGTGCTCGAGGCCCTCGGCTGCAAGGTCGAGCGCCTCGCCCCCGAGACCGTGCGCATCACGGCCGCCGACCTCGTCGGGCCCAAGGTGGACGCGGCCCTCGCGCGCCGCATCCGCGCCTCCATCCTCTTCGCCGGCCCCATCCTCGGGCGCCTCGGCCAGGTGCAGCTGCCGCCGCCGGGCGGCGACGTCATCGGCCGTCGTCGCCTCGACACGCACTTCCTCGGGCTCCAGGCGCTCGGCGCCAGCTTCGAGGTCGGCGAGGTCTACGATCTCCGCGCCAACGGCCGCCTCGTCGGCGCCGAGGTGTTCTTCGACGAGGCGTCGGTCACCGCGACCGAGAACGTCATCATGGCCGCCGCCCTGGCCGACGGGCAGACGGTGCTGATGAACGCCGCCTGCGAGCCCCACGTCCAGGGGCTCTGCCGGATGCTCGTGTCGATGGGCGCCGAGATCAGCGGCATCGGCACCAACACGCTCCGCATCACCGGCTCGAAGCAGCTCCACGGGACCACCCACACCATCGGCCCCGACTACCTCGAGATCGGCAGCTTCATCGGCCTCGCGGCGGTCACCAACTCCGACATCACCATCGAGGGCGCGCGGCCGGACGAGCTGCGCATGATCCTCCACGTCTTCAAGAAGCTCGGCGTCTACCCCGAGGTCGTCGGCGACCGCGTCCACGTCGCCCCGGGGCAGCCCCTCGAGATCCGCCAGGACCTCCACGGCGCCATCCCGCGCATCGACGACGCCCCGTGGCCGGCCTTCCCGACCGACCTCATGTCCATCGCCATCACGACGGCGACGCAGTCCAAGGGCACGGTGCTGTTCTTCGAGAAGATGTTCGAGGGCCGGATGTTCTTCACCGACGCCCTCATCGGCATGGGCGCCGGCATCATCCTCTGCGACCCGCACCGCATCGTCGTCGCCGGCCCGCAGCAGCTCTACGGCACCCAGCTCGAGAGCCCCGACGTGCGCGCCGGTATGGCGCTGCTCATCGCGGCGCTCGCGGCCAAGGGCAAGTCGAAGATCTACAACATCCGCCAGATCGACCGCGGCTACTACAAGATCGACGAGAAGCTCCAGGCCCTCGGCGCCTCCATCATCCGCGAAGAGGTCTAGGCGCCCCCGCGCCCCCTCGCCATGCCATCGCCGGCCCGCGGGAATGCCCCGCGGGCCGCGTTGTTCCGAACGCCGGCCGACCCGTACCCACGAAGACCCTCCATGCGTGACCTCGGCACCATCCGACGCATCGTCGTCAAGCTCGGCAGCTCCACCCTCGCCTCGGTCGACCTCGACCTGCTCGTCGACGAGCTCCAGCGCCTCCGCCACGAAGGCATCGAGGTCGCGCTCGTCACCAGCGGCGCGGTCGCCTCGGGTCTCGTCCGCCTCAACATCGCCGAGCGCCCGACGGAGCTGACGCGCATCCAGGCCATCGCCGCCGTCGGGCAGGTGGACCTGATGGCGCGCTACATGCGCGCCTTCGCCCGCCACGGCGCCCACTGCGCGCAGATCCTCATCACCCACGAGGCCCTCGCCGAGCGCCACCACTTCATCAACGCGCGCCACACCCTCAACGAGCTCTTCGAGCTCGGCGTCGTCCCCGTCGTCAACGAGAACGACACCGTCGCCACCGAGGAGCTCCGCTTCGGCGACAACGACCGCCTCGCGGCCGCCATCGCCACGGTGATGGACGCCGACCTGGTGATCCTGCTCAGCGACATCGACGCGCTCTACAGCGCCGACCCGCGCGTCGACCCGACCGCGCACCCCATCCACGACGTGAGCGTCATCGACGACGACCTCCGCGCCGTCGCCGGGACCGCCGGCAGCTCGGTCGGGACCGGGGGGATGATCTCCAAGATCCAGTCCGCCGAGATCGCCGTCGAGGCCGGCATCCCGCTGGTCATCGCGCGCGGCGACGACCCCCGCCTCATCGGCCGCGTGGTAGCCGGCGAGCGCGTCGGGACCTGCTTCTTCGCCAACGAGAACCGCAAGGACCGGCGCCGCCACTGGATCGCCTTCCTGTCGCGCATCAAGGGCACCGTCATCATCGACGGCGGCGCCGTGGAGGCCCTGCGCGTGCGCGGCTCGAGCCTGCTGCCGGCCGGCGTGGTGGCCGTGCGGGGGCTCTTCGGCGTCGGCGACAGCGTGCTCATCGAGGATCCGCTCGGCAACGAGATCGCCCGCGGCGTCGTCGGCTACGACCACACGACGCTGGCGCGGATCCGCGGTATGAAGACCGACGAGATCGCGAAGCTGCTCGACCTCACCGGGGTCGACCCCGTGGTCCATCGCAACGACATGGTGCTCGTCACCGGGGAGGCACCGGCGTGAGGACGCCCTCCACCACCGTCCCGCCCCTCCGCGAGGATGTCACGGCCAAGAAGTTCGGCGGCCGCCTCGTCGTGGAGGACCCGGTCCGCCGCGTCCGCGTGCCCGTCGACGCGCTCACCATCGCCGTCATGCAGGAGCTCGCCGACGGCCCGTCCGTCCCGAGCGCCCTGGTCGAGGCCATCGGCGCCCCGCGGGTCGAGCTCTGGCGCCGGGTTTCGCTCCTGAACGCCCATCAGCTCCTCGAGACGCCCCGCGCGCTCGCCCAGTGCCAGCTCCATCGGGACGCCGCCGCCGCGCCGCCGCCCGTGGACGCGGCCACCGCCCCCCTCACCTGGCCGGCGGGGCTCCGCCACGGCTGCGTCGCGAGCGGGGGCTGCTGCCACGGCACCGACGTCGGCCCGCTGAAGGCCGACGACATCGCCAAGATCAAGGCGATCGACTGGTCGCCCTACCTGCCCGACGACGTCCACCCCGACGACTGGCTGGTCGAGACCACCGCCCCCAACGGCGAGGTCGTCACGCTCCTCGGGATGCGCCACGGGCGCTGCGTCTTCCTCGACTCGGACAAGCTCTGCGTCGTCCACAAGGTCGCCGGGTCCGCGCAGAAGCCGACCATCTGTCGCCAGTTCCCCTACACCTTCACGCGCACCCCGCGTGGGGTCGACGTGAGCTACGCGATGGAGTGCCGCGCCTGGCACCGGGCGCGCCTCGGCGGGCCCGAGCCGGGGGCGGACGAGGCGACGGCGCGGACCTACCTCGCCGAGGGCGGGCCGCTGCTCGAGCTCCCGGCGCCGGTCCCGCTCTGGGCCGGGGTGGATCTCGCGACCGAGGGTTGGCTCGCGCT
>SBGO01000169.1 GCA_006226565.1 Deltaproteobacteria bacterium | reverse complement strand
ACAACGCCACCCCGGCCGCCCCGACCGCTGACGACAACGGCACCCCGGCCGCCCCGGCCGCCGACGCCGCGCCCGCCGACGGCAAGGCCCTGTTCCTCGACAACAAGTGCGACAGCTGCCACTCGGTCACGAGCAAGGGCGTCGCCGGCAAGAAGCCCGAGAAGGCCTTCGACCTGTCCGCGGTCAAGGACGGCAAGGACCTCCTCGTGAAGTACCTGAAGAAGGAAGTCGCCAAGGCGAACGCCGACGGCGAGGAGGCCAAGCACAAGAAGAAGTGGGGCGGCAGCGACGAGGAGCTGAGCGCGCTCGTCGACTGGCTCACGAAGTAGCCGGCCGCCCCCTCGGGGGCCTGCTGTGAAGTAGAAGCCGCCGTGTTCCCCGCGGGTCCGAGGACCTGGCCGGGGGGCGCGGCGGTTTCGCGTTGGGGGACCGGACGCCGCCCTTGGAGCGCGGCGCTTCGCCCCCCTTGACGACGACGCCCGGTCGGCCCGAGATGGGCGGGCCGGGCGCGCGCGTGCTCGATCCGAGCGCGCGCCACGCTACGAGGTCCGTCGGCCATGTCCACCGTCGTCTTCGTCATCTTCGGCCTCACCTACGCGCTCATCGCGCTGCGACGCCTGCGGGTGCTGCCGATCGGCCGGGCCGCCGGCGCGATGCTCGGCGCCACCCTCATGCTGGTCGTCGGCGCCATCTCGCCCGACGAGGCCTACCGGGCCGTCGACCACGACACCCTGGTGCTGCTCTTCGGGATGATGGTCATCACCGCGCGCCTGGCGGACGCCGGCTTCTTCGACGTCGCGAGCGCCGCCATCCTGCGGGTGACGCGCACGCCCGTCCGCCTCCTCGTGGCGGTGTCGCTGCTGTCGGGCGGGATGTCGGCGTTCATGGTCAACGACACCGTGTGCCTCTTCCTGACGCCCATCGTGGTCGCGACCTGCGCGCGGGTCGGCCTGCCGATGGGCCCCTACCTCCTCGCCGTGGCGACCTCGGCCAACCTCGGCAGCGCCGCGACCCTCGTCGGCAACCCCCAGAACATGCTCATCGGCAGCATGAGCGGGCTCTCCTTCGTCGACTTCCTCGCCCACGCCGGGCCCGCGGCGGCCCTCGCGCTGCTCCTCAACACGGGGCTCCTCCTCGCCTACTACGGGCGCACCGTCGGCCGCGTGACGACCGTCCCGCCCCCGAAGGCCGCGCCCGCCCGGACGCGCGAGCTGGCCCTGCCCCTCGCGACCCTCGCCAGCGTCGTCCTCGCCTTCTTCCTCGGCGCCCACCTCGGCGTCGCCACCCTCGCCGGCGCCGCCTTCCTCGTCGCCACCCACCGCCGCGACGCCACCGCGACCTTCGCCCGCGTCGACTGGCCGCTGCTGGTCTTCTTCGCCGGCCTCTTCGTCGTCGTGGCCGCGCTCCGCGGCACCGGCGTGGTCGAGGACGCCTTCGCCTGGGCGGCGCCCGGCCTGGGCCTGGACGACGCCGGCGGGGTCGCCGGCTTCACCGTCTTCACGGCGCTCGGCTCGAACGTCGTGTCCAACGTCCCCATGGTGCTCCTCACCGGCCCCTACCTGCCGGTCCTCGGCCCCCCCGAGCTCGGCTGGGTGCTGCTCGGCTACGTCACCACCGTCGCCGGCAACCTCACCCTGGTCGGCTCGGTCGCCAACATCATCGTCGCCGAGCGCGCGGCCGCCGACTACGAGCTCGGCTTCTTCGAGTACCTCCGCTTCGGCGCGGTCTCGACGGCGCTGGCGCTGGCCGTCGGCGTCCCGCTCATCGTGCTCGGCTTCCCCTGAGCCGGCCCCGAGCCGCCTCCAGCAGGGCCTCGGGGGACGACGCCCGTGCATTGCACAAGAACCTGTCCCACATTAAGATTTCCGCCATTCATCGCGAGATCGAGGTAGGCCCCGTGCAGCGCATCATGCTCTTGAGTCTCTGCGCCCTGGTGGCGGCCGCGTGCTCGCCGGCCGGGCGCGACGGCGGCGACGCCGGGCCGGGCGTCGCGATCTCGGTCGCGCCCCTGACGCTCTCGGGCGTGACCAACGCCAGCTACCACCTCGTCGTGGTGAACGGCTCGGGCGAGGTGGTCACCGACGTCGTCGTGACGGCCGACCAATACGGCGACGGCGCGGGCTCCCTCTCCTACGTCGCCCCCTGCGACGCCGACGACAACGACAACGCCGTCCAGCTCACGCTCCTCGACCTCTACGAGCAGGGCAGCGCCACGCCGATCGCGCCCGCGACCTACGTCAACCCGGGGACCCTCAGCCGCACCGTCACCTGCCTCGCCGACGCCGACGTCGCGGTCACCTTCGACCTGACCATCGCCCGCGCCGCCACCCAGGGCTTCTTCGACGTCGCCATCGAGCTCGACGAGGTCTTCTGCTCCGCCAAGCTCGACTGCCTGAAGGACCCGGGGGACCCGAGCAGCACCATCGCGCTCCTCTTCAACGCCTCCGGCCAGCGCGACACCACCTTCGTCATGGGCTTCGCCTGCACCGGCGGGCTCGGCGCCGGCGGCGAGACCTGGCAGTACCTCGACGACGTCGTCGTCACCTGCGGCGCGGACGCCGTGAGCGTGGACGTCGGCGCCGGCGTCGGCGTCCTGCCGGCGGGCGCCATCACCCAGGTGAGCGGCACCCAGAGCCCGCTCTTCGGCGCCGCCGTCTTCCGCGGCGACGAGCAGCTCAGCGGCTTCAACAAGCAGTATTGGAACGTCGCCCTCGGCTTCGCCGGCGGCGCCGACTGTCAGGTGGGCGCGCGCGGCACCGCCTCGAACGGCGCGCTGGCGGGCGCGGCGACGCCGACCGGCACCAGCTGGCCGCTGGTCGTCTGGGACGTCGCCCTGACCGACGGCGCCGGGGACATCGTGTGCACCCAGCACCCCATCAACGCGGCCACCTGCCCGGCCGACGGCGTCTGCGTCGCGTACACCCCGCTCGACACCCCCGAGGCCTTCGACCACGCCTTCAGCGCCGCGGCGACCCTGCCCGTCTGCACCCCGGGCACCCAGGTCTTCGAGGCGACCGGCGCGGACCAGACCTTCATCGTCCCCGCCGGCTGCGACGCCGTCGGCGTGCGGCTGTGGGGGGCCGGCGGCGGCGGCTCGAGCGGCGGAGGCGGCTACGCCTACCGCAGCGCCGGCGGCGCACCTGATCAGTCGTTACAGCGGCTCTGAAGAGGAACTGGCACCACTGCACCGCTTGGGTAGTGAACAGTGGCA
>SBGO01000052.1 GCA_006226565.1 Deltaproteobacteria bacterium | reverse complement strand
GTCTCGGCGTCAGCCTCGGTCGGGTCGCCGCTCGCGGCGGCGCGCGTCGTGTCGGGGGCGTCGGTCGGCCCGGCGTCGGGTGCCTCGACCTCCACGACGCGCTCTGCGACCCTGGGCTCGTGTGGGGCTCCGGCCCCCTCGGAGGGCGGCGCTCCGCCCGGATTCGACGCGCCGGCTCCCTCCGCGTGGACCGCCGCGACGTCGAGGCTCGACTCGCCCCGCGTCATGAGCAAGACGACGACGGCGACCACCAGCGCCACGACCAGCGCGATGGGGACCAGCCGCGACCGGGACGGCGTCGGCGTCAGCGTGACCGGCGCGCTGGCGATCATGGTGTCGGCGACGCCGCGCGCGGACGCCTCGCCGGTGGGGCGCGCGACGTTCGTGCGCAGGCCGCGTGCGCGCAGGGTCGGCTGGCCCGGACGCCCGCTGCCCCCGTCGACGGCGGCCAGGACCGGCTGCGACGGAGGGAACGCGTCGGGTGCACGCCCGGCCGCCGCGGCCACGAGCGCGTCGCCGAGCGCGAGCGCGGTCGCGAAGCGCGCGTCCGGATCCTTCTGGAGGGCCCGCATCACGACGAGCTCGAGCGCCGGCGGCAGATCGGGGTCGGCCCCCACGGCGGCGAAGGTCGGGGGCGGCGTCTCGAGGTGCGCGAGCAGCTGCCGCATCGCGGTGTCGGCCGGGAAGGGGTGCGCCCCGGTCAGGATCTCGAAGGCCAGGACGCCCAGCGCGTAGACGTCGCTCCGGCGGTCGACCTCGTCGCCGAGGACCTGCTCCGGGCTCATGTAGGCGGGGGTCCCGCAGATGGAGCCGGTCTGCGTCAGTCGCTCGATGCCCTCGTAGGAGCGCATCCGCGCGATGCCGAAGTCGAGGACCTTCACGAAGTCCCGGCGGAGCGCCGAGCCGGCGAGGAGGAAGACGTTCTCGGGCTTGAGGTCGCGATGGACGAGCCCGCGCTCGTGCGCGTGGTGCAGGGCGTCG
Source organism: Deltaproteobacteria bacterium (assembly GCA_006226565.1). Classification (GTDB taxonomy): domain Bacteria; phylum Myxococcota_A; class UBA9042; order PHBI01; family PHBI01; genus PHBI01. Next base: position 2,235 of record SBGO01000052.1, on the reverse strand, counting down.
CAGACCTGAGCGAGGACGTGGACCGCGCGCTCGACGCCGAGGGGCGAGACGGCCATCGCCTGCGCGAGCTCGGCGCCGATGAGGAGCTCCATGACGAGGTAGAGGAGGCCGTCCTCGGTGCGGCCGAAGTCGAAGACCGTGATGACGTTGGGGTGGTCGAGCAGGCTCGCGGCCTTGGCCTCGTGGAGGAAGCGCTTCACGGCGCCGGCGTCGTCGGCGAAGCTCGGGTGCAGGAGCTTCACCGCGACCTCGCGGTCCATCGAGTGCTGGCGCGCGCGATAGACCACGCCCATCCCGCCGCGGCCGATGACCCCGGTGAGGGTCAGCTTGTCGTCGATGACCCGGCCGACGAAGTCCTCGTCGCGGGCGATGGGAGACAGCCGGCCGCCATCGTCGGGGCAGACCTCGGCCTCGGTGCGGGAGACCTTGTGGCAGGCTTCGCAGATCCTGTCGACGGCGGCCAAGACGTCCTCACTGGGGCGGAGTGGCGGCGAGAATAGCGGACGGCCGAGACGCGCAGCAACAACCGATCCAACTCGGAGGGCCGCCCGGCGCGCGCCGGAGGACCGCCGGCGCCGCTCAGTCCGGGCGCGCGATGCCGAGGTAGTCCATCCAGCGGGTGATCTGGCGCGGGTGCTTGCCGTACTGCCGGGCGACCTCGGTCTTGTTCCAGTCGCAGGCCTCGAGGCGTTCGAGGAGCTCGTCCCGGGGCGGGCACTCGCGGCGGCCCGAGCCGCGACGCTGCGACGGCCCGGCCGCCGGCGCGCGGGTGGGTCCGGGAGCGGGCTGTCCAGCGCCGCGCGCGAGGCCGTCGACCGCCACGGCGGCCTCGGCGAAGACCTCGAGATCCAGGGTGTCCTTGTGGCGGACGTGGGCGATCGCCGTCATCCGCTCGACGAAGGCGTCGAGCTCGCGCACGTTGCCGGGCCAGTCGCGGGCGACCAGCGCCTCGACGATCCCCCAGGGGAGCGGCGCCGGGAGGCCGTGCCGCGCCACGAGCGCCTGCGCGAGGAACGGGACGTCCTCGACGCGCTCCGAGAGCGGGGGCAGGTGGACGCGGAAGCGACCGACGCGGTCGACGAGGTCCTCGCGGAAGCTCCCGTCGACCGCCGCCTGCTCGAGGTCGCGGTTGGTCGCCGCGATGACGAGGGCGTCGAAGGGCACGGCCTTGCGCCCGCCGAGGGGGGTGACCTGGCGCTCCTGCAGGGCGTTGAGGAGCTTGGCCTGCTCGGCGAGCGGCGTGTCGCCGAACTCGTCGAGGAGGATGACGCCGCCGTGGGCCTGCTCGAAGTAGCCGGGGCGCCCCTTCACGTCGGTCGCGTAGCGGTCGACGACCCCGAAGAGGTCGGCGGCGACGGTGCCGTCGGCGATGCTCGGGGCGGAGATCTGCAGGAAGGGGACCTTCGCCGGGGCACGGGCCGCGCCGAGCTGGCGATGCGCCTCGCGGGCCACGACCTGCTTGCCGGTCCCGCGCGCGCCCGTCACGAGCAGCGACTGCGACACCCGCCGGCCACGCGCGAGGCGCATCGCCGTCTGGCTCACGACCAGCGCGAGCTCGTCGCGGGCGCGGCCGAGGGCCTCGCTCACGCCGATGAGGAGCGAGCCGTCCGGCGCCTGGGCCGGGTTGACGACCACCATCCAGACGGTCCGCCCGGTCCGAACGAGCTCGCCCGGCGCCAGGTCGATCTCCTCGTCCTCGTCGAGCTGGAGATCCCCGGTCCAGGTGCCGTTGGCGCTCGACCGCCAGGCGCTCCCCTGCCCGGCGCCGTCACGCACCAGCACCCGGCCGCCGTCGAGGCGCGCCGTCGCGTGCTCGCGGGACATCCAATCGTCCTCGCCCTCCGGGCCGACGACGCGCCGCAGGACCGCGGGGCCGCGCTCCACCTCGACGACCGTCCCGAGCGCGCTCGCCACCGGACACGCGACCACGACCAGCGCGTGGGTGTCCCGGGCGCGCTTGCCCAGCTGGGCTCTCGACTCGGCGTCACTCACCTTGAACGTCGGCGCGTGGCTCATGCGGACCGCTCCTCCAACCCTTCACCGGGGGACGGCCGGGATGCTACCACACGCGCACGGGCGGCAAGAACCGCCACGCGTGGCACGCGAATTGCTCAGCGATCACGCGCCACCAGCGAGGGCTCGATGCTGCACCGACTCCTGATCTGTCCGCTGTGCGACGCGCGCGTCGCCGTCCCGGCCGCGGCCGCGGTCGGCCGCCAGGCCCGGTGCGGCGCG
>SBGO01000029.1 GCA_006226565.1 Deltaproteobacteria bacterium | reverse complement strand
TCGGCCCACGGCAAGCGTCCCCCGCGGCTCCCCGCCCGTGGCGCGGCCCCCCAGCGGCGGCCGGGCATGGAGAAGCTCAGCCGGCCCGTCGGGTGGGCGCGAAACCAGATCTCCCGGGTCCGCGGCACCGGCGTGGAGGAGCTCCTCCTCGGCAACGGCGAGGTGCAGCGCCACTTCGGGTTCGGCGGGCCCGACCCGGACGGCAACCCCACGGCGATGAGCGCGTCGGACCGTGCGTGGGCGAGCCCCGCCCGCTGGGCGTCCTCGAACCACGTCCGCCAGGAGCGTGAGCGCTTCCGGCGCTTCACCAAGAAGAACATGTACATGGCGTCGTTCCTCGACGACGCCGTGGCGGGCGCCGCCCTCGAGCTGAAGGACACGCCCTCGGACCAGATCGTCGAGATCCTCTCCCAGCGCATCTTCCGCTCGACGGCCGAGCACGAGGTCGGCCACACCCTCGGCCTCCGCCACAACTTCGAGGCCTCGACCGACGCCCTGAACTACCACCCCGAGTACTGGGCGCTGCGCGGCGACAGCCCGACGCCGATGGCCCCGCTGACCGCGGCCGAGCGCGACGGGAAGCTCCGCGAGTACCAGTACAGCTCCATCATGGACTACGCCGGCCGCTTCAACGCCGACACCGCCGGCCTCGGGCGCTACGACCGGGCGGCCATCGCCTTCGGCTACGGCGGGCTGGTCGAGGTCTTCGACGCCGCCCCGGACGAGCCGCTCATCGACGTCTACGACGTGGGCGACGGCACCTTCGACCGCGCCTTCACCCTCGACGAGGTGCTCCGCGGCTACCGCCACTACACGAAGATCCCGCAGATCTTCGGCGGCGTCGCCCACATCGGTGACCGCCACCTCGTCCCGTGGGACGCCGACACCGCGCGCCTCGCCGGCAAGGCCGCCGACGACGCCTACATCGCGCAGCTCATCGGCGACGCCCCGTGGCGCTACGAGGCGGTCCCCTACCGCTTCTGCTCCGACGAGTACGTCGACGCCACCGACACCTGTCACATGTTCGACCTCGGGGCCGACGTCTACGAGATCGTCACCGACGCCATCGACCGCTACAACGCCTACTACTGGTTCAACAACTTCAAGCGGGACCGCGTCTTCTTCGACGAGTGGGACTACATGGACGCCATGTGGTGGCGGTACTTCTCGTTCATCCACACGAGCTTCCAGAGCTGGGTCTTCAACCAGTGGTTCGCCGCCGACGGCTGGGAGTGGGCGCGCTACGACGCCGCCGCCTGGGACATCGAGGACGTGCCGTGGGCCGAGGCGCTGGACGCCGGCGGCGCCGCCACCGCGGCGATGAAGGAGGCGGTGACCTTCCTCAACGAGGTCATCGCGCGGCCCGAGCCCGGCGCCTACTGGTACGACTTCGACGAGGGCTACTACTGGTCGTTCTCGAGCGACGTCCTGCCCGTCTGCGAGACCGAGTGGTCCTACTACTCCGAGGAGTGGTGCTCGGACATGAACCTGGAGCTCGGCGAGGGGCGCTGGTTCACGTCGATCTACGACTGGGAGAGCGGCTACTACTTCTACGACCGGCTCCGCTGGGTCGGGACCTTCTGGGACAAGGTCCTCGCCCTCGAGACCATGACGAACCCCGACACCTACTTCCTCGGGGTCGCGAGCTCGGAGAGCTTCGACGAGTGGGCCATCAACATGTACGTGGCCTTTCCGAAGGAGCTGCAGAAGATCTTCGGCGGCATCGCGGCGGACCGCTTCGACCTCTTCGCCGGGGTCGTCGAGGAGGACGCCTTCAGCTACGTCGCGCCGGACCCGTTCGCCAGCGACGCCGAGGCGGCGCAGCGCGCCGAGTACGGGGCGGTGGACCCGTCCACGAGCTTCACGGTCCAGCTCTACGCGCTCTGGTACGGGATGGCGCTCATGAACGCCAACTACGACAACACCTTCAACGACGGCGCCAAGATCTGGCTCGTCGGCAGCGGCGAGGCCGTCGAGCCCACCGACCCCGCGGCCATCGTCGAGTTCACCGACCCGTGGAACCAGCGGCGCTACGCCGCCCTCGTGAACGCCGACCCGGACGCCTTCAGCGTCGGTCAGATCATGATCGACCGGGCCAACCAGCTCCTCGACGAGTACGACGCCATCGTTGCCGACGGCTGGGACGAGGAGACCGTCGACTACTACAAGTGGCGGGTCACGAGCTTCGTCGAGAACATCGAGGTCGTGCGCGGCCTCTACGATCTCTACGGCTACCTCTACTTCTGAGGGGGGCGCGATGACTCCTCGCACCGCGCTCGTAGCCACGCTGGCCGCCAGCCTCCTGGCGACGCCCGCCCTCGCGGACGCGCCCGCGGAGGCCCCCGCGGCCACCGCCGCGCCGGACGCCACCGTGAAGGCGAAGGAGAAGCCCGGCCTGGGCCTCCCGGTCGGCGGCTCGGTGGGGCTGACCACGAGTCTCGGCCGCGGGACCTTCAACGGCGGCGCCGACCGGCAGGCGTACCTCGGGGCGAGCCTGAGCCTGCGGCCGCGGGTGACGCTCCCCGGGGACCTGGGGATGTCGCTCGCGCTCCGCCTCGACGTCGACGCCGAGCTCGTCGACAGCGCGTACTCGTTCAGCACCGAGCGGCAGCAGGTCTTCCTCAGCGATCTACTGCTGACGTACACTTGGGCGGACTTCGTGAAGGTGGAGCCCGCCGGCCTCGGGCTCTCGGGCAGCTTCGGGCTGACCTTCCCGACCTCGCTGCTCAGCCAGCATGCCAGCAAGATCTTGGGCTTCAGGCTCGGCCTCACGGCCGAGTGGGCGCCCCTCGGCTGGCTGAGCGTCACGTACAGCGCCAGCGGGACGAGGAACATCAACCGGTACGACACCGCGGTCCTCGACGACGACGACTTCGGCGCCGCGCGCCTCCGCCGGCCCGGCGGCTCCGAGAGCGTGACGAGCGGCCTGACCGCGACCGGCGCCGGCGTGACCGCCTGGGCGCTCGGCAACGACCTCGAGGTCGGCTTCACCTTCCTCGACGACTTCTCGTTCACCATCGGCTTCGGCCTCCTCACGGTCTGGTCGGAGAAGCGGATCCCGAAGGATCAGTGGTCGTCCCCCTACGCGGTCGGCGGGACCGGCCGCGCGGACCTCATGACCGGCTCCCTCGCGCTCGGCTGGGAGCCGCTCGACGTGCTCGCGGTCGAGCTCGGCACCGTCGTGGAGCAGGCGCCGAAGACCGAGGACAACGAACGCTTCCGCTTCCCCTTCTGGGACACGACCAACGGCGCCCTGAACCGCCAGCTCTTCTACCTCGACGTCACGCTGACCCTGTAGCCGCCTCGGTGGGCGCCGGCTGCTGCCGCTCGCGGTCGAGCTCGGCCTCGATCCCGGCGATCTGGAGCAGCAGCTCCGTCCCGTAGAGGTCGGCCTTGGCGCCCCCGACGCCCGGCAGCGCCAGGACCCCGTCCACGTCCCGCGGGCGCGCGACCGCCGCCGCCGCCAGGGTCCGGTTCGGCAGCACCAGGTACGGCGCGAGCCCCCGGGTCTGGGCGAAGGTGTTCCGCCACGCCCGCAGCGCGTCGAAGACCCGCCGATCGTCGCCGCTCAGCGCGATCTCCTCCGGCGGCGCCGGGCGGCGGCGGCCGTCGGCGAGGCCCAGCACCAGGACCAGCCGCGGCCCAGCCGCGCCGTGGACGACGTGGGACTCGAAGGACTTGATGTCGGGGGCGCCGACGGCCTCGGTCAGGGTGTCGCCGGTGATCACCTCGCCGGCGGAGGGGACGGGGAGAGAGAGGATCTCGAGCTTCATGGCTCCTCCAGAGGAAAGGGGGCCGCGCCGCGCGGGCGCCGCCTCGTCCTCTCTTCCTTTGCCTCCGACGCCCCGCCGCGTTCCGCGCGGGTGGAAAAAAAGTGCGGCCGGGCGCCGCCGCGGCGATGAGTTGACGGCGCCCGCGCCGTGCCCGACAGTCGTCCCCGGGCCGCGCCATGTGTGAGCCGGCTCCCGGAGGCGTGGACGATGCTCGACGAGCTCCTCGAGGGGTTCGAGGTGGTGGTGACGATCCCGGTCGCGTGGGGCGACATGGATGCCTTCCACCACGTCAACAACACGCGCTACTTCCGCTACTTCGAGGACGCGCGCATCGCCTACTTCGAGCGGACCGGCATCGCCGCGGCGACCGGCCGGCCGAGCGGCGTCGGCCCGATCCTCGCGTCGACGAGCTGCCGCTTCAAGGCGCCCATCGCCTACCCGGACGAGGTCCAGGTCGGGACCCGCGTGGTCAGCGTCGGGCGCAGCAGCTTCAAGATGGAGTACCGCATCGTCAGCGTCGCGATGCACGAGATCGCGGCCGAGGGCCAGTCCGTCATCGTCGCCTACAACTACGACGAGGAGCGCAAGGTCGTCATCCCCGAGGCCTGGCGGGTCGCGCTGTCGAACGTCGAGGGGTGCGACTTCGCGCCGACCTCGGGCGAGGCGGAGTAGCGGTGACGCGGCTCCTCGCGGCGGCGCTCGCGCTCTCGCTCCTCTCCGCGGGGTGTGCCAGCGACGACGGCGCCGCCTGCCCGGACTGCCCGACCTGTCCCCCGGTCCCGCCGCCGCCGACCGCCGCGAAGGCGCCGATCGACCTCGAGCCGCTCACCACAGAGCGCCGGCGCACGCTGACCCTCCTCGGCTTCGGCGCCGGCGACGTCGTCGCGCTCGACGTGAAGGACGATCTGGCAGGCAGCTCCTACCAGATCTACGACCCGGCCAAGCAGCAGGTCGTCAAGAGCTACCCGTACACGGCGTTCACCGACAAGGCGCAGTGGCGCAAGGCCGCGCGGGTCCACGAGGTCGAGGCCCTCGGCGAGGCGTCCCAGCGCCGCCCCGGCGGCGACCTCGTCCTGCTCGGCGGCGACACGCCCGGCTGGGTGGTCGTCTACGTCATGAAGGGCGAGCGGGCCATCCCCTACGTCCGCGTGCCGCGCCTGAGCGACCCCGACGGCGATCCGGCGGACGTGCGGGTGAAGCGCCTGGCGTGGACCCCGGACGGCAAGTACGCCGTCGTCGTCCACACCCAGGGGCTCCAGGATCCGCGCCCCTGGGAGAGCGACTTCCTCCACGTCTTCGCCCTCGAGGCGGAGCGCCTCCCCTTCGACTGACCGTTCCGTCTCGAGCGCTTCAGCCTTCCCCGCGACGGCGGTCCGCGGCGCTCTTTAATGCGTCGCAATATCCTGGATTCGCGAAGGGAATCGGGACTTGGCGCTTGGATCGCGACCCGGTTCCGCATATCGTGACCCCGTTCTCAGGCCATCGACGTGGGGCCGAACGAGCGGGCGCGATGACTCTCCTGCACCGCAACATGATGGTCGCCGGTGCGCTGGCGGCGCTCGTCCTCTCGGGCTGCGCCACCGGCCCGTCGGTCGACGCCGAGGCGGCGATTCGCCAGGTGGACGGCGACGTGGCCGTCCTGGCCGTCTTCGTCCGCGGTGACGATCTCGAGCCGTCGCTGGCGGTCGCCTCCCAGGTCCGGCGCCAGGTCGTCGACCACTTCGGCGTGCGCGTGCGCGACACGGCCGCCATCCGCGCCGCCATCGCCGCCCAGCTCGAGGGCGCGGCGCTCCGGCCCTCCGACCGGCTCCGCATCCTCGACGCGGCGCGCGCCGTCGACGCCGACCCACAGCTGAGCCTCGAGATCCTGCGCGAGCACCGCGCCGCGACGATGGTGGACCGGGAGCTCCGCCGGAAGGCGCGCAGCCTGTTCCTCCGCGCGTCGACCGAGGCCCTGGCCCGCGGCGACGCCCCCCACGCCCGCGAGCTCCTGACCGAGCTCCACAACTGGCTGAGCTACACCGTGCCGCCGCCGGGCGACCTCGAGGTCCCGCGCGCCGTCCGCGACCTCTGGGAGCAGGTGGCGCAGGGCGCCAAGGACACGACGCTCTACCGTCACACGCTGCCGTTCCTCTCGCTGCTGCCCCACGGCCACGACCAGCTCGCCCTGGCGACCACCGAGGCCAACGGCCTGGCCCCCGACGTCGTCGAGGAGGCCGCCCGCCTCGGCACCGCGCTCCGCCTCGACAAGGTCATCCTCGCCGGGATGGTCGAGGGGCACGCCCGGGCCTACGTCGTCGACGTCTCGACCCGGGCCTGCATCCGCACCTGGACGCTGTCGCAGAGCGCCAAGCGGCCGCCCCGGAGCGCCCACTCCGAGTGAGGGCTCGGCCCGGGTCCCGGGCAAGGGGGCGCTGGGCGTCCATCCACGCGGCGGAGCTATGGTCGTAGCCACCGCGCCCGGGACGAGCGCAGGCCCAGGGGCCGGCCGTCCCGTCGAGCGCCCGGCCGCTACCAGACCGCGAGGTGGTCCTCGCAGACGCCGCGGAGGCCGTCGATCTCCACGGTCTCGCCGGCGGCCGTGGTGACCGTGCCGCGGAAGCGCCCGCGGGGCTGGTCGAAGCGCGAGCGGACGAGGCCCAGGTTCAGGTCCTCGCCGCGGCCGCCCTCGGGGTGGAAGTCGAGGGCGACCTCGCCGCCCTCGGTCGTCAAGCGCCAGGGGGCGCGCGTGTCGTCGGGCGGGTGCTGGAAGATGGGCCGCGACAGCCGCTCGCAGCGACCGTCGACCCACAAGGCGTTCTCCGACCAGCGGTCGGGGTCGAGCACCACGTTGTCGGTCAGGTTGAGGCCGATGGCCCGGCCGCGGCGGTCCCGGCCGGCGAAGGTCGCCCACCGCCAGAAGGTGCGGCGCGGGTAGTGGGCCTTGTGGATGTCGAGGATGAGGAAGGCGTCGGGCCCGCCGATGTCCACGCGGGACTCGCCGATCTGCAGGTACCCCTCCACGGGCAGCGGCACCTTGTGGGAGTACATGGTGCGGCCCGGGCCCACGGGGAGGCTCACCACCAGCGGCTCGATCTCGGTCAGGTCGTGGCGGGCGCGCAGCTCGCCGCGGACGGCGGGGCCGACGCGCTTCGAGGCGGCGACGTCGAGGGTCAGGTGGTGCTCGCCCGCGCGGAGGTGGTTGTGGACGTCGACGTCGAAGCCGCGCGCGTGGACCCGGGTGCGCTCGTCCCAGAGCGAGCGCGCGACGGAGAGCCGCAGCCGGGGCGCCTTGCGCTCGTGCTCGAAGGCGTCCGCCCCGTCGCGGGCGACCTGGAGCCAGGCGACCTTGAGGTAGGCGAGGTCGACGATGGCGAGGGTGGCGAGGAGATCCGGGGTGACGAGGAGGAAGTGCTGCCACTCCTTCGTGCGGAGCTTCCGCAGGAGGCGCGGCGCCGGGAGACCCCGGACGCGGAAGCGCGCGCGGTCGGCGTCGACCTCGCGCAGGGGCTCGCGCCAGACGCCGTAGCGGACGTGGCCCGCCGGGTCGACGAGGGTGTCGGGGGCGCGGTCGAAGTCGAGCTTGGTCATGATGGACCTCCGGGCGTGTCAGCCCTCGGCGATGTCCCAGTCCCACGGGCGGTGAGCGTCCATCCACGCGGCGTAGTTGCCGTCGTAGCCGACCTCCTGCCAGCGCTTGTGCACCCACGCGAGGAGCGACTCGACCTGGGCGCCCGCCATCGGCGGGTGGGCGAGGGCGTGGTCGAGCACCGCCTGGGCCTCGCGCCGGGCCGCCTCGTGCGCCTCTTCGCTGGCGGAGTCGATCTCGAGCGTCTCCGCGTGACGCCGCTCGGCGAGCTGCCGGACCACGTCGCGCGCGCTCTGCCGGCTCTCCTTGATGTTGCCGCGCCCGGTCAGCACGTTGCCGAGCCCGAAGATGCCGCGCTCGGCGTCGAGCTCGCCGGTGTCCCAGTCGCGGAAGGCGTAGACGTCGCGCTGCATGGGGACCCCCGGCAGCGGCTCCGGCAGGCTCCCGATGGAGCTCACGACCTGCTCGGTCCGCACCTCGAACTCGCTCCCCGGGATCTCCACGACGCGCCCGTCCTCGGTCCGCGTGCGGCGGAACACCAGCCCCGCCAGCCGCTCGTCCTCGACCAGCACGCCCGCGGCCACCGCGTTCGGCTCGAAGCCGACGAAGTAGCGCCGCATGACCTTCTCCAGGATCTTCACCCGCGTCTTGGCGAGCCGCGCCTGCCGCTCCGGCGACGGGTCGGCGTCCGTCGCCAGCGGCATCTCCTCGGCCGACCGCCGGTAGAAGAGGGTGCAGCCGCGCACGCCCAGCTCCTCGGGGGTCAGCCCGTGCTCCTCGAGCACCTTGTCGATGCCGCTGTGCTCCATCTCGACGGTGTCGACCACGATGCCTCGCGCCGCGAGCGCGCGCGCGTACAGCTCGAGGCTGAGGATCTTCGCCACGTCCAGCGACGCCAGCCCGCCGCCGATGACGATGGCGCCGTCGCGGAGCGCGTAGCACGGGCCCGTCCAGGTCGGGTCCAGGTGGTGATTGAACCAGCGGACGAGCGCATTCTGATAGATGAGCCCGGCCCCCGCGAAGCGGTCGAGCGCCGGCAGCCCGAGGTGCCGGTCCCGCCACGCGCCGTTCGCGAGGATCACCGTCCCGACGCCGTGCTCCTGGGTCAGCTCGTCGAGGGTGACCTCCTCGCCGAGCCGCGTCTTGGGCACGAAGAGGATGTCCCGGTGGTCGAGGTTGGCGTCGATGCGGCCGTACTCCTTGCGCCTCAGCGCCGCGTGCCAGCGGGGGAGGCCATCCTCGATCTTTCCGTACGGCCGTGTGTTCTGCTCGATCACGATCACGAGCGCCCCGCGATCGGCCGCCATCGCCGCCGCCTCGGATCCCGCGACCGCACCACCGACCACGACCACCACCTGCCTCGCTTCCATCCCTTCCTCCATTTGCCGGAAACCCTCATCGCGTGCGGATCTCAGCTCATCGGGTCATATACCACGTCCGCCCCTCGGCCGCGCCCCGCCTTCGCAAGTGCACATCGCTGTCTCCTTGGCACGCTGTGTCATTTGACACGGGACGCGACTCAGCAAAGGGTCACTTCGCCCGAGAACCTCAAACGCTTTGACTCGTGAAAAAGTGCGACTAGACTCCGCACCCGTCATGGACGGCTACACACAGCTTGCCTGGTATCTCGCTCTCGGCGTCGCTCTCGGCGTCATCGTCCTCATCATCCCGCAGCTCTTGAGCCCGCGGTACCGCGGACGGATGACCGAGAATACATACGAGTGCGGGGTCGACACCATCGGCAGCGCGTGGATGCGATTCTCTATCGCCTACTACGTGTTCGCCCTCATCTTCGTCGCCTTCGAGGTGGACATCCTCTACCTCTTCCCGGCGGCTCTCGCCTACCCGGAGTCGGGTTGGCGCGGGTTCACCGAGATCGCGATCTTCCTCGTCATCCTTTCCCTGGCGATCCTGTACGCATGGCGCAAGGGGGTGTTCGTATGGCAGGCCCATCGGGCCCCACAATCGCGCTCGACGATCTCCGAATCGCCGAGCGCGGAAACGGCTCACTGACTACCGCGGGGGTCGGCCCGTCGCTGGTCAAGGAAGGCGCGGACGCCGATGAGATTCCGCTCGAGCTCCAGCCCTATGTTCGCTTCGGGCTGCTCGAGGATCTCCTCAACAAGGCGCGCGCCAACTCCCTCTGGCCGCTGACCTTCGGGCTCGCCTGCTGCGCCATCGAGATGATGGCCGCCGGTGCGGCGCGCTACGACCTCGATCGCTTCGGCGCCGGCGTGTTCCGGCCCAGCGCGCGACAGGCCGACGTCATGATCTTCGCGGGGACGATCTCCAAGAAGATGGCGCCGGTCGTCAAGCAGCTCTGGGACCAGATGCCCTCGCCGAAGTGGGCCATCGCCATGGGTGGCTGCACGATCGACGGCGGGCCGTTCAAGTACCCCAACCAGTACGCGATCGTCGAAGGCGCCGACAAGATCGTCCCCGTCGACGTGTACATCCCCGGCTGCCCGCCGCGCCCCGAGGCGCTCATCGCGGGCATCCTGAAGCTCGGCGACAAGATCAAGGCCGGGCGGAGGTTCAAGGGATGAGCGGCACCGCGCCCGGGCTCGACGGCCTGCTCCTCACGAGCGCCGCCGAAGACCACGGGAAGTCCGGTTTCCACCATCGCCACACCTGCGCGCCGGAGTCGCTCCTGGCCATCGCGCGCGCGTTCGATGCGGCGGGGTACTTCCTCGAGATGATGACCGCCGAGGACCGCCGCGCGGACCTCGACAAGATGCGGCTCGTCTACACCTGGAACCGCTTCGGGCCGGTCGACCGGCACCTCCTGCAGTGCGACCTCGAGGTCGGCGCGTCGGCCCCGAGCGTGGTCGCCGCCACCGCGGCGGCGGACTGGATGGAGCGCGAGGTCTACGACATGTACGGCGTGACCTTCGACGGCCACCCCGACCTCAAGCGCATCCTGCTGCCCGACGACTCGGACTTCCACGCCCTGCTCAAGGACTTCGGGCGGATGGAGGATGCCGAGGGCGCCAGCGGCAACGGTCACGGGGAGGACGCCTGATGCTCGAGGAGATCCGAGACGAGGGTGCGGCGACCGGTGAGCGCTACGTCCTGAACATGGGCCCGCAGCACCCGTCGATGCACGGGGTCCTGCGGCTCAGGCTCGAGCTCATCGGCGAGGAGATCCAGGAGGCCGAGGCCGTCATCGGGTACGCCCACCGGGCGCACGAGAAGATGGCGGAGAACCGCACCTGGCCGATGTTCCTGCCGAACACCTCGCGCGTCGATTACCTCAGCGGCATGATCTACAACCTGGCGTACTGCCAGGCCGTCGAGAAGATGCTCGAGATCGAGGTGCCCGAGCGCGCCGAGTACATCCGCATCATCGCGGGTGAGCTCAACCGCATCTCGAGCCACCTGCTGTGGCTCGGCACCTACGTGATGGACATCGGCGGGCTGACGCCGTTCCTCTACGCCTGGGACGACCGCGAGCAGGTCCTCAACATCCTCGAGCGCATCACCGGCTCGCGGCTGACCTACTCCTACGGCCGCTTCGGCGGGCTGACGATGGACGTCGACGACGTCTTCATCAAGCAGACCCAGGTCTTCCTCGAGCGGATGAAGGGCCGCCTGGTCGAGTACGACAAGCTCGTCCGCCAGAACGTCATCTTCATCAAGCGCTCCGAGGGCGTCGGCATCATCGACGCCGAGACCTGCCGCCGCTACGGCGTGACCGGGCCGAACCTGCGCGCCGCGGGCGTCGCCTACGACGTGCGCAAGGACGAGCCCTACGGGATCTACGACCGCTTCGACTTCGAGGTCCCGACGCTCACCACCGCCGACTCCCTCGCCCGCTACGACATCCGTATCCGTGAGATCGAGGAGAGCCTGAAGATCGTCGGCCAGGCCCTGCGGGACCTGCCCGAGGGTCCCATCATGCCGGACAAGCCCAAGAAGAAGTTCAAGCCGGCCGCCGGCGAGACCTACTTCGCCGTCGAGGCGGCGCGCGGGCACTTCGGCATGTACCTCGTGAGCGACGGCAGCGAGACGCCGTTCAAGATCAAGCTCCGGACGCCGTCGTTCTCGAACCTCGCCGCGATGCCGGAGGTGCTGCGCAAGACGATGGTCGCCGACATCATCGCCATCGTAGGCAGCATCGACATCGTGCTCCCCGAGATCGACCGCTAGACAGGTCCCCCGTCGCGCGGCTCGGGGGCGGGCCGCGCGCGTCCCTCTCGCACCCCAGAGGTGCCTCGTGCCCGAGACAGTCACACAAATGGTGGACAGCCCGGCCCTCGCGATCCTCATCGGGATCGCCGGCGTCATGGGCGCACTCACCTTCAACGCGCTCTTCCTGGTGTGGCTCGAGCGCAAGGCGTCGGCGTGGATCCAGCGTCGGATGGGCCCGACCGAGGTCGGCCCGTTCGGTGTGCTGCAGACCATCGCCGACATGTTGAAGCTGCTCTCCAAGCAGCTCATCACGCCGAAGCACATCGACAAGCCGCTCTATCACATCGCGCCTGTCCTCGTGTTCGTGCCGGTGGTCGCGGCGACCTCGCTCTTCCCCTTCGACGAGCACATCGCGCTGTCGAACCTCGACATCGGCCTGGTGCTGGTCTTCGCCTTCGGCGGCCTCGGCATCGTCGGCATCTTCATGGCGGGGTGGGGCTCGAACAACAAGTACGCGCTCCTCGGCGCGATGCGCTCGGTCGCCCAGAACATCTCCTACGAGATCCCGCTCATCCTGTCGGCGCTCTCCGTGGTCCTGATGGTCAACACCATGGGCGGCCCCGAGACCAACGGCATGAACCTCGCGCAGGTCGCGCAGATGCAGCACGACAAGGGCTACTGGTTCGTGCTCGTCCAGCCCGTCGCGGCGCTCATCTACTTCATCGCCGCCCTCGCCGAGACCAACCGCGCCCCCTTCGACATCCCCGAGGCCGAGAGCGAGCTCATCGCCGGCTTCCACACCGAGTACTCGGGCATGCGCTTCGCGCTCTTCTTCTTCGCCGAGTACGCCAACATGTTCATCGTCGCCATGGTCGCGACCGTGCTCTTCTTCGGCGGCTGGAGCGGCCCGGTCCTCCCCGGGCCCGCGTGGTTCTTCATCAAGACCTACGGCATCGTCTTCGCGATGATGTGGATCCGGTGGACCTTCCCGCGCCTCCGCTTCGATCAGCTCATGAGCTTCTGCTGGATGATCCTGATCCCCCTGTCGATTCTGAACCTCCTCGTGACGGCGTTCATCGCCAGGGCGGTGTGAGATGAAGGGCGTCCGAGCGGTCCTCGTCGGCTTCTGGTCCCTGGTGGTGGGGCTGGGGGTCACGATCCGCCACTTCTTCCGCACGACCCTGGGCCGAAAGCCGGTCACCGAGGTCTACCCCCACAAGGAGCCGGAGCTCCCCCCGGCGTTCCGCAGCGCCATCAAGCTCATCCGCTTCGACGAGACCAACTCGCACGACTGCGTGGGCTGCAAGGCGTGCGAGCGCATCTGCCCGTCGTTCTGCATCTCGGTCGACGGCGACAAGGTCGACGGTATCCGCAAGAAGCGCGCGACCCACTTCGAGATGGACTTCGCGCTGTGCAGCCTCTGCGGGCTCTGCATCGACGCCTGCCCGACCGCGACCCTCGAGTACTCGCGCATCTACGACGACGTCGGCTACACCCGGAACTGGAAGCACGACCTCCTCGCGCCCTTCAACGACTACGAGGCGCAGTTCGTCGAGGAGCAGCGCGACCGCGAGGAGAAGGAAGCCGCCGAGAAGGCCCGCCTCGCCGCCGAGAAGAAGGCCCAGGCCGCGGCCGCCAAGGCCGCCAAGGAGAAGGCGGCGGCCGACAAGGCCCCGGCCGCGGACGCCGGCAACGGCAGCGACCCGGCCGCGGACGCCGCCGCGCTCGAGAAGCAGAAGAAGATCGAGGCGGCGAAGGCCGCCAAGGCGGCCCGCCTCGCGGCCAAGGCCGCCGAGGGTGACGGCAACGGCTCCGGCGCGGGGAACGACGGCGCCAAGGCGTCGGCCGCCAAGGACGCCGCGCCGGCCATGGCGACGGAGGAGAGCTGAGATGGGCGGTATCACGGGCCTCCTGATGGCCCTCGCCGTGGCGGGCGGGTTGCTCGCCGTGAGCCTCAAGAACGTCCTCCACGCCATCTTCGGGCTGGCGCTGACGCTGCTCGCGGTCGCGGGGCTGTTCGCCGTGCTGGGGAGCCCCTTCGTCGCCACGATGCAGGTGCTCATCTACGTCGGCGGCATCACGGTCGCGATGGTCTTCGCGGTCATGCTCTCGACCGTCGTGCAGAAGCACGCGACCGAGTCGCCGTGGCGTCGCGCGGGCGCCGCCGTGGTGGCGCTCGGCTTCGCGGTCGGCGTCGGCATGGTCATCGCCGCCGCCGGGCTGCCTGACGGCCCGGCGCCCGAGCTGGTCGCCGACGCCTGGACGGTGCGGCAGATCGGGACCTCGCTCCTCGGCGACTACAACGTCGTCTTCGAGGTGCTGAGCGTCGTCCTCCTGCTCGCCATCATCGGCGCCATCGTCATCTCGCGCCACGAGGGCGAGGAGAAGCAGTCGTGAACCTCGAGTCCTTCCTGCTCCTGGCGCTCATCCTGTTCTCGCTCGGCCTCTACGCCGTGATGAGCCGCAGGAACATGATCGCCATCCTCATCGGCATCGAGCTGATGCTGAACGCCGCGAGCCTGAACTTCATGGCGTTCAACCGCTTCCTGCCGGTCGAGGACCCCACCGTCGGGCAGATCTTCGTCCTCTTCATCATCGGCCTCGCCGCCGCCGAGGTGGCGATCGCCCTGTCCATCATCCTCATCGTCTACCGGCAGCGTAAGCGCATCGACGTGGACGACATCACCGAGTTGAAGGGCTAGGCGCCATGTCCCACGCGAATCTCGCAGTAGCCACGCTGCTCGCGCCGCTCATCGCCTTCGCCGTCGCCCTCATCGGGTTCCGGAAGAAGCACGACATCGCGGCGGCCATCGCCATCCTCGGCGGCTTCGTGTCGCTGGTCGGCTCGATCTGGCTGCTCCTCGACCCGGCGCCGACGGCCGAGCTCGTCACCGCCCCGTGGTTCCAGGTCGGCGGCTTCAAGCTCGAGTTCGGCGCGCTCCTCGACGGCCGCACGCTGCTGATGGGCGCCGTCGTCGGCCTCATCACCTTCTGCATCCTCATCTACTCGCTGGGCTACATGAAGGACGACCCGGGCAAGGGCCGCTTCTTCGCCTTCCTGGGCCTCTTCGAGTGGTCGATGCTCTCCTTCGCCTACGCGCCGAACCTGCTCCAGGGCTTCATCTTCTGGGAGCTGGTCGGTCTCGCCTCGTTCCTGCTCATCGGCTTCTGGTACCACAAGCCCTCGGCGGTCGCGGCGGCCAAGAAGGCCTTCATCATGACCCGCATCGGTGACGTGGGCATGTTCGTCGGCCTCATCCTCCTCTTCGGCGACGTCCACACCCTCGACATCCTCGAGATCGGCAGCATCTTCGGCGCCCCGGGCCTCCCCGAAGGCCTCTCCGCCGGTCGCGTCGAGCTCCTCGCGGGCCTCCTCTTCCTCGGCGTCATGGGCAAGAGCGCGCAGTTCCCGCTCCACACCTGGCTCCCCGACGCGATGGAGGGCCCGACCCCGGTCTCGGCGCTCCTCCACTCCGCCACGATGGTCGCCGCGGGCGTCTTCCTCTTCGCCCGCTTCCACGAGCTCTTCATGGACGCCCACGGGCTGATGACCCTCGTCCTGGCCATCGCCGTCTTCACCGCCATCCTCAGCTCGACGATGGCGATGGTGGCCAACGACATGAAGAAGATCCTGGCCTTCTCCTCCATCAGCCAGCTCGGCTTCATGATCATGGGTCTGGCCGCCGGCAGCCTCTTCGCCGGCCTCTTCCACCTCATGACCCACGCCCTCTTCAAGGCGCTCCTCTTCATGACCGCGGGCGCCTACATCCACCACTACGGCACCAACGACATCGTCGCCATCGGCCGCGCCGGCGGGCGCAAGATGCGCGTGACGACCCTGGGCCTCTTCGCGGGCGGCTTCGCCCTGGCCGGCGTGCCCATCTTCGCCGGCTTCTGGTCGAAGGAGGTCATCCTCGGCGCCCTCCACCACGACGGCTACATGGTCTTCCTGGTCGGCGCCTACATCGCGGCCTTCATGACCGCCTACTACACCTTCCGGATGATCTTCCTGGTGGTGCTGCCCAACGCGAACTCCGACGCCATCGTCGAGGAGCCCGCGGGCGCCCAGCACGGCGACCACGGCCACGCGCACCACGGCCCCGACAAGGCGCCGCTCCCGATGCGCCTGCCCATCGGCCTGCTCTCCATCGGCGCGGTCATCGCCGGCCTGCCCTTCTTCGGCGACGCCGTCGCCGGCCTCCTCGGGCGGCCCGAAGAGGCGCACCACGCCGAGATCAGCGAGATGATCCTCCCGGTCGCCATCGTCCTCGCCGGCGTCGCCCTGGCCTGGCTCGACTTCGGCGCCAAGCGGGCGCCCCAGCGCGGCCTCGTCGCCTGGTTCCCGCCGCTCGAGCGCACGCTCAAGAACCGCTGGTACATCGACGCCTTCTACCGCAGGACCGTCATCCGCCTGACCAACGCCTTCGCCGGCCTGATGTACGGCGCCGAGACGCGCGGCTTCGACGGCGCCGGCGACGCGATCGCCCACGGCACCATGAAGGTCGGCGTGGGCACGGCCAAGAGCCACACTGGCCGTCTGCCGATCTTCATCGGGACCGCGGTCGCCATCCTCGCCATCGTCTCGCTCTCCGTGGCGCTGTTCTGACCCCCGAGGAATCCCGGTCATGGGCAACCCAGATCTGCTGACCTATATCCTGCTCGCCCCCATCGCGGCGTTCCTCGCGACGCTCGTGATCCCGGGGAAGAACGAGACCGCCATCAAGGCCGCGAACGCCGTGTTCGCCGGGGTGGCCCTCGTCCTGTCGATCATCGTCTTCACCCAGTACGACATGGCGAAGGGTGGCTACCAGCTGGTCACCGACATCCCGTGGATCGACTCCATCGGGATTCGCTACACCGTCGCCGTCGACGGCGTCGGCGTCGTGCTCGTGCTCTTGAACGCCATCGTCTTCTTCACCGGCGTCCTCACGATGTGGACGCTGAAGCTGCGCGTCAAAGAGTACTTCGCCTTCATGGCGCTCCTGGTCTTCGGCGTCTTCGGCGTCTTCATCTCGCTGGATGTCTTCGTCTTCTTCTTCTTCTACGAGGTCGCGGTTCTGCCGATGTACCCGCTGATCGCCATCTGGGGCAGCACGAAGAAGGAGTACAGCGCGATGAAGCTGACCCTCTACCTGATGGTGGGGTCGGCGCTCCTCTTCCCCGGGCTCATCGCCCTCTTCGTCGGCGGCGGCAGCTCCAGCTGGAACATCGAGTTCCTCGCGGTGGCGCTCAAGAACCAGCCCGAGCTCCAGGTCTTCGTCTACCCCTTCATCTACGTCGGCTTCGGCATCCTCGCCGGCATGTGGCCTTTCCACGGGTGGTCGCCGACCGGCCACGTCGCCGCGCCGACCGCCGTCTCGATGCTCCACGCGGGCGTCCTGATGAAGCTCGGCGCCTTCGGTATCCTCCGCATCGCCATCGGCATCCTGCCGCACGGCGCCGAGGTCTGGGCCCCGCTCTTCGCCGTCACCGCCACCGTCGGCATCGTCTACGGCGCCTTCGTCGCCATGCGGCAGAACGACTTCAAGTACGTCATCGGCTTCTCGTCGGTGTCGCACATGGGCATCGTGCTCCTGGGGTTGAACACCCTCTCCCCCGACGGCACGGCGGGCGCGGTCTTCCAGATGTTCGCCCACGGCATCATGACGGCCCTCTTCTTCTCCGCCGTCGGCTTCATCTACGACCAGACCCACGACCGCGACATCCGCAACTTCGGTGGCCTGTCGAAGCAGGTGCCCATCGCGGCCGGCTTCTTCATCGTGGCCGCGCTCTGCGGCATGGGCGTCCCCGGCTTCGCCAGCTTCTGGGCCGAGTTCCTGGTCTTCCTCCAGGCGCTCGCGACCTGGCCGGTCCTCGGCGTCGCCGCCATCGTCGGCCTGGTCTTCACGGCGCTCTACGCGCTGCGGGTCCTCGGCAAGGCGATGTTCGGCCCCGCCAACCCGCAGTGGGACCACCTCAAGGACGCCACCCCGTGGGCGATGGTGCCGCGCGTCATCCTCATCGGCGTCCTGATCCTCTTCGGCTTCTTCCCGAGCTGGATCCTCGACCTCATCCACACCACGGTGGGGAGCAACTGACATGTCTGGCATGGGTGATCTGACGTTGTTCCTGCCCGAGGCGGTCGTGCTCCTGGCCGCCCTGGTGGCGTTCGTGATGTCCATCTTCACGGACAACTACCGGAACGTCTGGGCCGCCACGACCTTCATGGCCTTCGCCGCCGTCGCCGCCTCCATCGTCGGCTTCAACTACGTCGGCGAGCCCTTCTTCCCCGGCATCTACAAGGTCGATCTCTTCAGCCAGCTGCTGAAGCTCGGCCTCACGGTCGGCCTGGCCCTGACGATGCTCGTCAGCCGCGACCTCCCCAGCGTCCGCAAGTCCTCGCACAACGACCTGCCCATCTTCATGACGCTCGGCACCCTGGGCATGATGATGCTGGTCAGCGCGACCGAGCTCCTGACCCTCTACGTCGTCCTCGAGCTCTCCGCCTACGCCCTCTACGTCAT
>SBGO01000032.1 GCA_006226565.1 Deltaproteobacteria bacterium | reverse complement strand
GGCTCTGGGCCGTCCCGACGACGGTCTGGACGTGGCGGCGCAGCATGACGGCGCCGGAGCGCTCGCCACGCCACTCGTCGCGCTCGGCGCGGAGCGTCTCGACGTCCTCCATCGCGGCCAGCGGCGGCGCGCTGGCGCAGCCCGCCGAGGCGGTCAGCGCGATCGCGAGCGCGAGCAGGAGCAGTCGGCGGGCGGGGTCCATGGCGGGCAAGCCATGCCCGACGGCAAGCGCGGCGTCAACCTCCCAGCCACTGCCGTCGCCGCCGCGGGCCGCCGCCGAGGGTGACCTGTGCGTGAGTCACGTATCGGTGGCATAGTCGTCCGCACCCCGTTCGGAGCGATCTCATGGCACGCATTCACACGTTCAGCGTGGCGCCCGCCCTCCCCGAGCCGCTGAAGCCCCTCGAGGCGCTGGCCCACGATCTCTCCTGGAGCTGGCACCCGGAGGCGATGCGGCTCTTCTGGCGCATCGATCCGCAGCTGTGGCGGGATCTCAACGGCAACCCGGTGGCGCTGCTCGGCCAGGTCGGCCAGGCGCGGCTCGAGGCGCTCGTCGAGGACGGCGCCTTCATGGCGCACCTCCACCGGGTGCGCGACGTCGTCGCGGCGGAGCAGGCGCGCGCCTCGGACGTCGTCGGCGAGGGGGCCGAGGACGTGCTCGTCGCCTACTTCTGCGCCGAGTTCGGGCTCAGCGAGGCGCTGCCGATCTACTCCGGCGGCCTCGGCGTGCTCGCCGGCGACACCCTCAAGAGCGCGAGCGCGGTGGGCCTGCCCTTCGTCGCGGTCGGCCTGGCGTATCAGGAGGGGTACTTCCATCAGTATCTGAACGTCGACGGCTGGCAGCAGGAGGACCCCTACGACAACGACTTCGCCACGCTGCCGATGCGGCGGGCGACGCGGCCGGACGGCTCCCACGCGGCGGTGGAGGTGCGGATCGAGGGGCGCCGGGTCAAGATCCGCATCTGGGAGGTGACCGTCGGGCGCACGCGCCTGCTCCTCCTCGACACCAACGACCCGGACAACGCCGCCGAGGACCGGGCGATCACCTACCGGCTCTACGGCGGCGGCTCGGAGCTCCGGTGCAAGCAGGAGATCGTCCTCGGCATCGGGGGCTTCTTCGCGCTCCGCGCCATGGGCGTGCAGCCGACCGTCTACCACATGAACGAGGGGCACTCGGCCTTCATGGCCCTGGCGCGCATCCGCGACCTCGTCCAGACGAGCGGGCTGGGCTTCGCCGAGGCGCGGGAGGCGTGCGCGGCGACCAACGTCTTCACGACGCACACGCCGGTCCCGGCGGGCTTCGACGTCTTCAGCGACGCGCAGCTGGCGCGCTACCTGCCGACGATGCACGACGACCTCGGGCTCGAGCGGCGGGAGCTGCTGGCCCTCGGCGCCCACGAGCACGACCCGGCGCTGTCGCGCGGCTTCAACATGGCCTACCTGGCGCTCAGGCTCTCGGGGTGGGTCAACGGCGTGTCGCAGCTCCACGCGGAGGTCTCGCGCGAGATGTGGCAGCGCCTGTGGCCCGGCTACGCGGCCGCGGAGGTCCCCATCGTCGGGGTGACCAACGGCATCCACACCCGCACCTGGCTCGACGAGGAGATGGGCGAGCTGCTCGAGCGCTACCTGGGCGAGGACGTGAACCGGGCGCCCGCCACGACGGTGCGCTGGGAGCTCGTCGACCGGGTGCCGGACGCGGAGCTGTGGCGCGCCCACGAGCGGGCGCGCGAGCGGCTGGTGAGCTTCGTGCGCGAGCGGGCGACGCGGCAGGCGCGGCGGATGGGGTTGCCGCCGCACCACGTCGAGGCGGCGAGCGAGGTGCTCGACCCGCGGGCGCTGACGATCGGCTTCGCGCGGCGCTTCGCCACCTACAAGCGGGCGACGCTGCTGCTCCGTCAGCAGGATCGCCTGCGGGCGCTGCTGACCGACGAGCACCGGCCGGTGCAGCTCGTCTTCGCCGGCAAGGCCCACCCGCAGGACGTGCCGGCCAAGGAGCTCATCAAGGATCTCGTGCACTTCGCGCGCGACCCGGCGATCCGGCGGCGGCTCGTCTTCGTCGAGGAGTACGACATGGGCGTCGCGCGGCACCTCGTGCAGGGGGTCGACGTGTGGCTCAACAACCCGCGGCGCCCGAAGGAGGCGAGCGGGACGAGCGGGATGAAGGTGGTGCCGAACGGCGGCCTGAACCTGTCGGTCCTCGACGGCTGGTGGGCCGAGGCCTACGACGGGGGCAACGGCTGGGCCATCGGCGCCGGCGAGCTCTACGACGACGTCGAGCAGGGCGACGACATCGAGTCCCGCATCCTCCTCAACCTGCTCGAGGAGCAGGTGATCCCGGAGTTCTACGGCCGCGGTCCGGACGGGCTGCCGCGGCGCTGGATCGCGCGGATGAAGCACTCGATGAAGGGGCTCACGTTCTTCTTCTCCACCGATCGGATGGTCCTCGAGTACGCCGAGAAGCTCTACCTCCCGGCGACGCGCGCCGGGGCCCTCGACATCCGCACCGACCACGCGGCGGCGCGGGCGACGGCGGCGCGGGTCGGGCGGCTCGAGGGGGGCTGGCCGAAGGTGCGGATCGGCGAGGTGGCGGTCGACGCGCCCTACGACCTCACGATCGGGCAGGAGGTCCGCATCGAGGCGCCGGTCTACCTCGGCGACGTCGCGGCCGACGACGTCGTCGTCGAGGCGATCGGCGGGCGCGTGGACAGCGACCGCGCGGTCGTCGACGGGGTCACCGTGCCGATGGCGCGGGCGAGCGAGGTCGACGTCGAGGGCTGGTACCGCTACCGCGGCTCCTGGCACCCGCGCGAGACGGGGCACAGCGGCTTGACCGTGCGCGTCCGGCCGCGCTTCGAGCGGGGCGCCCCGGCGCGGGACTTCCCGGTCAAGCTCTGGGAGTAGGGATCGAAAATGTGAGATGGTGGGGTCTGACCCCGCTATCTCACATTTTCTGGTCGCGGGCGTTCCAGCGGTGGCGGTGGGCCGGGAGCCACCACGTCGCGGCGCGCAGCGCCGTCCAGAGGGCGCCGGCGCGGGGCGCGCGCGGGGCGGCGTCGAGATCACCGCGGAGCGCGTCGAGGAGCGAGGTGGCCCCGGGGCCGGCGCTCGCCTGGCCGCGGCGGGCGGCGGCGCGGACGAGGGCGTCGTCGAGCCCGGCGACGTCGTCGAGGCGGATGATGCGGTCGCCGAGGGCCTCGACGAGCTCGACCTGGTGATCGTTGATGTG
>SBGO01000041.1 GCA_006226565.1 Deltaproteobacteria bacterium | reverse complement strand
TCGGCCCCGGACGACCGGGAGGCCGGGCGGCCCGCGCCCAGGTGCGCTTCGGTGGGGGCGTCTCCGACGTGGGCCGTCACGCGCCCGCCCCCGTCGGCGCCGTCGCGACCGGCAGCTGCATCACGAAGGTGGTGCCCCGGGAGCGCGCCGTCTCGAGGGTCAGGCCGCCGCCGCGCGCCTCGAGCAGACGCCGGACGCGCACGAGGCCGAGCCCGCTCCGGGGATCGTCGTCGTCGTAGAAGGCGAAGAAGACGCGCTCGGCGTCGCCGCTCGGCACCCCCGGCCCCTCGTCGGAGACCTTGATCAGCACGCGGTCATCGGAGCGGCGCTCGGTCGCGACGTGGATCGCGGCGTGCGGCGGGCTCTTGGTGATGGCGCGGGAGACGAGGAAGCGGAGGGCGTCTTCGAGCTCGGCCGGGGCGATGCGCGCCGCGACCGGCGCGTCGAGGAGCGCGTGGAGCGGGGTGCTCGGGTGCGTCTCCGCGACGCTGGCCAGCACCGCGCGCACGCGGTCGTCGACGGTGGAGGGGGCGACGCTCGGCTCCGCGCCGGCGCGGATGACGGCGCGGAGCTCGCCCTCGAGGGCGTGGAGGTCGGCCAGGGCCCGCGCGCGGGTCGCCTCGTCCGAGGCCCGGTCGAGCGCGTCGAGGCTCCGCGCGAGCTGGTCCGCGACGCCGCCCGCGAGGAAGAGCAGCTCCTCGTCGTGGTGGGCGCTCGCGTGGGACTGCATCTGGGTCTGGTGGGCGAGCAGCGCGTCGACGGCCGCGAGCAGCTCCTCGCTGCGGAAGGGCTTGGCGAGGTACGTCTCGGCGCCCCCCTGACGCCCGACCAGGCGGTCCTCGTCGCTGCCGCGCGCGGTCAGGAAGATGAGCGGGATGGAGGCCGTGGCCGGCTGACGGCGGAGCTGCTCGAGCATCTCGAAGCCGTTCATCTCCGGCATCATCACGTCGCTGATGATGAGGTCCGGCCGCCGCTCGGTGGCCATCCGGAGGCCGTCCCGCCCGTTCTGGGCGCTGAGGACGTTGTAGTCCGAGGCGAGCAGGGCCACGAGGAAGCGGATCATGTCCGGGTTGTCCTCGACGACCAGGACGTGGGGCGCGTCGCCCTTGTGCTGCGGGCGCGGCGCGATGCGGCGCTCCGTCGCGTCGTCGATGCCCTGGAGCCGGTAGCTGCGCGCGCTGCGGATGGCCTGGTGCCACTCGGGCAGCCCGTCGCGGCGGATCCCCGCCAGCTCGGCCTCCCCGTTCGCGCCGGTCGCGTGGCTCTTCACTGGCAGCCAGCAGCGGATCGTCGTCCGCTCGCCGACGACGCTCTCCGCCTGGATGCGCCCGCGGTGCAGCTCGATGATCTCGCGCACCAGGGCGAGCCCGATGCCGGTCCCGCCGACGCGGCGCGTGCTGCCGCTGTCGGCCTGGTAGAAGCGGTCGAAGATGTGCGGCAGCGCGGCCGGCGCGATCCCGATCCCGGTGTCCTCGACGACGACCTCGACGCCGTCCTCCCACGGGCGCGCGCGCATGACGATGCGTCCGCCCTCGCCGGTGAACTTCGCGGCGTTGCCGATGAGGTTCAGCACGACCCGCTCGATGAGGTGCTCGTCGGCCTCGATGATCGGGAGGTCGGGGGCGACGTCGACGTCGAGGGTGATGGCCTTGCGCGCGGTCAGCCCACGGATGTCGAGCGCGACCAGGTCGAGCATCTGCGCGAGGTCGACCGGCCCGACCTGGAGCTGGAGGCTCGCCGCCTCGGCCTTGGTCAGCGCGAGCAGGTCGTCGACCAGCCGCAGGAGCCGGAGCGCGTTGCGCTGGGCGAGGCGCAGCTTCTCGCGCTGCCCCTCGGTGAGCGGCTCGCGGCCCCCCTCCTCGAGGAGCGCGTCCAGGGGCGCGAGGGTGAGCGTGAGCGGGGTCCGCAGCTCGTGGCTGATGTTGGCGAAGAAGCGGCTCTTCGCCTCGTCGAGCGCCTGCAGCTGGCGGTTGACCATGGCGAGCTCGGCCCGCTGGTTGAAGGCGTTCAGGCGGCTGTTGATGACGATCTGGTTGAGCACGCTCGCGATGACCACGCCGCCGCCGATGAGCGCGTTGTGGGTGGCGAAGATGCCCCACGACCCCGGGCGTCCCCCGGCGAGCAGCACGACGTCGTAGGTGGCGAGCAGGAAGGCGAAGGTGATCGGCGCGTCCCAGCGCGCCCA
Source organism: Deltaproteobacteria bacterium (assembly GCA_006226565.1). Lineage (GTDB taxonomy): Bacteria > Myxococcota_A > UBA9042 > PHBI01 > PHBI01 > PHBI01. Next base: position 15,795 of record SBGO01000041.1, on the reverse strand, counting down.
CGGGATCGGGAGCAGCGCGTAGGCGAAGATCGTGAGGTAGAGCGCCTCGTGATAGTCGCTCGAGCCGCCGCCGGTGAGGTAGGTGAGGACGATGACGGCCCCGCCGGTGGCGAAGCAGGCGGCGATGGCCGCGGGCCGCGCCCATCGGGCGACCCAGCGCCGGTTGAAGCTGGCGGCGAAGATCGCCATCAGGATGGCGATGACGATGACGCGCACCTCGCGCGCCAGCGGGAGCTCCTCGGGCACCGCCAGGAGCGGATCGACGAACCACAGGCCGATGAAGGCGAGGGTTCCGAGCACCGTGACCACGCGCAGCATCGCGCCCGCGCCGAGCTTCAGCTCGTCGACGAAGGCGGTCGGGTAGGCGACGCTCACGGTTTTCGGCACGAGACGATCACAGCCTGGGCAGGGGCGCCGAAGGCGCGCGTGACGCGCGGCTCCACGAATCCACGTTGCGTGACGAGGGCGACCAACGCGTCGGCATCATAGAACGTGAAGAGTCCCTCTTCTTCCAGTCTATACAGCTCGGCGGCGTGGTCGACGAAGGCTCGGGCCGCCTGGAGCAGCGCCTCGCGCGTGTGCTCGGCCGGGAGCTCGTCGGCGGGAAGCGCCTCGAGATGATCGACGAGCTCGAGGTAGAGCTTGCTCGAGTCGGAGTCGGCGATCATGGACGACACGACCAGCCGCCCGCCCGGCGCGAGGACGCGCCACGCCTCGTACAGCAGGTCCTCGGGGTAGCGGAGGTAGCTCAGGAGCAGGCTCATCCCCACCGCGTCGAAGCTCGCGTCGGCGAAGGGGAGCCCGGCGCGCTCGTCGAGGGTCGACGGGGGGAGCGTCGTCAGCTCGAGCGCCGCGCGCGGAGCGGTTCCGCGCACCACGCGCGTGACCGCGTTGAGGTCGCGCAGCAGCGCCGCGGCGTGGGACGGCAGGCGGAGCCGCGCGACGACCGCGTCGAGGTCGATCTCGCGGCCGAGCATCGCGGCGTAGACCGCGTCGTCGCGGGTCGCGAGGAGGCGGTCGAGGGCCCCGCGGTTGAGGCCCGGGATGCGCGTGGCGAGGCTCCGCCGCCCGGGGAGGTCCCCGGCGAGGAGGCGGCGCAGCGCGAGCTCCGGGTGGCCGTCGGCGTCCACGGGCCGGGTCGCGAGGCGCGGGTCCCCGCCGACCTTCGCCGTCAGCCGCGCCAGGGCCTCGGGGACGAGGTCGACCGCGACGACCTCGCGGGCCCCGCCGGCGAGGAGCCGCGTGGTGAGGTTGCCGGTGCCGGCGCCCACGTCGAGCACCCGCCGGCCCTCGGGGACCAGCAGCTCGGCCTGGGCGTCCATGAGCCCACCGTAGTGGGGCGAGTGCTCGAGCACGTCGAAGCCGAGCCCGTCGCCGCCGAGCAGGTAGTCCTTCCACCAGCCACCCGCGTTCTCGAGGCGGGCGCGCCGCACGCGGTCCCACTCGCTCTTCGCGTTGGCGGCCAGGCGACCGCGCGACGGCCGGAAGCTCGGCATGGGCGAGCTGTGGACGTGGCGCCAGACGCGCTCGGTGATGCGGACGAAGTGGTCGATGGCCTGGTCGCTGGTGCGCGGCACGTGGCCGCTGTCGACCTCGACGAGCTGGCGCTGGCCGGGGGCGTCGGTCTCCATGAGCGCGCGGACCCGCCGCGGGTCCATCCAGGCGTCGTGGATGCCGCGGATCCACACCACGTCCGCCTTGACGCGCCCCATCTCGGCGCGCGCCTGCTCGAGGTTGCCGATGCCGAGCTCGCGCAGGTCCGCCCAGAAGCGCGAGACGTCGTTCAGCACGCCGTTGAGCGAGATGATGCCGAGCTGATCGCCGCGCTCCCAGAGCGCGTGGAGGTCGACGTTGCCGGAGACGTGGCGCACCGTGTCGATGGCGTCGGCCGCGCCCATGTAGCTGACCCACAGGGCGACGTCCGCGGCGTCGGGCTGGGCGAGGGCGTGGCGGACGCCGACGCTCGCCATCGAGACCGACACGATGACGACGTGGCTCGGGTCGACGAAGGCGTTGTCCCGCCCCCACGCGAGGGTCGCCAGCACGTCGTCCACGACGCCGCTGACGGTGTAGTGCAGGGCCTGCTTGCCGTCGCCGACGCACTCCGGGTCGCGCCCCGACTCGCCGAGGTTGTTGCTGCCGTCGATGCGCAGGACGGCGATGTCCTGGTGCTGATGCTGGAAGCCCTCGACCAGGGTGCTGGCGAGGAAGCTCATCTGCTCCTTGCGGCCGGCGAAGCCGGGGATGACGATGACGAGGGGGCAGCGCACGCGCTGGTCGCTGGCGAAGGACTGGTCGAGGATCCCGGCGAGCGGGTAGCGCCCCTGGGTCAGCGTGATGCGCCGGCTGACCGCGGTGGAGCCGCCGCCGAGCTTGCCGCGGCCCCGGTGGAAGGCGTAGCTGACCCGGGTCCAGAGCCCGCCGAGCTGTCGCGTGATCCACGCGATCGGGCCCCGCGGCGGGGGCGCGTCGATGGTGAGCCCCTCGCTGGTCACGAGCCCCCGGGGCGCGCCGTAGGACATGCCGACGCGGAGCCAGGCGCCGTCGTCGTCCTCGATGCGCGTGATGTTGCGGACCTCGGCGTGGCGCAGGGTCTCGGCGCGGCCCTCGTAGGTCAGGGTCGCCCCCTCGACGCAGGTGCCGGGGGTCACGAGACACTGATCGGTCTCGACGCGGAAGCTCAGCCCCTCGCTGCTGCGCTCGACGAGCGGGAAGGCGATGGCGCCCCCGTCGAGCCACGGCACCGGCCAGCTCAGGAACGCCCCCGGGGGGGCCAGCTCGCGGCGCGAGCCGCGGCGCTCCGAGTGGACGATCTGATCGGGCAGCGAGCAGCGCAGGACCTGCCCGTCGACGGCGACGACGCGCAGCCGGAAGGACCAAGACGCGAACGCGAGGGTGACGAGGCCGAAGATGTCCTCGTCGACGACCATCCCGCTGGGGTCCTTGGTGGTGAAGACCAGGCCGTCGCCGGTGACCTCGACGAGCCGGGCGTAGTCGCGGGAGAGGCGCTCGGGCGGGACGAGGGTGACGTCGATCCTGCGCGCGCGAATCCGCTCGAGGATGTCGCGAATCCGCCCCGGCGCGCGCACCGGGTCCACCCGGCTCACGTCGTCGTGGAGCTGCTCGACGCGCCGCTGGGTGCCCTGGACGGCGGTGAAGTCGACGATCCAGCGGCGCAGCTGACGCCCGCCGCGCTCCTTGCCGAGGAAGCGGAGCCCCATGCCGTCGCCGGTGTGGCGGACGACCTCGGCGCGCACCTCGACCGGGGGCGCGCCCGGCTCGAGCTCGATGGCGAGGGGCAGCACCGCGCCGATGGCGAACGGGGCCGTCGTCTCGATGAACATGCCGTGCAGGCTCAGGTCGCGGGTGCGGCCCAGCGGCGCGCTCTTGCCGCGCTGGGAGACCACGAGACGCACCGGAATGCGGTGAATGGCGCGGAGATCCTCGCCGACCATGGCGTACTTCCCCGGGGATGGGAGCGAGGCGGCACCACGTCCCGATGCCCGCCCACAGAACGGATAACGAAGGCCACGACGCGTCCGGCTGGCCTGTTAGCAGCGCAGGGAGCCTATCGCAATGCCGTTGGAGGTCAACCGCGCGCTGCCGAAACGCGGCAATCCAACGATATGGCGGGCTTTTCGCAAGCGCATTAGACCCACTCTCGGGGCCCCGCTGGCGGGGCGCCGACGGTGGGTGACTTCACACGGCGCCGCTCGGGGGCACCGTCTCAAAGCGGCTGCTCGTCTGCGTCATCGAAGCCGGACGATATCGCACACGAAGAGTCGGTGTCGTGTGCAATACCACACGCATCAACCGAACGGTCACATTCGTGACATCTGGCAAAGAGCCAGTCTCCGTCGGCACTCGGGCGAATTCCGACCGCTTGGCCCGAATCGTGCAAATCCCGGCGTGGCCCTCCATGCGTGGGGGCAAGTGCAGGTTGACGCGAGTGAACACGCGAGGGGAACAGAGCGAACGGACGCGACGCGAGGCGGACTGCGCCGTGTGCCGCGCCGAGCAGCAGCGCGCCTATGAGGCGGCTCTGCTCAACAGCGTCCACGACGCCATCATCTCCACCGACCGCGACCAGGTGATCGTCAGCTGGAACCACGCCGCGGAGGCGCTGTACGGCTGGACGGCGCTGGAGGCGATCGGTCAGCAGCTCGACGTGCTGCTCGACACGCGCTGCGGCAACGGCGCCCCGCGGACCTGCCTCGAGCGGCTCGACGCCGAGGGGCACTGGGAGGGGGAGGTCGTCCAGCGCCGCCGAGACGGCAGCCTCGTCCACGTGCTCTCGTCGCTGTCGGTCATGAACCTCCCGGACGCGACGCGGGTCGGGGTGGTGGCGGTCAATCGTGACCTCACCCACTCCAAGCAGCTCGAGCGGGAGATCCACCACTCGCGCCGCATGGAGGCCGTCGGGCGCCTGGCGAGCGGCATCGCGCACGACTTCAACAACATCCTGATGGGGATCATCGGCTGCTGCCACCTCGCCGAGGGGCAGCTCGACGCGCGCGAGCCCGCGCGGGACTACGTGTCGGAGATCGGGTACGCCGCGGAGCGCGGGGTGAGCCTCGTGCGCCAGCTCCTCGCCTTCGGCCGGCAGCGGGCGAAGCCGCCGGTGTCGCTCCGGCTCGATCCCCTGCTCGAGGGCCTGCGGACCATGCTCGAGCGCCTCCTGGGCGAGGACGTGCGGCTGGTGACGTCGCTGCGCGCCCGCGGGACGGTGCTCGCGGACGCCGGCCAGCTCGAGCAGATCGTCATGAACCTCGCCGTGAACGCGCGCGAGGCGATGCCCGGCGGTGGGACCCTCGAGATCGCGACGCAGGACGTCGAGCTCAGCGCCGACGACGCCGCGACCCACCTCGACCTCACGCGCGGTCGCTACGTGATGGTGCGCGTCGCCGACACCGGCGTCGGCATGGCGAGCGACGTCGTGGAGCGCGCCTTCGAGCCGTTCTTCACGACCAAGGGCATCGACGGGACCGGCCTCGGGCTCTCCACGGTCTACGCCCTGGTCCGCCAGCTCGACGGCCACGTCGAGGTGGACAGCCGCCTCGGGGTCGGGACCACGTTCACGATCCTGCTGCCCCACCACGGCGAGGTCGGGGCCGATCCGCTGCCGCGCTTCGTCCCCGGCCCCCACGAGGTCGACGCGCCGGCGACGCTCCCCGCCGCGCCCGGCGAGCCGCCCGTCGCCACGCCGGAGCCCGCGCGGCGCGAGATGGTGCTGGTGGTCGAGGACGACTCGCTGGTGCGGATGACGGTGCGCTTCTACCTCGAGGACGCCGGCTACGAGGTCATCGACGCCTCCGAGCCGAGCGAGGCGCTGGCCCTGCCCGACGCCCAGCTCGAGCAGGTCGCGGTCGTGCTGACCGACATGGTCATGCCGGGGATGAGCGGGCGCGAGATGATGCGTCAGCTCGAGCGGCGGCGCCCGTCTCTGCGGGCGATCTACATGTCCGCCTACCCGGGCGACATGCTCGTCCACGAGGGACGCCTCGAGGCCGGGCTGCCGACGCTGCAGAAGCCGTTCACCGAGGAGTCGCTCGCGCAGGCGCTCCGACAGACGCTCGACTGCTGAGCGCGCCGCGGCTCCGCCGTCCCGCGGAGTGTGGTGCAAGCGAACGATTTTCGGCACGATCTTGATGTCGACGCCTTTCTGTGCCAGGGTCAGGCCGCTCCGGTCCAAGCCCGGGGCGACGATACTCGACCGGCGCCGGCTTGCGCGCCTCGCCCTGGGTGGGCTCCGGTCTCAGAGCACTGGTGGCAAGCGGGACGCGCGCGTTCCGGCGCCTCGAGCGGCACCTCGCTCGAGGGTGTGGGGGCCGCCGGAGTAGAAACCGCCACCGGCGACGGAACCCCTACGGAGGACTCGTGGGTCGTCCACCCAACACGGATCCAGCTGTCACCCGCAACCGGATCTTGCAGGCCGCGATCGACCTCTTCGGCGAGAACGGCCGGGAAGGTGCCGCGATCCGCGAGGTCGCGCGGCGCGCCGACGTGAGCATGTCGACGGTGCTGCATCACTTCGGCAGCAAGCAGGGGCTCTTCGACGCCTGCGTCGAGGCGATGTTCGAGCGCCTGGGCGAGCACCGCGACGCGATGCTGGAGCTCGCGCAGACGTCGTCCGAGGCCCGCGAGGCCGCCGACCAGGTCGTCCGTCAGTGCTTCCGCTTCGCGCGCAGCCACGCGCGCCTCCTGCGGGTCATCAGCTGCGAGACGGTCACGACCGGGCGCCTCCCCGAAGGCGTCCGCGAGCGCGTCGTGCTGCCCATCCTCGACAACGCCACCACGATGGTCTCCGGCATGGTCGGCCGGCCGCCCGTCGAGGCGCGGATGGTGGTGATGTCCATCTGCCACATCATCACGCGCTTCGTGTTGACCGATCCCCAGGAGCTCCGCCGGGTGCTCGCGATCGAGAGCAACGGGGGCGACGAGGCGGTCTATGACCTGGTCGAAGACCACGTCGCCCGCGACGCGGCCCTGCTCATCTGGGGCCAGGTGAGCTGAGCCGAGGCAGCCCGCGGGTCGGTCACCGACCCGCGTCCCGAAGGCTCCTCAGCGCCCTCCCCGACCGCCGCGGCCGCCACGGCCGTCGCCGCGCGCGCCTCCGAAGTCCCCGCGCCCGCCGCCGCCGAAGCCGCCGCGTCCACCGCGCCCGCCCTGGCTCTCGTCGAAGGCGGCCCGCTGCTCCTCGTCGAGGATCTCGTCGAGCTGCTTCTCGAAGGCCCGCCGGGCGGCGCGCATGTCCTCGCGGGCCTCCTCCCAGGTCTTCTCGCCGCTCTGGACCGCCTCACGCATCGCCTGCCGGGCCTCGCGCTGGGCGTCGACGGCCGCCCGGAGCGAGGACGCCTGGGTCTCGCTCAGGTTCGCCTTGGCGATGAAGTCGTCGAGCCGCGCCTGCCGCTGCTCGGTCCGCCGCGCCTGGCGCTCGGCCTGGCGCGCCACCCGCGCCTCGTCCACCGCCGCCCGCATCGCCTCCTTGGCCTCCGGGGTCTCGAGCCCGCGGCCGGTCAGGAGGGCGTCCACGTCGGTGCGGAGCGACGCGATGTCGTCGGCGAGGCTCACCAGCGCGCCATCGTCGTAGTCCTCGTCGTCGTCGGTCGGCCCCTTCGCGGACGCCGCCCGCGCGAGCACCGCGGCGCTCCGGGCCTCGCGCTCGACGGCCGCGAGCCGCGACTCGACCGTCGAGAGGTCGACGGCGACCGCGGGCGCCGGGGGCTCCTCGGGGACCGGCGCCGGCTTGTTCACCTCGGAGCGCATGCCGGCGAGCTTGGCCAGCGCCTTCTCCTGCGCGACGACGCGGTCCTCGAGGCCGCTGATGGTCGTGTTCTGGACCAGGATGACCACGACGCCGAGGGCGGCGACCGCGAGCGCGACGGGGGCGATGATCTTGCTACCGGCCACGGGAGCCTCCGAGTCGACGAGACCCTGGACGCGACGCCGAGCCAGCGCGAGTCATTCACCGCCGTTCGGGCGTCACGAGGGTTTTACACCCTCGCGCGCCAGAAGGCTCACGGACGGATGCGCGTCCCGGTCCGGCCGGCGATGGCGTCCGCCAGGAGCTCCGGCCGGCAGACGATGACCTCCTGCCCGCCGCCGCGCAGGAACGACACCGCGGCCTGCATCTTCGGGCCCATGCTGCCCGGCGCGAAGTGCCCGGCGCGGTCGAGCTCCTCGACCTCGGCCAGGGTGACGTCGCGCAGGGCGCGCTCGTTCGGGCCGTGGAAGTCCACGTAGACGTAGTCGATGCCGGTCGTGATGAGGAGGCGCTTGGCGCCGAGCTCGAGGGCGAGCAGCGCGCTCGCGCGGTCCTTGTCGATGACCCCCTCGATGCCGCGCGTGTGGCCGTCGGGGTCCTCGACCACCGGGATGCCGCCGCCGCCGCAGGCGATGACGGTGACCCCGGCGTCGCACAGCCGGCGGATGGTCTCGAGCTGCACGATCCCGCGCGGCTCGGGCGACGGCACGACGCGCCGGTGGCCGCGGTGCGCGTCCTCGACCATCGTCCAGCCGTGGCGATCGGCCAGCTCGGCGGCCTCCGCGGCGGTGTAGAACTTGCCGATGGGCTTGTCGGGGTGCGCCAGCGCCGGATCCTCGGGGTCGACGAAGACCTCGGTGATGACGGAGGCGACCTCGTCCTGGCGGCCGCGGTAGTGCAGCAGCTCCCGCAGCGAGCGCTGAATCATGTAGCCGAGCGCGCCCTGCGTGTCGGCGACGAGGGAGTCGAGGGCGACCTCGTGCAGCACGTTCTTCGACAGCTCGACCCGCAGCAGCATGAAGCCGACCTGGGGGCCGTTGCCGTGGGTGATGACCAGCCGCTCGCCCGCGCTGATGAGGTCTGCGACGGGGCCCATCGCGGCCGCCGTCAGCGCGAACTGGTTGGCCACCGTCGGGGGCTGGGAGGGGTCGATGAGAGAGTTGCCGCCAAGCGCGAGCACGGTGACGTCGGACATGGGTACGGAAAGCTCCAGGGTGAGCTCGGGCCACGGCGCGGACGCTGGCGTGGCATCCCGAGACCACGCCGGCGCGCTCGTCGGCGCGCGGCCGCGACGAGGGGATAGCCATGCCCGCTGCCACGACGGAAGTCAATCACGCTGATGCGCCGCGCGATACGCTGCCCCACGGCGTTGGCTCCGGTGTCCCTTCACATTGACGCGGCACCCCGGCGGTGCTTGGGTGCGACGCACAAGGACCGAGGAGCGCTCATGTCGCCGACCCCCGCCCGCCCTGACTTCTCCGCCAAGCGCGCCGCGCTGCACGCCGGCCTCGTCGCGGCCGCCGCGGTCGTGGTGCTGGCCGTGCTGGCGACCGCCCTCGGCGTCCGCGACCCCGTCCGCTTCGGCCAGGGCGCCGGCACGCTGGTGGCCTTCCTGGCCGCGTTCGCCTTCGGCGTCTCGTGGCTCGCGCAGATCGGCCGCCGCCGCACGGCGTGGGCGGTGGGCATCGGCTTCGGCGTCCTGCTCGTGGGCGCGATCATCGCCGCCGTCAGCTCCACCGGCCGCTGGGTGACCGACGCCGATCGCGCCCCGCTCGCCCAGCACGGCGAGGGCGTCGACGCACGGCTCGTCAACGACAGCCTCGGCTTCTCCCTCCGGGCCCCCGGCGACGGCTTCGTGGTCTCCGAGGAGGCCGCGGCGATGTTCGGCGAGGACCCGGACCACCCGACCTGGGCCTGGCTCGACCAGAGCCGCGGCGTCGCCCTGGTGGTCACCATCGAGCCCGGCTTCGGCCCGAACACCTCCCCGGCCCGCGTCGAGGAGTACCTCGCCGGCATGATCGACGGCATCCGCCTCACCGTCAGCGAGCGCGAGGTCACGTGGACCGGCATCGACCCGGGCTTCCACCTCGCGGGGACGGTCGGCGGCCAGCCCGTCCAGGTGACCGGACGCGGCGCCCGGCTCGGAAAGGGGCGCCACCCCGCGGCGGTCATCGTGATGACGATGGGGGACAGCGAGGGCGTCCTCGACCCGGTCCACCGCTCCATCGTCGTCCCCTGAACGCGAAACGAGGGGGCCGGGCCCCCTCGTTTCACGTCGTCTCGCATGGGTCGCCCCGAGCGTCGCCCGCAGGGGCGACGCCCGAGCCGCGGGTCACGCCACCACGCCCACCTGGGCCGCGAGGGCGGTGAGCTCGCTGCCGGACGCCGGGAGCCCCATGACGAGCTCGTTGGCGAACGGCGTCACCCACTCCGGGGTCTCGGCCGTCACGCGCTTGAGCTTCTTCTCGAGCCCCATCAGCCCGCGCCACTCCGCGAGCCGCCCCTTGTCGTAGGCCGCGAGGGCGTCGGAGGACGCGCTGCCCTGCAGGGTGTCCGCCATGGCCGTCGCGAGGGCGTGGGCCTCCTGGATGCCCACGTTCATGCTCTGGATCCCGACCGGGCTCGTCATGTGACCCGCGTCGCCGGCGAGCCACACGCGCTCGGCCCCGAAGGTCTTCACGAGCCGGCGCTCGAAGCGCACCACGAGGCGCCAGCGGATGTCGCCGACGCTCCCGTCGAACCACGGCACGCGCTGCTTGAGCAGCTGGAGGAGGTTGCTCTCCTCGAGCTGCGGGTAGCGGACGCCGCCGAGGTCGAACATGTGCCGGTCCTTGCGACGCACGTCCTTCGGGTCGTCGTAGCCGGGCAGCTCGAAGCTGAAGCGGCAGTGGCCGTCCGGGAGCGGCCACACCACGTTGGCGTCGCTCTCGTTGAGCATGATGCGCAGCTCGCGCCCGAAGTCGAAGTCGGTCGCGAACTCGAAGACGGCGAAGTGCTGCGGCTTGCCGACCTCGGGGAACTCCATCTGCAGCTGCCGCCGGACCAGCGAGCGGTGCCCGTCGGCGCCGATGACGAAGGGCACGTCGAAGTCGTGCCCGCTCCCGACCACCCACGAGGAGTGGGTGACGGCGTAGCCGGTGGTGTCCTTCTCGAGCTTGTCCACGGAGACCGCGACGTGGTCCTCGTGGCTCTTGATGCGGGCGAGGCGATGGTTCCAGTCGACCTTCACCTTGTGCTCGGCGAGGGCCTCGGTCAGGAGCCCCTCGAGCCCGCTCTGGCTCATCACGGCGACGTAGGGATGGTCACCGCCGACCTGCGCCAGGTCGAGCTTCGCGCGCCGCTCGGCGCCGGTGTAGAGCCCGATGCCGTCCACGCGGTAGGCCGCGTCGATCACCGGGCCCGCGATGCCCATGTCCGCCAGCAACGCCAGCGACCGCGGATGCAGCGCCAGGGCGTAGGCGTGGGCGGTCGGCCGCCACGCCTCGTCGATGATTTGCACGCGCACGCCGCGCCGAGCCAGCGTCAGAGCGGCGACCAACCCCACCGGGCCGGCACCTACGACGAGCACCTCGGGCTTCTTCCTTCCGAACATGACGATTCCCCGTGGCTGCACTCACGGCGGCTCGTCGAGGGAGGTTCCCGCCTCCGGCGAGTCGGCCGGGAGCTCGTTCCTTGTCCGAGATCGATGATCGCTCAGCCGATAGAATTTGTCAGCACCTCGACGCCATCGACGTCGTTTCCGTTCCACAAAGTGTCGAGAACGTAAACAGCGTTGACATATTCGAGCCCTCGGGTCGGATCGAGGGGCGCGGAGTAGCGCCGCTCCATCCACTGGACGAGGCGTGCGCCGCCCGGCTCACGCGCCCTCCCGGCCCGCGGAGCGAGCGCTCGGTCTGCCGACCGCGCACCCGGCGGCCCTGCGCTCCCGACCTCCCGAGGCCCGCGCCGTGGCACGCTTCTTGAGTTTGTCGTGGGCACACTCCCACCCCCGAGAGGTCCCCATGTCTTCCACCCGAAGCCTCCTGCTCGCGGCCCTCGTCATCCCCATGATGGGCGGCGTCACCCCCGCGTGCGGTGACGCGCCGCGCGGCCCGCTGGGCTTCAGCGACGCCTCCGAGGGCTGCAACGGCAGCGCCGCCACCCTCGACCGCCCCATCGCCGTCGGCGCCCGCCTCGACGTCCACGTCGAGCTCGACGGCGAGACCGCGGTGGTCACCGACGTCGCGCTCGACCGCGACGACCTCCTCGCGGTCGAGACCGTCGGCAACCCCTTCACCGTCCGGGCGCTCGCGGCCGGGACCACGCTGGTGCGCGTCCGCGCCAGCGGCGTCGACGGCGAGCAGCTCCTCCGGACCGCCGAGATCGCCTCGGCCACCGTCTCCCCCGACCCGCTGACGGTCTGGAACCTCGACGACAACCTCACGCGCCTCCCGACCGACCCCACCGGCGACCTCATCGCCAACGGCATCGCCGTCCTGCCCGACGCCCGCCTGCGCCTCGACGTCGTCTTCCACGACGCCGAGGGTCAGGCCCTGCTCGGCTACGACGTCGCCGACTGGCGGTCCTCGCCCGAGGGCGCCGTGGCCTTCGAGCCCGCAGGCGAGCGCACCGACGACGTGGTCGTGATCCCGAACGGCGCCGACGGCCCGGTGACCCTCACCACCACCGGCGGGGGCTCCTACACCCTCGCGCTCGCCTCGGGCCCGGCCGCCCGGGTGGGAGCCTGGCTCCCCGACGACCACGCGCTGGTCACGGCGCTCACGGTCGCGGTCGGCGAGACGCGCGCCATCGAGCTCCTGGCCTGGGACGACGCCGACCGCCTGCTGCTCGGCAACGGCCCCGACGGCTTCGCGGCGACCGTGCTCGGCGGTGACGGCGCCGGCGCCGCGGATCTCGTCGCGCCGCCGTGGAGCGACCAGATCGAGGTCGACACCGACGGCGAGGCGTTCCTACGCGGCCTCCGCGTGGTGTGGGTGGCCGGCACGCAGCCCGGCCAGACGACGGTCCGCTTCAGCGCGGCCGGTCAGACCCTCGACCTCCCCGTGACGGTGGTCGCCGAGTAGGTCGGGTGGGCGTCGTCGCCGCGGTCCCCCGCGCGGCGACGACGCCCCCGAGATCAGAGGTCGCCGCCTTGCTGGCGCAGCTCGTGGAGGATCTCCGTCGCGACGGCGACGCCCGACGCCGCGGCGCCCTCCATGAAGCCCTGCCAGTTGTAGAACGAGTCGGCGTGCTCGCCGGCGAAGAAGAGGTTGCCGACGCGCTTGCCCTCGTTGTCGGCGATGGTCGTGAAGTAGCCCGGCTGGTTGCAGGTGTAGCTGCCGCGCTGCCAGGGCTCGGTCGGCCAGTGCTGCATCACCGCGCGCAGGTCGCCGTTCGGCAGGCGCGTCGCGTCGGCGAGGACGCCCGGGAACACGTGCTGGTCGACGTCGGCGAGGAAGGCCTCGGCCGCGGCCTGCACGTTGTTCGGGTCGAGGGAGGCCCCGCGCAGGCCGCCGGAGAAGTCGGTGAGCACCGCCGTCGGGCCGGCGTAGCCCGGGTTGGTCTCCCAGACGTTCTGGGCGTTCGGCAGGAGGCAGTTCGCGCGCCCGTTGCCGCCGTGGTCGAGCCAGGTGCGGCGGTTCATGCCGACCATCACCTTGGCGTTGGTGCCATACTGCAGGTGGTCGATGGCGTAGCGCTTCCAGGGCGGCAGCCCGAGGCTCGCGTCGTCCATGCTGACGTGGCGGAGCGTGCTGAAGGGCGCCGCCAGCACGACCGCGTCGGCCTCGCGCTCGACCGTGCCGGACGGGGTGTCGAAGGTCATGACGTAGCGCCCGTTGGCGCGCCGCCACAGGTCGATGAGGGCGTGGCCGAGCGCGATGCTGGAGCCGAGCGCCTCCGCCATGCGGTCGGAGATCTGCCCGTTGCCGCCGACGACGTGGTAGCGCTCGTCGCTGAAGACCCCGAACTCGTGGAACTTCGAGCGGCGGTCGGCGTGGATGAAGAAGAGCAGGTTGAGGCTGCTCTGCTCGTCGATCTCGCGCCCGTACTCGGGGCCGTAGGCGGCGTCGATGGCGTCGGTCAGGATCGGCCCGGCCCCGCGCGTGGCGAGGTAGGTGCGCATGTCCATGTAGTCGAGCGCGATGTCGGCCGCGGTCGCCGGCATGTCGGCGTTCAGGCCGCCGGTCAGCGAGCGCAGGTCCTCCTGCATCCGCGGCACGAAGGCCCGGAACTCCTCGACGATCTCGGTGTCGTCGCGGAGCGCGCCGTCGATGTACCAGTACTGCTCGCCGAAGCCCTTCGTGATGTCCTCGATCTGGAGGCCGAAGGCGTTGGCGTAGCCGAGCATGGTCTTGTGCCCGGTGTCGATGAGCTCGCCGCCGAGCTCGACGACCTGCCCCGGGAAGACGCCGGCCAGGGAGTAGCAGCGGCCACCGACGCGGTCCGCGGCCTCGTAGATCGTCGGCCAGACCCCGCGCGCGGCGAGCTCGTAGCCACAGGCGAGCCCGGCGAGCCCGCCGCCGATGATGGCGATCTCCTGGCCCGACTTCGCCGCCTGGACCGCGCGCGCCTGGCGCGGGAGCAGCAGGCCGCCGGCGACCGTCAGCGCCGCCGCGCCGCCGACCTGGGTCAGAAAGCGCCGACGCGACTCGCGCTCGACGCGCTCGACCGCCGCGAAGCGCTCGACGCCCTCGCGGGTCGGCAGCCCTTGGGCATCGCAGTACTTCGCCATACGCAGCGCACGCGCGAAACGCGCGAACACGTCGGATCGTGCCATCGTGGAGCTCCTGGCTGGATTCGGCCGCTGGCGGGGGAGCGCACGAGGGATGCGCCGCGCGGGCCGCGACCGGTGGAGGACATGCAGAATACGGAAGTAGGGCGACGATAGCGGCGTCTCTTCGGGTTCGCCAGCACGAAGGCACGAAACTTGACATAAATCATAACAGACCCCGCAGACCCGCGTCACAGCTCGGTCTCCGAGAGCCCGGGGGCGGGCGCTCCACCACGCTCACACCGTCGGGTCGGGACGCCGCCGCGTGTTCGTGTAACCGCTCGATTCGGGCGAAGACGCGCAGCTCGGGGTGGGTCCTCGCCCAACGCGACCGCGCCGCGACACGTAACCCCTCGTGATCGCGTCGTTCATGCCCTGGCACCCGGTGTGCATCGCGGCGGCACCATGTCGAACTCGCTCGCGAACATCGAGGCCTTCCTGAGGCAGGAGCGGCTCGCGCTCGTCGGCGCCAGCCACGACCCCAAGGACTTCAGCCGCGCCGTGATGCGCGAGCTGCTCGACGCCGGCTACGAGGTGGTGCCGATCAACCCCCGCGGCGGGACCATCGAGGGACGGACGGCATACGCCCGGCTCACCGATCTGCCGGAGCCGGTCGGCGGCGCCCTCGTCATGACCCCGGCCGGCGCCTCCGAGGGCGTCGTGCGCGACGCCGCGGCCGCGCACATCCCGCGGGTGTGGCTGCACCGCGGCGGCGGGCCCGGCAGCACCAGCCCCGAGGCCGTCCGGGCCGCCCACGACCTCGGGCTGAGCGTCGTGGATGGGGAGTGCCCGATGATGTTCGTCGGCCGCTCCCGGGTGCATCGCTTCCATGGCGCCATGCGACGGCTGAACGGCGGCTTCCCCCGCGCCGACAAGGCGCCCCGGCTCCCGTCGCCCCTCGTCTGGGGCCTCGGCCTGCTCCAGCTCCTCGTCGGGCTGGCCGCCCTGGGGTCCGGCCTCCTGCTGGCCCTCGAGCCGAGCGGCGCGAACCTCGGGATGAGCGCCGACCTGCTCGCCCCGGGCCCGTTCTCGAGCTACCTCCTCCCCGGCCTCGCCCTGGCGGTCCTCATCGGGGTCGGCCACGTCGTCGGCTTCGGCCGGACCGTCGGGCGCCGCGCTCGCGCCGCGCGGACCGCCATCCTGCTCGGGGTCGCGCTCGTCCTCTGGATTGCCGCGGAGCTGCTCTGGGTCTCGGCGACCTCGTGGCTCCAGCCCGCGATGGCGGGGGTCGGCGCGGTGGAGGTGGCGCTGGGAGTCGCCATGCATCAGCACCGCTGGCCGCGGCCCGCCTTTGCCATCCGGGTGGCACCCGCGGGCGGGGGTGCGCGTCCCCCAGTGGCGGCGCCGCCGTCGATTTAATCCGGGTATTATTGCGCTGACGCTTTTGCCCGGGTAAAACCCGCGTCGCATTCGTCCTCCCGCCCAGGCCCCCCGATGCGACCGCCGAGCGAGACCCTCACCACCGTCGTCCGGGAGCGCTTCCCCGAAGTCGACCCTGTCACCCTCCGACCGCTCGCGGGGGGCCTCTCCGGGACGCCGCTCTACACCTTCGACGCCGACGGCCGCCGCTACGTCGTCCGCCACGTCGACGGGGACCGGCCCTTCGACGACGCCCGCCGCCAGTTCGCCTGCATGACGCTGGCCGCCGAGCGCGGCATCGCGCCGCCGGTCGTCCTCGCGGACGCGGACCGCCGGGTCGCCATCACCGCCTTCGTCCCGTCGTCGCCCGACCGCGCGTGGCTGCGCACGGCCGACGGCATCGCCCGGGTCGCGCGCCTCG